>JBFMFQ010000139.1:0-9666 GCA_040752075.1 Candidatus Zixiibacteriota bacterium | reverse complement strand
ACCGACGCCCGGTGCACCGAGGTCCAGACCTACATCCAAAGCGGCAATGTGGTTTTCAACGCCACGGCGGCAGTGACGCGGACTCTCAGCACGGAGGTTCAGGCGCAAATCAGGCGACGGTTCAAACTGGAAGTGCCGGTCATCATCCGAACCGCCGCGCAACTCAAAGCGGTCTGGGCCAACAATCCATTCCTCAAGCGCGGCGGGGACGAGTCCAGGCTGCACGTGATGTTCCTCGCAGACAAACCATCACCGAAAATGGTTGCGGAGCTCGACCCGGCGCGCTCAACCCCGGATGAGTTTATCGTGAAAGGGGCCGAAATCTACCTCCACCTCCCCAACGGCACCGCCCGCTCCAAACTCACCAACCAGTACTTCGACTCCAGGCTGAGGACTGTCAGCACTCTTCGCAACTGGCGGACCGTCCTGAAACTCCTCGAACTGACCCAGTCTGCCTGATCGCCCCACCCACCCCGAAACACAAACGGCGCGGGCATCGCACCCGCGCCGTCCACTGAGTCCACTTCGTCCACTCAGTCCACTCAGTCCACTTCGTCCACTTCGTCCACTCAGTCCACTCAGTCCACTTCGTCCACTTCGTCCACTTCGTCCACTCAGTCCACTTCGTCCACTCAAGTATGCATAAAAGCCGGGCCCACCATCGGCTCCCACTTAAATCCATAGATAATCGTGCCATCGTCGTTGTTCGAGTTCAGCCGCCGGAACCGCGCCTGCACCCGCCACCCGGTGTAGTCGACATTGGCGTCGGCGCCGGTCAACTGCCCCATCAAACGCGTGTGCTTGTCGTCGTCGCATTCGATCACGACCACATGGTACGGCCCGTTCAGCGTCATCCAGCCCGGAACAATCCGCTGCACCGTGTCGGCGATCACCGTGCCGGTCTTCGGGAGTTCGATGATCTCCGGGTTTGTTTCGCCCGTGGACGGGTCGATCTCACACGGCGGGTAGACAACATTGCCGCTCGGGAAACGCGCGGCTTGCAGGTGATAGAGCACATGCGAACGGCGCTTGATGCGCGGAGGGAATATGGTCTGGCTCATTTGCGCACCCCTTCCAGGATCGTGGCGCCGCACATCGTGCCGATGCCGCCCACATTGATGGCCATGCCGATGGTCGGATTACTCGGAATCTGACGCGGCCCCGGCGCCTGCCCGGTCAATTGCAGGAGCAGTTCACCGATCTGTGCCGCGCCGGTCGCGCCGACCGGGTGCCCCTTGCCCTTGAGTCCACCCGACGAATTTACCGGATGCCGCCCCTCGATCGCCGTGGTGCCCGCCAGCGTCGCCGCACCGGCCCGACCGGGCTCGAACAACCCGATCGCTTCGAGAATCGTCAGCTCGGCAATCGTGAAACAGTCGTGCACTTCGAATGCCTGCATGTCCTGTACCGTCTTGCCCGCCTCCTTCAGCGCCAAGGCCGACGCCCGTTTGACACCGGGCATCTCGTGCAGAACCGCACGACGATGCAAGAACATCTGATCCGAACACAGCCCGCGGCCGACCACGCGCACATAGGGCTTCCCGGTGGCCATCGCCACATCCTCCGGAACCACAATCAGCCCCGCGGCCCCATCGGTGATCGGCGAACAGTCGAACAGACGCAACGGATCGGCGACCATGATCGACGATTCCACGATTTCCGCCGTGATCTCCGACTGGAACTGAGCATGCGGATTGCGCGCCGCGTTGCGGTGATTCTTCACCGCGACCGCGGTCAGCATCTGACGCGTGGTCCCGTACGCCGCCATGTGCGACTTCGCCATCAAAGCGTAGAGCAGGGGAAATGTCGCCCCCTGATCCGCTTCGAATTCCCGTTCCGATGCCGCCGCCAGTGCCGCCGTGGCGCCATCGCCGCTGACATCGGTCATCTTTTCGACACCGCCGGCAAAGACCATCTTATGCCGCCCGCTGGCGATATCATCGCAGGCCGCATGAAACGCCACCGACGCGCTCGCGCAGGCGCCCTCGTGACGGCTCGCCGGGACACCCGGGATGCCCATCGCATCGGCCGCATACGCCCCGATGTTCTCCTGCCCGGTGAACAGCCCGGTGGTCATCGAGCCGATGTGGATCGCCTCGATGTCCCGCAATTTGATCCCCGCGTGCTGGACCGTCGCCAGAGCGGCCCGTGCAACGAGGTCGCGGGCGGAAAGCTCCCACTCGCTGCCCCAGGGGCTCATCCCAAAACCAATGACACATGGAGTCCGGTTCATAAAGTGGTCACCTCCCTAATTCCCCATGACGATCATGCTCCGATTCCGGAGATACTCGCCATAACTCAGGTACTCCAAACGGTGCCCGATGATCGCATCCGTGGTGGCGACACCCCGGTGCTGCGCCGCCGTGATCTCGTCGGTTGTCTGCCAGATAAACGCATCGCTGCCCGATCCCGATCCGTAAGACACCATCAGGATCAACTGCCCCGGCTTGGCGATGTCGAGCACGCCCGCCAGCCCGATCGGCGACGCGCCGCTGTAGGTGTTGCCGATCTTTGAAACCTTGAGCCCGGTCTCCAGTTGCGCGGGCTTAAACCCGAGGATCTGCCCCGCGCGCTTGGGGAACTTGGCATTCGGCTGATGGAACACGGCGAAATCGAAATCCGATGGTTTCTTGCCGGCCTCGGCCATGATCGCCCGCGCCGCGCCCAGCGTGTGCTTGAAGTACGCCGGATCGCCGGTAAACGCCCCGGCATGCTCGGGATAATGACGGTGCTCCCGGCGCCAGAAGTCCGGGGTGTCGGTGTCGAATGAACTCGCCCACAAAAGCCGCGCCGCGATATTGGTCCGGCCCATGATGTACGCCGCCGCGCCCGAGGCCGCCGAAAACTCAAGCGCATCGCTGGGCGCGCCCTGCGATGTATCGGAGCCAACGCCCAGCGCCCACTTCATGCAGTTGCTCGTGCCCTGTCCCATGACAAACATGATGGCGTCGATCATCGTCTGGGTGCCCGCCTTGCACGCAAACTCGACACCCGAAAGCCAGATGTCCGGCGTTGCCCCGATCACCTGCGCGAGCACGGTGGCCGAGGGCTTCACCGCATACGGGGGAGACTCCGAACCGATCGATGCCTTGCCGATGTCGGCGGGGTTGACAAACGGCGCACGGGCCAGCGCGCGAAACGTTGCCTCGACCGCCAGCGTGATCGAATCCTGATCCCACGGCGCGACCGACTTCTCAACCAGTCCCAGCCCGCGCTCGTAGGTGGGTGCATCGGCTCCCCAAATCGCGGCGATGTCGGCGATCTTGATCCGCAACTTGGGCACGTCCACACCCCAGCCGACAATGCCCACTGGAGATTCGAATTTCATGGATCGCCCTCACCTGCTATAGGGTGAACGTCTCCGCGCGGACCGGTCACGGCAACGCCGGACGCCCACGCCTCACAGAAGTTCAAATCAAGTGTTTCAAGAGGGGAGAGGTGTCAAAACCAACCAAGAGGGTATTCTTTTTGACGGTCGCCCGCTCTGTCTGCCAGATCTGCTCCGTCAACCTCTCACTTCAATAGCCCGATCTTTGTCAGAAATACCGGCCAGCGTGGATCCGAGTGCAGATTCCTCAGGAGGTGTATTCTGCCTGTTCCCTGGATGCCGGCGTCGTGCAGTTCGTAGGCGCGTTCGAGCCAGAAAAACGCCTGGTCGGCTTCTCCGCGATTCGCGTGCACACCGGCGATCTGAAACGCCCATTGCTCACCACGACCCTTCAGAGACTCCAGCGCTTTCATCGATTCTGTCGAATTTCCGAGCGCATGGTAGACTATTGCCATGGCCGTGTCCCTGTACCCGGAAGGCGCCTCCTGCAATGCCTCTTGAAGCGCGTTCTCGATCCGGCCCTCTTCATAAAGCGTCATGGAAATGCCGGCGTGCGCGCTGGTGAATCCCGGAGACAACTCGAGTGCTTTGCGGTAAGTCTCACGGGCTCTCGCCGTATCCCCGGACCACCAGAATACTCTTCCGGCGTACAGGTGTGCGGAGGGATTGAGTGGATCCATTTCGAGAGACCGCTCCGAGAGTCGCACCGCCTCACGGATGTCTCCACAGCACGCTTCGTAGTTGGCGACTCCTGTGACAACCATCCCGTCCCCCGGGGCCAGCTCATAGGCACGACGGAATGACGCTCCGGCCTTCTCCCACGCGAATCGGAACGCCATATACATCCAGCCCAGAGTCAGATGCGCCGCCGGTAGCGTGTCATCCAGATCTCGTGCCTTTTCACCAGCGTCGATTGCAATCTTGGCGCCCAACTCAACATCCTCAAATCCGTATCCCGCCTGCGTCCCGACAGTCAACGAGAGTCCGGCCCAGGCACGCGCGTCATTCGGATTGATGCGTAGCGCCTCCTCGTAGAGCGCACGTGACTTCGCCAGCGACTCCCCGTTGATGCGGTCACCAAAAAACCGCGCCTTCAGCACGAGATTGTAGCTGTCGGAATTCCCTTGAGGCACCCGCTTCTGTTTGCCCAGCAAAGTCACATTCATCGCGTTCGCCACCGACTTGGCGATGTCATCCTGCACCGCAAAGATGTCATCGAGTACCCGGTCGTAGGTTTCCGACCAAAGATGAAATCCGTCCGAGGTTTTCACCAGCTGCGTGGTGATCCGCACCCGGTTGCCCGCCTTGCGGACACTGCCTTCAAGCAGTGTCTCCACACCGAGCTTTTCGCCGATCGAACGGAGGTCCTCATGCTTGCCTTTGAACGCAAACGACGATGTCCGTCCGGTGACTTTCAGGTCGGGATTACGGGCGAGCACATTGAGCAATTCCTCAGCGAGCCCGTCCGAAAAGTACTCATTCTCCGGGTCGGCGCTCATGTTGGCAAAGGGGAGCACCGCAATCGAGGGTTTCGCACGGTGCCCCGCGTCGCTGGCCACCGCCGCGCCCGGACGATTCCGGCGCAATTCCGCCGCGAGCTCCCCGCACGAGGCAAACCGCTTTTTGGGGTCCTTTTCAAGGCAACGGCCCACCAGCTTTTGAATCCCCGGCGGGATGTCGCCCGTGTGATCCGACAATGGTCTTGGGGCCTCGTTCAAAATGGAGTACAGCAGCGCCGCCTCATGATCCGCGTCGAACGGCAGTTGCCCCGAGAGCATCTGGTAGAGCACCACGCCGAGTGAGTAGATGTCGGCGGTCGCCTCGGCTTCCTTTCCCTGCGCCAGTTCCGGCGCCGAGTAGGCCAGCGTGCCGACCGTCGACCCGGTCTGCGTCAGTTTGGCCGCGCCACGCAAACGCGCGATCCCGAAGTCGAGCACCCGAACCCGACCGCGGTCATCCACCAGGATGTTTCCCGGTTTCAGGTCGCGATGCACCACCCCCGCCTCATGCGCAGACTGCAGTCCCTCCGCCATTTGCACGGCAAGATCGATCAACTCCCCCAGAGACCGCTTCTGCGATGTGCAATACTCCTTGAGCGTGACTCCCCGCACATGCGCCATGACGATAAATGGCCGCCCTTCGTGCTCCTCGATCCCGTAAATGGTCACGATGTTCGGGTGGTCGAGTTTCGATGCCGCCTTCGCCTCGCGAATCAACCGCTGCTGCGCCTCCGTCTCGTTCCAGAGCGAAGAGGGGAGAAACTTAAGGGCCACCTGACGGTCGAGCTTGGCGTCGCTCGCGAGGTACACTTCGCCCATGCCGCCGGCGCCGAGTTTGCCGGTAATCGTGTAGTGCTTAATGGACTGGCCAATCATTGAAGGCACCCCGGAGAATCCAGCTCCATCCAACCAAGTTAAGTCAAATCAAGTCCGGCTTCAATTCGGAACCACACCAAACCCGGTCTGAGCCGGAGATCGGGTGGTGTTGCCCCGAAATGATTCGTAAGTTACACCCGTTTTCCGGTTAATCACCTTTGCTTTTTGCAACGAGGATGTATTTTCTCCTGCTGTCAGGGCTAACGGGAGATACCGATTTGATTGGCCAGACCATCAGCCACTACAATATCACCGCCAAGATCGGCGAAGGCGGCATGGGCGAGGTCTACCTGGCCACCGACACCAACCTCGACCGCCCGGTCGCCCTCAAGTTTCTCCCCGAGTCGCTGCGCAATGAGCCCGAGCCACGCGAACGCCTCTTGCGTGAGGCCAAGGCGGCGTCCAAACTGAACCACAAGAACATACTCACAATTCATGCGGTCGAATCCTCGGACGGCCACGACTTCATCGTCATGGAGTACATCGAGGGCCGCTCACTCAAAGAGATCCTCGATTCACGTGAAGATCTCCCAATCCCCGAGCTGCTGCGAATCGGCCTGCAAATCTGCGATGGCCTGGCCACCGCCCATGAGCAGGGCGTCGTCCACCGCGACATCAAACCCGCGAACATCCTGGTCACCCCCAAAGGCCAGGTGAAGATCACCGACTTCGGGCTGGCGACTTGGAAGGGCGCGACCCAACTCACCAAAGAAGGCTCGACAGTTGGCACCGCCGCTTACATGTCTCCCGAGCAGGTTCAGGGCAAACCGGTCGATGCCCGTTGCGACATCTTCTCAACTGGCGTCGTCCTTTACGAACTCATCACACGCCGCCAGCCGTTTCAAGGCGGGCACGATGCCGCCATCGCGTACTCGATTCTGAACGATCTCCCCGAACCGATGGCCCGCTACAAGTCGGGACTGCACTCGGGACTCCAGGAAATCATCGATCGTGCACTCGACAAGGATCCGTCAACACGATACCAATCGGCGACCGGCATGCTGGCCGATTTGAAGCGCGTGCGCCGCGACACCGAGGGCTCTAATCCATCCGCCATCTCACGCACCATGCCGGTTCAGGCCCGGCGTTCCCTCTCCAAGCCGATTCTGGCGGGCTCTGGAATCCTGGCCATCACGTTGGTCCTCCTGGTCCTATTCGTCCTGAAACCGTTTCGTGTCGAGGTGACCCCCGACCAACAGGCGACGGCCTCCGAAAACTCCCTCGCCGTGATGTACTTCGATAACCTCGTGGACTCCGGCGACAAGGACAAGACCGCGCAGATGATCACCAGTCTGCTGATCACCGGTCTCTCGGAGTCCCAGTACCTTCAAGTCGTCAGCCGCCAGCGCCTGTATGATCTGCTGACCCAACTCGGCAAGGGCGAAGCCGTATCCATCGACCGAACCACGGCCAGCGACGTCGCCAGGCGCGCCAACGTCCGCTGGATGGTGACCGGCGAGATCATGCAGATCGCCCCCCGTATTGTCCTCACCGCGGAGGTCTCGGAAGTCCAGTCGGGCAAACTCGTCACCACCCAGAAGATCGCCGGACAGCCGGGTGAGGACATCTTTACCACTGCCGAACGGCTCGGCAGCGCGATTCGCGGCAATCTTACTCTACCTGCGCCGGTCCAGGCGCAGGGCACATCACCTGCCTCCCTGGCGACGACACACTCGCCCGAAGCCTACCGGCACTACCTGGAGGGCCTCGACCTCGGATGGAAATTCTACGCACGCGAAGCGCGCGAAAGCCTGATGAAAGCTCTCTCGTATGATTCCACCTTTGCCATGGCCTACTACCAGCTCGCCCTCCTGCCCGATCCCCAGAACGCCATCGACCAGAAGGATCGCGAGGCCTGGATTGCAAGCGCGGTCCGATTCGCCGGCAACGCCAGCTGGAAGGAGCAACGCTACATCCAGGCGGCGTCACACACGTTTCGCAATCAGCTCGCCGAGGCGGTCGGGGTGTACTCCGAGGTGCTCGAGCGGTACCCAAACGACATCGAGGCGCTCTGGGGCGCGGGGCTGTTTTCGCGCGAACTGGGCCGCAATGAAAAAGCGGTGGAGTACTTCGAGCGGATCGTGGCCGCGGATCCGCAATTCGCCGATGCCTACAATCAGCTCGCCTACACCTATCAACGCCTCGGCAACTCCGACAGATCGATCCGGGCCATCAATCAATACATCGCGCTTAATCTCAATGATGCGAATCCCTACGATTCCAGGGGCGATCTGTACGGATACGAGGGCATGATTCCGGAGGCCATCGAATCCTTCCGCAAGTCCCTGCAGATGAATCCGGCATTTGGAACCGATGAGAAGCTCGGATACATGTTCATTCACGCACGGGATTACGCCCGCGCCGAAAGCACATTCCAGGCCATGGCCAAGAGCACCGATCGGGTCACGCGCTCCAAAGGACGTGCGTGCATGCCGCTCACCCTGGCCCACCAGGGCCGGTTCATCGAAGCGCTCAGGGTCGTGGAAGACGCCATCTCGGCCGACCGGCTGGAGGGATACGAAGGATTCTGGCTCTTCGCGAAACTCGCGCAGAGCGTCTCTTACCTTCTTGCGGCAGGAGACCAACGAGGCGCCATCGCCGCCAGCGAGGATGCTGGCGCTGTCTACCGCAAACTATTCCCCACCGATGTGGTCGGCGCACGAGACCTGGAGGCATCAGCCCGCGCCGCCGGCGGAGACACCGCGAGCGCCCTGTCGATCTATGAACGAATCAGGCACGCGATCCGCACGTCCCCGGACTCGAACAGCTACTTCGTGAGCCTGGCAGCTGCCCGGGCGCATACCGCCCGGCTCACCGGAGATATTCCAACCGCTGCCGCCGAGTTTGAGTACATCCCCCTGGACCGGCGAGACTCCCACCTCACCTACGCGTTGGGTAAAGTCTATCTCGACCTCGGCCGCCTCGAGAATGCGGTGCAAACACTCGAAAGGGGAATCAAACGCCTGGACGAAGAAACCGCATTCCTGTCATTCTTCGCGGTCCGCTGCCACTACCTCCTCGGCCGCGCCTACGAGGAATCCGGCTGGACCGACAAGGCCGCAACCAAATACCGCGAATTCCTCGAAATCTGGAAGAACGCCGACCCGGGCATTCCCGAAGTCGAAGACGCCAAGGCACGACTCGCTCGTCTGACATCCTGATTCCACCTTTCACTGCCGCCGGAATCGCGCCCATTTGCCGCCGCTGATTGGCTGTGCGGAGTCGGTCGCTAGTTCCGTTAGAATCGGCAACATGAAAGAAAGCGTGCCGCCGCAAGCAAACGGCAGCACGCTTGGAGTCGTTCGGGAGTATCGCCGAATCGTCAGAGCGAGTGATTCCCCTCCCGGTAGATGATTCCCTCCGGTAGCACCGGACGCTCGATCTTCGCCGACCCGAGGAAGTTCATAATCAGCACGCCGTCGATCCACGCCTTGTCCAGGCCGCTCGCTTGAGTGGCGTCCTTCTCATAGGTAAACGATATCGTGTGATTTCCCGGCGGCACCACAAACATGAACGGCGCCTGCCATGTCAGATCGCCCGTGGTCGGCGTCCCGGAGATCCCAGCAACAATCGTGTTGTCCACATACCAGTTCAGGAAATCGGTGGTGTGGCTCGACACGCCGGCATAAAAGGACACCAGCCCGACTTCATCAAACGTCACGTTGACACACATTGTGGATGCCTGATTCCCGGCGATATCGCCGCTGGCCGCGGAGCGATTTCCCCACTTGGCGAACAACGTGGAATAACCCCAGGTCACATCATTACACGAACTCCACGACCACGGCGCAAACAGCGACTCGAAGTCATCCCAAACGAGGACATCGGTATTCCCCGATTCCCCCGGAGGCCCCTGTGGTCCCTCCGGACCTTCCGGCCCCTGCGGTCCTTCCGGTCCCTCTGGTCCCGCCGGTCCCTGCGGTCCCTCCGGCCCTTCGGGTCCCTGCGGTCCTTCAGGCCCCG
>JBFMFQ010000138.1:0-9690 GCA_040752075.1 Candidatus Zixiibacteriota bacterium | reverse complement strand
CAAGAAGTACTTTTCTAAGAGCACGTTTAATACCCACGACATCATGCACGCGCCGGTGGAAAAGACGCTGCAGATGCTCGATAAGATTCTCTCCGGTGAGCGCCTGTTCACCATGTAGCTTCGGGCCGCAGAGTCAGAATCATTCATCGTCCCCGTTCAGCTAACGCTGGACAGGGCCGATGTATGCCCACAAAGCCCTTGCACCACGTAAGGTTAGGGCGTAAATTGCCCCCGGCGAAGGTGTGTCTTCGCGTATTTCATTGCGGGCCAGCGCCTTGAGTGGAAGCAGGGGCGTGTGCGAATCTGTCGCGTCTTCCTTGCGGAGGAAACATGGCGAAGAAAGAAAGACTCTCCTCAAGCAAATCGAAACTCACCCGAACCGACGATTATACAGCCAAGAAGAGCCGCGACAAGGCGTTGTCAGACAAGAGGAAAAGCAACGTGAGCCCGAAAAAATCCGCCAAATCGGCAGGTCCAGTCAGCGTCAACGAAACAGACTCCGCAGTATCTTCGACAGGGAGGCCCCCGGTCCGGGTATCCATTCCTGCACCCGACTCCAAGGCCAAATCCTCCAAGCCGGTTGGCAAAATGATCTACTACTTTGCCCAAGGTGAAGCCGAGGGTGAAGGCACAATGCGAGATCTGCTCGGCGGCAAGGGCGCCGGGTTGGCGAGCATGGCCAAGGCCGACATACCGGTTCCGCCGGGGTTTACGATCACGACCGAAGTCTGCAATCTCTTTTACGAAAACCGCATGCGCCTGCCGAAACCGCTGCCTTCCGAACTCAAAAGCTACATCGCCAGAATCGAGAAGGGAATCGGCCGCAAATTCGGCGGGGTCGACAAGCCGCTGCTGGTGTCCGTTCGCTCCGGCGCCAAGTTCTCGATGCCCGGCATGATGGATACGATTCTCAACCTGGGGCTCAACGACAAGACCCTGCAGGGCCTTATCCATGAAACCGACAATCCGCGCTTCGCCTACGACAGTTACCGTCGGTTCATCCAGATGTTCTCCAGCGTGGTGCTCGGCATCGATAAGGATGTTTTCGAAGAAGTGATCGAAAAGCGCAAAGTCGCGCGCCGTGTCAAGAAGGATGCGTCCCTCTCGGTTGACGACCTCAAGGAGATTGTCTCCGAATACAAGAAGATCGTCAAGAAGCACATTCGCGAGCCGTTCCCGGACGATCCCTGGACCCAGCTCACCCTCGCGATCGAGGCGGTCTTCAAATCGTGGAATAATCCCCGGGCGATTGCCTACCGCAAGATGAACGACATTCCCTCGGACCTGGGCACCGCGGTCAATGTCCAGGCCATGGTGTTCGGCAACACCGGGGAGGAGTCGGCGACCGGAGTCGGCTTCACGCGCAATCCCTCGACCGGCGAAAAGGAATTCTACGGCGAGTTCCTGACCAATGCGCAGGGCGAGGATGTCGTGGCCGGCATCCGAACGCCCCGTCCGCTGTCGGAACTGGCCGGCATCATGAAGGACGCCTATCGGCAGTTAAAGGAAATCACCACCCGCCTCGAGCAGCACTACCGTGAAGTGCAGGACTTCGAATTCACCATACAGGACGGCCACCTCTGGATGTTGCAGACCCGGACCGGCAAACGCACCGCGCAGGCCGGGGTGAAGTTCGCCGTCGACATGGTCAAGGAGAAGCTGATCACCCGCGAGGAGGCCCTCCTGCGCATCAAGCCGGAGGACCTCGATCAGTTGCTTCATCCGCGGATTGACCCAACGGTCGAGGTGACCCCGATCGCCAAGGGCCTCGCCGCCTCGCCCGGCGCCGTCTCCGGCAAGGTTGTCTTCTCCTCCGAGCATGCGGTCGCCATGGCTGCCAAGGGTGAAAAGGTCGTTTTAGTCCGGACAGAAACCAATCCCGACGACATTCAGGGAATGGCCGCCGCGGTGGGTATTCTCACCACGCGCGGCGGGATGACCTCCCATGCGGCGGTGGTGGCGCGCGGGATGGGCAAGTGCTGCGTCGCCGGTGCGGAGACAGTCCGTGTCAATGAAGAACGAAAGACATTCAGCGTCGGCCCGACCATAGTCCGCGAAAAGCAGGTCATCACTCTCAATGGCTCGACCGGCGATGTGATCCTGGGTGAGGTGGCGACCATCGAGCCGGAACTCTCTGGCGAATTCGCCACCCTCATGGGCTGGGCGGATTCCACCCGCAAACTGGGTGTCCGCACCAACGCGGACACACCCGCCGATGCCGAGCGCGCGGTCCGCTTCGGCGCCGAAGGTATCGGGCTCTGCCGGACCGAGCACATGTTTTTCGCCTCCGACCGCCTCGCCCATGTCCAGCGCATGATTCTGGCCGATTCCGCCGAGGATCGCCAGCTGGCGCTCAACAAACTGCTTCCCTTCCAGCGCTCCGACTTCAAGGGCATTTTCCGCGCGATGGCCGGCAAGCCGGTGACCATCCGCACGCTCGATCCGCCGCTGCACGAGTTCCTCCCCAGGCACGAGGATGTCGCCGCGGAGATTGCCGCGCTTAAGGCCAAGGAGGACCAGGTCTCCTACGAGGAGTCCCTCAAGATTCAGGAGGACATCGCGGCCAAAGAGAAGATCCTCCAGCGTCTCGATGAGCTCAAAGAGCAAAACCCCATGCTTGGGCATCGCGGCTGCCGTCTGGGCATCAGCTACCCGGAAATCACCGAAATGCAAGCCAAGGCGATCTTTGCGGCGGCCTGCGACCTTGCCAAAGAAGGCATCACCGTGATGCCCGAGGTCATGATCCCTCTGGTCGGAACAGCCGAGGAACTGCGACACCAGCGCGAAGTGGTCGTCCGGGCCGCGGAGGAGATCTTCAAGAAGCGCAAACTGCGGGTTGATTATAAGGTTGGGACCATGATCGAAGTCCCGCGTGCCGCGCTGACCGCCGGGGAAATCGCCCGCGAAGCCGACTTCTTCAGTTTTGGCACCAATGATCTGACCCAAATGACCATGGGATTTTCCCGCGACGATGCCGGTAAGTTCTTGGGGGCCTACGTCGAAAAGGGAATCCTCCCCGCCGACCCGTTTGTGACCTTGGATACCGTGGGCGTGGGACGCTTAGTCGAGATGGCGGTCCAGGACGGTCGGGCGGCCAGCCCCAAGCTGAAGATCGGCATCTGCGGCGAGCACGGCGGAGATTCACGGACCATCGCCTTTTGCAATCGGGTCGGCCTGGATTACGTCAGTTGCTCCCCCTTCAGGGTCCCGATTGCCCGTCTGGCGGCGGCCCAGGCGGTGCTCGGGAAGGTCTCGGACCTGCAGAAGTAGGCTGAAATACCAAGGTCGAAGGGCCGCGGGTCCCGAGGGTACCGAAGGTATCCCGTTGACGTGCGCGGTTGGTGTTCGTAGTTTTTGTGAATGAATTCACGACGCACAAAGGACGCCCGGTCCGAGGAGCGCGCGCCGGCAATCAGGCGCAGGATTTCGGAATCCACCATCCATCGTCTCTCCATTTACTTCCGTGCCTTAACGGCGCTGGAGGCGGAGGGATATCACACGGTCAGTTCCAAGGATCTGGCCCGTCGTGAGAAGCTCACGCCCGCGCAGGTGCGCAAAGATCTGTCGTTTTTTGGGTCGTTCGGAACACGCGGGCTGGGGTACCCGACACGTGAATTGCGCGCGCGAATCGGCAGCATCCTCGGCATCGACCGCCACTGGAATGTCGGCCTGATCGGCGCCGGCAACATCGGATCCGCCCTGGTCTCCTACAAGGAGTTTCACCGGCAGGGATTCGCCATCAAGGCGATCTTCGACAACGACCAGCGCAAGATCGGCAGCAATCACAAGGGCATCATCATTTCCGACATCAACGACCTTGCCGCCGAAATCAAGAAGAAGAAGCTGGAGATCGTGGTTCTCGCGGTGCCCGCGGCCGTTGCCCAGAAGGCCTGTGACCTCGCCGTCAGCGCGGGAATTCGCGCCATCCTCAACTTTGCGCCAATCAACCTCAAGGTGCCCAAGGATGTCATGCTCCGCACCGAGAACATGGCGATGGAGATGGAATACCTGTCGTACTTTCTCACCAACCGCCCCGTGGAGTCACCGGAGTAAGTCGAACCGCGATCAAGCCGGCTGTTGACAAGGGAATTCGGGGGGGTATCTTTACTTGGGATCGGGTATGAACAGGATGTTCTCGCGATGCGTTGTGACCCTGGCTGCTTTCGTGGCGCTGGGACTCATATCCGCACCGTTTCTTGCCGGACGTGAGCTGGGCAGCGACCTTGATGTTCAGGGATCGGTGATGGTTCGCAACCGTGCGGCTTCGGTGGGAACGAGGATTGAGGCTTTCGCCAGCGGCACGCGTTTGGCCGACACCACCGTCCAAGTCGCGGGCTTTTACACGCTTCGCATTCCGCCCGATGACCCGGTCACCCTCGACCGGGATGGATGGCTGGAGGGCGACGAGATCCGATTCGTCGTGGACGGAGAGACCGCGCAACCGACCCTCACCGCAACCGGGGGAAGCCACCAACTTGACATTGCCGTCCAGTTCATCTCCGACGTGAAGAAATCCACCTGGGGCAAGATCAAAGCCCTCTTCCGCTAGTTGTTCCGTTCTGTTGGACTCCCGCTCGGAGCATTTCCCAATGGTTTCGGAGAGGGGAGCCGCCTATATTGGCCTTTCCATTCGTGGTCTCGCAACTTGACAGCGGCGGGGCCGTAAAAAAGGGACCTGCCTTGGAGGGAAACGGACAATGCAACTGACTGAACGCGAGGAAGGCGGAGTGGCCATTCTCCAGCCCAAAGGAAAGATCATGGGCGGGCCCGATGCGACGATTCTGCGCGAGAAGATCCACGACCTGGTGTCGGACAAGAAGCTCCGGGTGGTGATTGACCTCTCGAAAGTGGACTGGATGAATTCCAATGGACTGGGCATCCTGATTTCGGGGATGACCACGCTGCGGGATAATCAGGGCGACCTGAAGCTGGCCAACGTCACCGACAAGATCCAGAGCCTGTTGACCATCACGAAACTGATCACCGTGTTTGAGGCGTACGACTCCGTCGAGGAAGCCGTCTCCAGTTTTGGTGCGCGCGCCTAGCTGATCCGGTCAGGCACCGTCCGCCAATCACCCGGCCCTGCGACATGAGCCAAGCACCCCGCGATTCCAGACGCCTTGTCATACCCAGCGAACCGGCCCGCATTGCGCAGGCGGACGAGTTCATCGAGAAGGCGTTGCGCGAGCACGACCTTCCCGATGGCCTGGTTTCCGATCTGGCGATTGCGGCGACCGAGTTGGTCAACAACGCCATCCTCCACGGGAACAAGAAAGACCCCTCCAAGTCGGTGACGATTCTCGTGGAGTTTTCGTCCGGCGTCGTGATGATCCGTGTCGAGGATCAGGGCGCGGGATTCGACCCGAGCGCGGTGCCCGATCCGCTGGCGCAGGAGAATCTGCTCCGGGAAGTCGGACGCGGGATATTCATTGTCCGTTCGCTGATGGATGATCTCACCTTTGAACGGGTGCCCGGTGGGGGGATGGCGGTGGTCTTGCGCAAGAGCTACGATCCCGCGTGAGGCGGGACACGCTCTTATCGCGGCCAGCGCCCCGGGGGTGTAGCGGGTGAACTGGCGGATTGTCATTGCGGTTTTTTACCTGCTTTTGGGCACGGCCCTCTGGCTTCTGGGGACCGTCATCTTCCGTGAAAACCCGAGAAACCGAGTCAACCGTGTCACCGGCCTCATGCTCTTTTTCGGGGGCCTCGGACCGCTGTTAGCCGCGATCGGCACCGCCATGGGGCCCGCGCAGGAAATCGGCGCGGTCGGCACCCAGCCCGCCTACTACAACCTGTTTTACATCTGGGAACTCTTCTTCCCACAACTCTTGCTGTTCGCCTTTGTCTTCCCCCAGGAGCACCCGTGGGTAACCCGGTTCCGCCGCGCCAAATTCCTGATCTTCGCCCCGCACATATTTCACTTTCTGTGGGTCACGCTCTTCTCACGTCCGGACCTGTCCTGGATGGACGTCGAAACCGAATCGCAACTGATGCAGACCGTCCTGGTGCCCGTCAACCTCGCCTTGGGCTTTATCGCCTTCTCCCTGGCGCTGCTCTTTGAGTTTCATCTCAAGTTCTTTTCCATCATCAATCTGCTCTACATCCTCGTGGCAATCGTGGCCTTGCGCTACGGTTTCCACCGGTTGAGCAACAAACGGCTCCGCGAGCAGGTGCGGGTGATTCTTCTCGGGATCCTGTCTGCGGTCGGGCTCTACGCCATTGCCTTCATCGCGCCGGCCCTGGGGCTCTTCGCGCTGCCGTCCATGCTGCGGGTCGCGCTGACCATCCTGGCGCTCATGATCGGCAGCGCCGCCATCGCATGGGCCATCATCCGTTACCAGTTTCTGGACACACGGTTCATCGTCCGCCAGTCGCTTGTCTTTTCGATCAGTTCGGCCCTGCTTTTGGGGGTCTATCTGCTCCTGATCACACAGGCGTCGTCGTTCATCAAAAACGTGCTCGAAGTGCAGACGCCCCTGGTCGACGTCGCGTTCGTCATTCTCGTCCTGCTCTTTTTCCAACCGGTCAAAGACAGGGTCGATGACCTTGTCCAGCGGATCTTCCTGCGGGATAAGGCCGACCCGCGGGCGATTCTCGAGACATTCTCGCGCGAGGTCACATCGGTATTCGACCTGGACCGTCTCAAGCAGCAGATGGTGGGCATTCTCACCACCCAGCTCTTCATCGAGCGGGCATTCTTCGCGTCGCGCGTCTCGGGAGGCGGGTATCTCCTCGACATTGCCGGATTGCCCCGGGAGCCGTTTCCCGAAGATGATGGCTTTTTCCCGATGGTCCGGGAGCGAGCCCGCCCGGCTCCCTTCGAGGAATTCGTCATCGATCGCCCGCAAACCGCCGTGACCGAGGTGCTCTCGCGCTGGGGTTGCCGGCTGGTCGTGCCGATCATCGATCGCGGCGGTCTCACCGCCATCCTCTTCCTCGGGGAGAAAGTGTCCGGATACCGCTACAGCGCGGAGGATGTCCAGCTTCTCGGGACGCTGGCCAATCAATTGGCGGTGGCGCTCACCAACGCCGTTCTCTACCAGGAGGCGCTCGAAAAGCAGAAGCTGGAGGAAGAACTCAATGTCGCCCGCCAGATTCAGATGCAGTTGCTGCCCCGCCGTCTCCCGTCGGGCACGAATTTCGAAGTGGCGGCATTCACCCACCCGTCGCAACAGGTCGGCGGGGATTACTACGATTTCCTCTCGCTGCCGAACGGGAATCTCGGGATGGTCATTGCGGACATCTCCGGCAAGGGAGTCGGCGCGGCCATTCTCGCTTCGCAGTTGCAGGCGACTTTGCGGGCAGAGGCCCGGAGCCATCACACCCTCGACCGGGTGATCGCCAACACCAACGTCCTGATCGCCGACTCCACCGGATCGGAGAGATTCGCGACCTTGGTCTATGCGGAGTTCGATCCAGCAACGTGCCATCTCTGGTACTGCAACGCGGGGCACAACTACCCGATTATCCTGAGGCAGGATGGCAGCCACGAACTTCTCTCGACCGGGGGATTGCTCTTGGGAGTCTCACGGACCGCCACTTACGAAGTTGGCAAGATCGAGCTTTGCCGCGACGATCTCGTTCTCTTCTATACCGACGGCCTCTCCGAAATTCAGAGTCCGGACGGCGAGGAATTCGGGGAGAATCGGTTGCTTGAGTTTTTGGCCGGCCACCGTCACCTTGCTCCCGATGATATCAAAAACCGGCTGGTTCGGGAAGCCACACAGTTTTCGCTGGGGGCCATCGGATTCGACGATATGACCATGATTGTCATGAAAGTCTGTGAACGCGGCGGCCCCGAGTCGGCACTGATTGTATGAGCATGGCACGCCGGTCATTGCCGCGAACCGGCGATTCTCGGTTCCGCTGGCGGCGGCGATCCATATAATTGATGGCGGTCCCCGGACAGTTGAAGATCCATGGCCGGGGCCGCGGGCGAATTCTCATGAATCACGATCCGGGAAACTTCCGTCACTGCCCCCTCTGCGCTGCTTCGCTCGTGTTGCGTGCGGAGGGGTTGCGTGATCGCCTTACCTGTCCATCCTGTGGCTATGTGTATTACCACAATCCCGTTCCGGCGGCCGGCGGGGTCATCCTGCGCGACCAGCGAGTGTGCCTGGTTCGGCGCGCCATCGAGCCGCGTCTCGGCGATTGGTCCCTCCCCGCGGGGTTCATTGAACACGGCGAATCCGCGGCCGAGTGCGTGGAACGCGAACTTTTGGAAGAGACGGGCCTGATGGTCAAGACAGAGAGTGTCCTGGGAGTCTACTCGGGATTTGATGACCCGCGCAATCATGTCATCCTGATCATCTACCGGACACGCGAGACTGAGCCCCGCGAGTGCGTGGCGGGTGACGACGCCGACGCGGTCGATTTCTTTCCCATGGAACGGATACCGCCGAACATCGCATTTCGCGCCCACCGCCTCGCACTCAGGGACATCTATGGGGATGCCTACAAGGGCCGATGAGATGACCATGCCCCAATTCCGCCGCGCGCAGCCCGGACCGGCTGAATCCAGCCACATCCCCGCCAGATTGGGCTGGCTCTGTCGCATGATCGCGATCGTGGGCGCGAGTCTCGCGATGGGTCATTTCTCGGCAAGTGCGTTCGCCCAACCAATCGGAACTCTCAAAGCGGATCGCTTGAATCTCACGTGGATGCCGGTCTCGGGAGACACGCTCACTGGCTCTCTAAAGGGCGGCGCCCTCGGTCAATCGGTTCGAGAGGGGCTTGCGCAGGTCTTCGTACCCGGAGGAATCCTGACCTCCGCTGGAATGAACCCGGCGCCCGGGGTCTATACCGCCGTCATGGCCGTTGATGCGGAACTGGCGGAAGTCCGGTTCGAATCGGCAAAAACGGGAGCTGTGTCGGGTGTTCTTTGGTCCTCCCGACAGGCGGCGTCGGTGCCCGCCGGCGAACCCTGGTTTGGTGACATCGTCTGTTTCGATGCCGGCGTGACCGTGGATGGGGAGGTCATTGGCAGTGTCGTTGCCATCGGTGGCGACGTGACAGTATCTCCCGGCGCCACCGTGCGCGGCGATGTCGTCGTCTTCGGCGGAGTTCTTCGTCAGCAAAAGGACGCCAAGATCTACGGCCGCGTGTTCGCCCCGGGCGGGCACCGGCGTCCGCGCCTGCCCGTCCCGGTCTCCGTCTCCGATCTCGCGGGGGAGGAGAAGTGGCGGCCGACCTTCTCGTATGACCGGGTCGATGGGTTGCGTCTCGGCGGTGGTGGCGTACTTCGCAACCAAACCGGAACGACCAGGCTACGACTCTGGGCCGGTTATGCCGTTGCCTCGCAGACCGGGCAGTTCGAACTCCGGTTCCGGCAGAGGCTCGATGCCGCCGGCGTGTTTGATTTCCTCGCCGCCGCCTTCCGTGTCACGGAGACCGACGATGAGGCGATCGTCCATCGCGACGAGAACTCCGTGTTTGCCCTGGGCGCGGGCTCGGATTACCGCGATTACTACGGCGCTGATGGATTCGAAGCCGGAATAGCGGGCAAGTACCACGAACTCGGGTCGGCGAAACTGACCTACCGCTTTAACGACTATCGGTGGATGGAGGCCGAACCGGGTCTCTGGCATGTGTTTCGTCGCGGGCACGACTTCCGCGCGAATTTCTGGTCCCTGGGTGAGGACTTCGACGGGGCGGCCGCTCTCGACGACGCCTCGTCGGCGATCCACCTAT
>JBFMFQ010000137.1:0-9694 GCA_040752075.1 Candidatus Zixiibacteriota bacterium | reverse complement strand
TGCTTTCCGATCATGCGAGAAATGGAAGTCAAGCACGGCGGCCTGGTGCGCGCGATGATCGCCCGCAAACGCGAAAAGAGCCGCGCCGCAAAAGCCAAAGGGGAGAAGGCCGGTTCCGGCGGCCCGGCCGGGCCGGGTGGTCACCTCACATCGTTCCGGGGCGGCTTGGACCGGCTCATCTCTCGCCTGACTGAGCGCCACCAGCCAATCATTCACACCAATCGCGCCGCTGCCAGAATCGAGCGAGCGGCGGCGCCACAACCCGCGTTGGGGGCCTCTCCCGAACCCAGTTGGCTCATTACCGACACTCTCGGCCACTCAGTCCGCGCAAGACAGGTCGTCATCGCCTGCCCCACGTTCGTTGCCGCCGGCCTTTTCCGCGAGTCCAACCGGGATCTGGCGTTGGCCTTTGATGCCATTCCCTACGCCGACATCGCCGTCGTGGCGACCGGCCACCGGCGGGAGGACATCGGCCACCCATTGGATGGTTTCGGGTTTCTCGTTCCTCGCAACCAGGGATTGAGAATCCTGGGTTCCATCTGGACCTCTTCCATCTTTTCCGGCCGTGCCCCGGCCGGTCATGTCCAGTTCCGCACCATGCTCGGTGGCGCCGGGGACTCCGAGGCGGTGGGCATGAGCAATGAAGAACTCTGGGCCACGATTCGCCGCGAGATCGGTCCACTCCTCGGCATCAAGACCGACCCGGCGTTCATGCGGGTCTACCGGTGGAGGCGGGGGATCCCGCAATTCAACATCGGTCACCTCGACAGGCGAAAGCGGATCGAGCAACTGCTATCCGCGCAGCCGGGGCTGCATGTGGTCGGCAATGCGTACTATGGCGTCGGTCTGAACGATTGCGTGAAAATGGCGAGGAAGGTGGCGGCCAGAATCGGTGCGTCCGGATGAACCGGCGACAAATCGGTCAGGCAACTTGGCAGACGTAGTCTCGGATTATCGCCCCCTGCTTCTCTTCATTGGTTTCGTCCCGAAGACAAACATCATCATCGTGTCCCGGCTGATCGGATCGTCTTTCATCGATCCGAATCCCTCCACATCGATGAATCCCGCTTCCTCCATCATGGCCGCGAGTTCGTGATAGGAATACATGCGGATCGTGCTCTTGTGGGTCGCTGCCTTTCCGTCGCGAATGAACGTCCACACGCTGTGTATCTGTGATGCGGCGTAGTCGAAACGGCGTTCCTCCAGAACACGCATCCCTCCCGTGACAAACCAATCGCGCGCCTGGAAATGGGCCATGATCCAGTCGCGGTTGATCACATGGAGAACAAACCTGCCGCCGGGGCGGAGCGCACGGTGCATCCGCTCCAAAACCTTCTGATCGTCGGCCACCGAGGGGAAGTACCCGAACGACGTCCAGAGGTTGCCGGCGGTGTCAAACTGCCCGCGAAATGGTATCTCCCGCATATCGGATCTTAACAGCGTGACCGGGAGACGGCGCTGCCGGGCTTTCTCCGCGACCTCGTCCAAATACATTTGTGTGATGTCAACACCGGTTACCCGGATTCCCTTTGCCGCCAGCGGAAGCGCAATCCGGCCAATCCCGCAGGGGCAATCCAGGAAACTCCGTCCGCGGCGCAGGTTCAGTTTCCGGACCAGGTACCGCACCTGGGCATCCGTTGTTCGGCGGTCCACAATGTTGAAGACAGGACGGAATTCGGGGAAGAAATCCAACCACCAATCATTCGATCCGGGCGACGATGCCCGTCGCTTGGCCCCGGCAGATGTATTCGATCGCTGACTCTTCATCCTGGGACTCCTTTTTGCACAGGGCGCTCAGCCCTCCGCTTCCCGTTCGATGCCAGTGTGCGGCGATTGATCAAAGGCCTAAACGGATGCGCTACTGTCGCAAAAAGCGCAACCGCCCGGCCGCGGCCAAAACCAGCAGGACCGCGGTGACCGCCAAGAACCACCAGTAGACACCCATGGAGAGTCCCGCATCGGTGGCCCCAAGGTAATCAATGAACGGCACTTGGTTCATCGGGCCGCCGTACCAAAGCAGGAGATAGAGAACTTCGAAGAGCTTGCTGCTGCCTGTCCATACCCCGAGTGCCAATGCCATCGAAGGAACAAACAGCGCTCCAACGGCCAAGGCCACAAGCGCCTCCCACTGCTCTCCGACGATGAGCCGGACGGCCACGCCACTGCCCGTGATCAGGGCGACGAGCACACCCGCCGCCCAGATGGCCGGAAGTTGCCGTTTCACCGGGTGCGGACAACTGTAGACCACCTGGGTGGTCCCGAATCGTCTCTCGCGGATTCCCATGCCCGACCAAATGAGGATCGGCCAGATCCATGCCGCCGGGAGGAGGTAGAGCCGTCCAACCGACGTCGGCGCCGCGATTCCACCGACCATCAACCCAAGGGCAACCATGTACCAGGTCCATACCCTGCCCTTGAGCATGAGACGCAATTCGGCCGCCACCAGTGCCGGCATCCGGTGCCGGGTCATCCGGCCGACAAGTGCCGTCGGGAGCTTGAATGTTGTCGCCAACTCGGGGACCGGAACTGCCAAGGCAGACTTCTCAAGCGCTTCCTCCCGGGGCAAGGCGCGCTTTCCCCGTCGAATCCAGCCCCTCCGCCGTTTCACCCCCGGCCTCATCGTATCAAACCGATCGAAAGGAACCGTGGCGAGCGCCGTGATCAGCAGGGCTACTAGAAACCACCGCAGCCGGGCGAAAACCTGTCCCGGTGTCCAATCGAGCCCTTTCCAGACAAACGTCTCCATAGTCATCACTTCGCCCGACCCGGCGATGTTAAACCCCATGCTCATGCGTCGTTCGGCGGCGTCGTAGTCCGGGAACGCCGCGGCGCATGTGTGTGTCATGTCATCGATAATCACGTTGTGCCCGAAGACATCCGCACCCTGCGTGATCGTCGTCGAAAGGGCAATCAGCCAGACAAAGTAGTAGATGACGTTCCCGGCACCGCCGCGCAGGAAGGAAACGCTCTCGAATACCACCGCCACCGCAGCCAAAAGCGCCGCGACCGGAAGTGTCACCAAAAGCAGGGGAGACCAGAGATCCCAGAGACGGATGCTCAATTCCTCACCGCGAAGGACTTGCATTCCGACCGCGCCGATGGCCAGAACCGCGATCATCGCCGTCAGGACCGCGAAGTTGGAGAGCATCTTCCCAATCAGATAGACCGTCCCCCGAACCGGGGTTGAGGCAATGATCTCCCCGACGCCCGTCTCCCGGTCACGAGCAATCGCGTTCTTGATGATGTAAAACCCGGCCAGCGAGATGAAGACGGCGCTCATCATCGCCACAAGCGCCCCGACCCAGGCCGAATTGTAAATCCCGCGATAATCGGCGAAGCGCAAAGTGACGTACTTGGCGCCATTGGGCGGCAAAAACATGTACGCCGCGTACGCGACAATACCGAGCGTGATCAAAAAACTGTACCGGCGGACCCGCTCCAGAAAGTCGGCTCGCATCAGGTGGTACAGGACCCGGAGCGTCCTCAACGCCGGACACTCCCCTCGAGTGTTCCCGGCCTCGGGACGGCGGAGGGAACCCATGAAGAAACCCAAGAGTCCCCGTTGTGTCTCGTCAGAGCCTGATGCAAATTACCCCCTCCCGGCGTGATACCTTTTGGATCGCCGGCCACCTCGTCGGATTGCCGGCCTACCATGCTGCGACGCCTCTCCCGCCTCCCATCAACTCAACTGCGTGTCATACTGGCGCTTGCCCTGCTTCTCATCATCTGCCTCCCGGCGGTTTTGGCCGGTGTCTGGTTCTATAACTATACATCACGTCGGGTCACCGAACAGGTTGATTACGAACTCCAGAGCATGGCGGTTCATAATTCCCGCCTGATCGAAACTTGGCTGGCCGAGCGGCGATACGACCTGGGGGTCGTCGGACGGCTCCGGCTGATCAACGAGTGGGTGGCGCAGGCCAGGGCGAGTCGGGCGGGGGATACGCGAACCCAGGACTCCTTGCGGCTGGTGCTGGAGGGGCGTCGCCTGCTCTTCGGCGGGCGATACTCGTCGTTTGAGATCTACGACACATCGGGAGTTCCGCTGGCGCCATTGATTGATACCGCGTCAATCGATGCGTCAAAATTCCGGGAGGCGGCGCACGGACGACGCGTTTTGTCGTCCCGCCGGCTCGGCCGGCCGGATTCGGCCGCAATGCTGGAACTGTATGCGCCCGTCATCAACGCCGACGGAGGTATCCAGGGAGTTATCATTGCGCTGACACCAATGGACCCGATGTACGACCTCCTCACGAACCGGTCTCCAGGCTTTACCGAACACGCACACATCATCGATTCTCTTGGCCGCTGCCTCAACGTGACCCGAAGCGAGGGGACCATCGGCCCGGGCACCCGCGCCACCGAGGGGCAGCGAAGACTGGCTGCCTCCAATCAGCCGGGCGCCATGTTCTACACCGATGAACGCGGCGAGGCTGTCATCGGCGTGGCGCGAAACGTTCCGCTGTTGGGCTGGTGGCTCCTTGTAGAGCGGGATCAGGCCGACGCCTTTGCCCAAGTGACCGAGCTGCGTCGTGTCCTCTGGTCCGTCTTTGGGGTCATTATTCTGCTTGGTGGTGTCCTCTCTGTGGCCATCGCCCGGGTCGCGGTGCACCGGCTCGAACGGCGGGAGCACGAACTCCGTTCCACGCACGAGCAATTGATCGCCGCCGACCGGCTGGCCTCCGTGGGCATGATGGCGGCGTCCATCGCCCACGAGATCAACAACCCGCTGACCACGATCAAGGTCCTCATGCATTCCATGCGCGAACAGCTCGCCATCGATGCGGCCCACCGGACCGACCTGGAGATCATCCTCTCGGAAATCGACAAGATCAAATCACTGATTCTCCGGTTTCTCCAGTTTGCACGCCCGCGTGATCCCGAGTTTGGGGTGGTCAATCTGTCCGAAACGCTCTCCCGGATCGCGAGCCTGGTCCGCCCGCAGGCGATGAGCCTCAAACAGACGGTCATCGAATCATACGATGACAACGCGCCATCGGTCTGGGCCGACAGCTCCCAGATCGGGCAGGTCTTCCTCAACATCCTGCTCAATGCCATGGACGCCACACCACCTGGGGGGGAGATACGTATCACCACGGAGTCCCCCGACACCGAGACCATCGTCGTCACCATCGGGAACTCCGGCACCGGCCTGGCGCCCGAATTGGAGGAGAAAATCTTCGAGCCGTTCTTCAGCACCAAAACCAACGGCACCGGTCTGGGGTTGTCCATCGCCCGGACAATTGTCGATAAACACCATGGAGCCATTCGCGCGCGCGGGCTCGGCGCGAAGGGCACCGAGTTCGAAATCAAGCTCAGCGCCCACGGGCGGGAGAGGGCATCTTGGAACGGGTCTTAATCGTCGATGACGATCGCAATCTCCGGTACGCCTTCCGGCGCATCCTGAACCCGGCCATCTTCAGCGTGGAGGAGGCCGGCTCGGGCGAGGAAGCGCTCGAGATGATCGCGCCGGGATCTCACTCGGCCATTTTCATGGACCTGCGCATGCCCGGCATGACGGGGATCGAGTGCCTCGCACGCATCAAGGAAATCGACAGCAAGATACCGGTCGTCATCCTCACCGCCTTCGGCACCACCGAGGATGCGATCGAGGCGGTCAAGCGCGGCGCCTACGATTTCGTGCTCAAGCCGTTCGAAGTCGAGGACATCAAGCGGTTGGCCTTGCAGGCGGTCAACGCCTACCGCCTGATGACCCGCAAGGTGGACCTCATCACCGATGACTCCCCGGCCACGCGCGACGCCGACACGCTCGTGGGGCGGTCGCGCGCGATGCAGGAGGTCTACAAACAAATCGGACAGGTCGCCCAGTCGGACGCGAATGTCCTCATCCTCGGAGGGTCCGGGACCGGCAAGGAGCTAGTCGCGCGAGCCGTCTACCACCACTCGGGACGGCGCGAGAAGCCGTTTCTCGCGGTCAACTGCGCCGCCATTCCCGAGGGTCTTCTCGAAAGCGAACTTTTCGGCCACGAACGCGGCGCCTTCACCTCCGCCGATCACCGGCGAATCGGCAAGTTCGAGCGCGCCAACGGCGGAACGCTGTTCCTCGATGAAATCGGCGACATGACCCCGGCCACGCAGGCGAAAATTCTGCGCGTGCTGCAGGAACGCGCCTTCGAGCGGGTCGGCGGCAATGAACCCATCAAGGTCGATGTCCGCATCATCGCCGCCACCCATCGCGACCTGCAGCACCTCATCAAAACCGGACACTTTCGCGAGGACCTCTTCTTCCGCCTCAGTGTGTTCACCATCGAACTTCCCGCGCTGGACGACCGCCGCGAGGACATTCCCACCCTTGTGCGCTACTTCGTTGCCCGGGGGAATCGCCGCATCGGACGGGAGATATCGGAAATCCCCGATGAGACCATGGACCGCCTGGCCCGTCACCAATGGCGCGGCAACGTCCGGGAACTCGAGAATGTCATCGACCGGGCGCTGATCGTCTCGACCGGTTCGACGCTGCTTCCGGAAGCAATCACCTTTACCCACGACTCGATCACGCCCAAGGCCGCCGCCGGGGAGATGGACGACGGTTCGCTGTTCGACGCGGTCTTCGACCGGCTCCGGAAGCAATTCGGCGACGGTGCGGGAGAGCCGATTCTGGCCGTGCTGGAGCGCGAAATGCTCAGCCGCGCCATGGCCCGCGAAGACGGAAACCAGGTCCAGGCCGCCAAACTGCTCGGCATGTCCCGGCAAACCCTTCGCAACCGCCTGATCAACAAGGCCGATCTCGACATGCCCGGTGGCGACTGACGCCGGATGGCACTCCGCCCAACTCCCATGCCCCCCCACGAGTTCATCCGCGTCCGCGAAGACAATCGCGTCCTGCGGCTCACCCTCGCACGCCCGCCGCTCAATGTCCTGAACATCGCCATGCTCCATGAAATCGGCACGGCCGCCGGCGCGATGCGCGCGCGATCCGATCTGTGCGCCGTGCTCATCGATGCCGAAGGCTCCATGTTTTCCGCCGGTGTCGATGTTCCCGAGCACAGACAGGAAACCGTCCGCGCGATGCTCGCCGCGGTGCACACCGCCATCCGTGCGATTATCGCCCTCCCCATGCCGACCATCGCGGCGGTCCAGGGCGGCGCCTATGGCGGCGGACTGGAACTGGCGATGGCGTGCGACATGATTCTCGCCGCCGAAAACGCCAAGTTCGCCTTTCCCGAAATCACCCTCGGCGTGTTTCCGCCATTCGCCGCGGCCCTACTCCCCCAAACCGTGGGGAGGAGCCTGGCCCGGGAATTGATACTGACCGGCCGCGTCTTCGATGCAACTGAAGCCTTGCAATTCGGCCTTCTGAGCGGGGTCTTGCCGGCCGGGAATTTCATGACGGAGGTCGATGGTTTTGTGGAGCAGTTACGCAGTTTGTCAGCCTTCTCATTGAGCCGGGCAAAGTCCGCATGCCGCCTCGCCGACCAAGAGCAGTTGGACAAGGCGCTCCGGCAAATCGAGGCCGTCTACCTGGAAGACCTCATGCAGGGGGAGGACCCCGGCGAAGGCCTGACCGCCTTCATGGAAAAGCGCGCACCCCGCTGGCGTGACCGCTGACACCCCCGTCCGCCGTCAGTTCCCTCTTGATCCACGACTCAGAACGACCAGATACAAAGCGGCAACGGCGATCATGACAATGGCTCCGTAAAGCGAGACGGGCAGCAAGTACGACTGATTACTGCCATCCGTGGCGATGAGGTAGACGATTTCATCAAGCACCATCGCGCTGCCGATCCCCAGAGCGGACAGGCAGGCGCGGCGCCGCCACACATTCTGAATGCCCACGGCAAGGGCGAAGGCAGCGATGGTCTCGATCAAGGCGCCGGTAAACAGATGGTGGACATTGTACCCAAGAAGGTTGAAGTCCGAGTTGGGGTTCACCAGGTGTAGCCAGCCTCGCTGGACAACAAAGGTCGCGAGCATGGAAGCCAGAATGAACCAAAGCGATTCGTGCGAACGAGTCATACTTGTCCTCCTCGGCAGGACGTTGCGCGTCGTTGCGCTTCCGCGCCGCAACCGCAAGGAAGGCGGCTGGCCGAACGGGGACAATAGATCGTTTCCCTAACGGCGCTTGCGATGTAACGTTGGGGGACAACGACCCTATAAGGGAGAACCACAGACGCATGTCCCGGATCATCGACATCTCACAGACGCTTCAGCCCGGGATCACCGTGTGGCCGGGCGACACGGAATTCCGGACCTTCTGGGTCATGTGCCAAGCGGCGGGCGCAGCCTGCAATGTCGGAAGCATCACCATGAGCCTGCACACCGGCACCCATGCGGATGCCCCGTTTCATGTCCAGCCGGATGGCCTCTCGATGGAAAACCTGGACCTCACACCTTTCATCGGCACGGCCCTTGTCGTCGATGCGACCGACTCCCGCCCAATCTCGGCCGGTCACATCCGGACTTTGGCCGACGGCGTGGTGGAGCGCGTTCTCTTCAGAACCAACGCAATGACCCCGGGGGAGATCACCTCGCCCGCCGGTCACTTCTTGCCCGAGGCGGCGCGTGGACTCGTCGCACACGGCGTGCGCCTCGTCGGAATCGACACGCCCTCGGTCGATCCGGCTGATTCGGACTCCCTCGATGCCCACCACATCTTCGCCGCCGCCGGGGTCGTGATCCTCGAAAACCTCCGTCTCGACAACGTCCCGCCCGGACGCTACGAGCTGATCGCACTCCCGCTCAAGCTCGCCGGGATGGACGCCTCTCCGGTTCGCGCGATTCTGCGCACCATTGATTGAAAAGGCCGCGCCCCCGGAGGATATCCCGGGACTTCGATCGGCTTGTGTCTGGGATTACATGAGCTGGCGGAGCAACCGCAGGACCATCCGGTTGAATCCCTCGGGACCCGGTGCTCCCGCAAGCCGTATGCCCTTGTGCTCCCGCAATGCGGAGTGGTACTTCCCGTCGGGGCATTTCACCGCCACGCCAATATCGCAGGCGGCCAGCATCGGCCAGTCATTGGGGCTGTCACCGAAGGCGATCGTGCGCGGCTTGGCCGGCATGATTTTCGTGTACCAGGAAATCAACTCGCGCACCGCCCGTCCCTTGTCGCTGGGTCCAAGGAGGTGGAAAAAACGCCCGCCGCGCGCCACGGAGAATCCACCGGTGGACAGCTTCTTGATCGCCGCGTCGATCTTCTCCTCGGCAGGCATCGGTTTGAACAGGAAAGGCTCGTCGTACTCGCGCTTCTTCGCCAGGGGGGCGTTGTTCAGGGGAATCCCCGACAAACGCGAGATGGTCTCGACACTCCAATCGCCGAACCCCTCGCAATTGACCCCGTTGGACTCCCGGAATGCGACCAGGTGCTTGCGAATGGTCTGGTATGGTGTCCCCAGCTCCTTGACCCAGTAACTGTCCACCGCCTTGGAGCCGGCCGGGCGGGTCGGCGCGATCTCTTTGGGCCAGAAGATGGCGCTGCCGTTTTCAACAATCAGCGGTGAATCCAAACCAATGGCCTTCGACAAGGCCGCCATTTCGGCGCGTGTCTTGGAGGAAACCAAAACCAGCGGCACCGACAGCCGCTTTAGCTCGCGAAGGGCAGCCTGTGCCGGTTTGAACGAATACGAATGGAAATCCAGAAGCGTCCCGTCCAGATCGGTAAACACAATCAGTCCCGGTTTGGGCGGCGGTGTCAGGCGCTTTTTTCTCTTCGGTGATGGCATAGCGACAATCG
>JBFMFQ010000136.1:0-9715 GCA_040752075.1 Candidatus Zixiibacteriota bacterium | reverse complement strand
CACACATCGCCCGGCGGAGAGACCATCTCCCAGGACTGCAGTGCCTGCCACGAACTCCTCTCCTATGAGGAGGAGAACCCCCAGCCCGTTCTCGAGAACCTGCCGCTGCGGTAGGAACCGAGAAGCTCTCAAGACACACAAACGCAGACGTGGGAGAGCGCCCGACACCATCACGGTGCCGGGCGCTTTCCCAATCCGCTACTTGCTATCGATAACCGAAGATCTGCGCCCAGATGATGAGCACGACCAGGATGAGGCCGATCGAAAGCGCAATGAATCCGAAGATCTTCATCCCCCGGACGACGACGTGGGGGAGGGGGTCGACCAGGTGTTTCTCCAACTCCTGTCTTTCAATCATCTCGGCGTACTCACGCGGGCGGTCCTTCTTGAATTCCTCAAGTGGTACACGCCCGGTAAATATCACCGTGTCCATGGGGAACTTGTCCGGACGGAAGTGCGTGTTGAAGAAGTGCACGGTAAATATGAAACCGGTCGCCAGAAGCGCCTCGTCCGAATGGATGATCGTGGCCACATTGATGATCCAGCCCGGCAGCACCCGCGTGAAAAACTCGGGGAACCAGAGCATGAGCCCGGTGGAGCCGATCACGATGACACCCCAGAAGACCGCGAAATAGTCGAACTTTTCCCAGTAGGTCCAGCGGCCGTATTCGGGACGGGGGCCGAGCCCGATAAACCACTTGGTGGTCGCAACGAACTCCCGCAGGTCATTGCGATTCGGCAGCATCGAGTTGGAATCGAACAGGTATCCCCGCCAACTCTTGCCCGAGGCCCGCCTCCGTTTAAAGACATCGACCAGGTGTGCGCCGAAGTAGAAGAACGTAATGACGGCGCAAACCCGGTGGACGAACCCCGCCGATTCGTATCCGCCGAGGAGGTGTGCCAGCCACTGGGCCCATCCCAGATACGAGAATTTCAGCGTCATCCCCGTCAGCGCCAGGCCGAGGAAACTGATGATGACCAGGATGTGCAACTGCCGCTGCCGCCGGCTGAACCGTTTGACTTCCTTCCCGTGCGACGCCACCTCCAGCTTCTTGTGCTGGCGCATCGCCTGGAATGATCTGGGCATCCAAAGCGCGGTGTGCACGCCGGCCACGGTGAGCGTGCCGACGAGCAGGGCGGTCATAAACCAGAACGTGTAAAACAAAATCGGGTACTTGTCGCGGTCGTGGTGCGTCGCGTGCGTCAGGTATCCCGCAAACTGCCGGTGTGACCCCTCGTGACATTTGCCGCAGGTCTTGACGATGTTCTGGCGTGACAGGTGAGACGCCGGGGTGTAGGTGGGGAGGATGTCGTGCGCACCGTGGCAATCGTAGCACTTCGCCGCACCGGCGTACCCGAGCTTCGACACTTTGCCGTGGAACGTATCGAAGTATGTGCTGGTCACGTCCTCGTGGCACCGGCCGCATTTGTTCATGATGTCGAGCTTGAATCCCTCGACATCGGTCCGCGTGATTGTGTGGGCGGAATGGCACTCGCTGCACACCGGCAGCGTGTCGGTGGTTTCCGACACCAGCGGTGAATGAATGCTCCGCTCGAATTCCTCGTAAATCCCCTTGTGGCAGCGCGCGCAGGTCTCGGCGATGTTGTCTCGGTTGACGCTCGATTCGGGGTTCTTCTTCGGGAGTTCATGATGGGCGGTATGGCAGTCCGTGCACATCGCGGTGACCACCAAGCCGCTCTCCAGGAGCCCCTTGCCGTGAATGCTCATCGTGTAATTCGCCAGGATGTTGCGCTGCTCGCCGGTATAGCGAACCGCCGCCCTGTTCCCCTCCCGGTGGCAGTTCCCGCAGAGATCGGGCACGTTCGTGGGGAAGGTCGAGGACTCCGGATCGCGCCGCGCCTTGGTCCCGTGAACGCCGTGACAATCGCGGCACATCGGTGCGACCGGGTCGCCCCGCTCGGCCAGGGTCCCGTGCGTGCTCGTGGAATAAGTCTGCACCACTTCCGCGTGGCAGACGCTGCAGTCCACACGGGTCGTGATGGTGGCGCAGGAGCGTTCCTCCGCCGGACTGGCGCCGGTGTGACACTGCGCGCAGGCGACATTGCGGTGGATGGAGCCGTGCGTCTCGGTCGAGTCGACATACAGGGAGATCGTCTCGCCGTTGCGCACCGTTTCAAGGTCGGGATTGGTGTGGCAGCGCATGCAATCACGGTCCGCCATGCCCTGCTCGTAATAGATGTTGCGCGCCTTGTGAGGCGCGTGGCAGTCCACGCAAACCGGCACCCGGTTGGGTTCCTTCTCCCAGAGCTCGCCCCGAATGACCTTGCGGTGCACCTGCTCGATCAGCCCGTGGCACTTCTCGCAAGTCCTGGCGACATTCTCCCGGAAGATGCTCGACTTCGGATCGGTGTGCGGCAGAATGCTGTGCGCGGTGTGACAGTCGGTGCAGACCGCCGTCACCGTCAAACCCCGATGGAACAACCCCTCCCCATGGATGCTTTCCGAGTAGTGGGTCAGAATGCTGTCCTGTGGTATGTCGTATCTCTGGGTGACCGGGGTGCCCTCCTTGTGGCACTCGCCGCAGACATACGGGATCCGGAACTTGGCGACCCGGGACTCCGGCGAGGCCACCGGCCGCACATCATGCGAACCATGGCAGGTCCAGCAGCGCGGCGCCAACTCCTCGCCTTCGCCGGCGAGTTGCCCGTGGAGACTGGCCGCCTGTTCGGCGGCCACATCGTCATGGCACACCCCGCAGTCCACCGGCTCGAGTGTTTCCTTGTGGGGGAAGTCCGATCCCTCCAGGTCAGCATGGCACGTGATGCACTCCAGCCCGGCATGGACCGATTGCTTTAGTGTTGCCTGATCGATGCCAAGATTGACCATGCGGCCGTTGCGCATCTTGGTCAGCCCGGGGTCCTCATGGCACATCATACAATCGTCAACTGATTGCCCGAGCGCCGTCGAATGCGGGATCGCCAACAACGCCAAGGCAACCATCATCCCAATCCAGGGGACGCGAGTCACGCGGCCCGACGGGACTTCCCCGCGCGGGAAAACGCCATGCATCGGATGCCGTGCCGGCTGCACTTTAGGACCTGCCTCCAGATGGGGGATCGTCATGCGGCCCGGGTTGAGGCTTTTCCGCATTCCGCTCGGTCAAAAGACGACGGTACCAGGCGGGGTGTTTCTCCTTCAGATGGTGTTCGCTGATCCGGCCGCGCATCCAGGTCAGGTTCAGCGGATACTCCTCCGGATGAAAGATGACGAAGAACAGGTGCCAAACGATGATCGCGAGCGTGGCCAGCCATGCCTCGTAGTAGTGGATCGTCTCGGAAACGATGACCACCCACCCCGGCATGTACTGCGTGAACGTTTCGGGGAACCACAGGACAAAACCGGTCACCACCATGACCGCCGTGCCCCACACCAGCGCCCAGTACTCCGCCTTTTCCGTGTAGTCATACCGGTCGAAATCCGGCTTGAACCGCTCCCGTCCGAGGTAGTACCTGACATTCTGGAAGGCCTGCGTTACGTCGGTCAGACGCGGAATCATGTGCCAGAACTCGGTCCGACCGCGCCGCGACAGGGCAACAAAGAAGACATGATGAACCGAGACCCCGATCATGATGCAGCCCGCGACACGGTGGACGATCCCGCGCACGCCTTCGGTGAACCCGAGCCACGACAACCCATGCGACCACCAGGCGTCCGGGAAACGAAGCGCGAATCCGGTGATGACCAGGATGATGAACGATATGCCGAAAGAAGCATGCTGGATCACCATGGTCCGTGAGAGCCGGTCGAAGCTCTCCCCGGCGGCCTCGGCGGCGCGTTTCCGGCGAACATAGTACAGCCAGATGAGGCCGTTGTGCGCCGCCATCCCGCCGATCACCAGCACAATCAGGGGTATGTAAATCAGCTCGATGATTCCCTTGATGCTGTCGGGCTCCCCGAGGATGGCTTCATGCGAGTAAGACGAAGCAAATTCGGCGTTGGCGGTCGGGTGGCACTGCTGGCAGGTTTGCAGTATCCGGCCTGGGGCGATCGAACTGGCGGGATTGCTTTCCGGAAGGATGTCGTGCGCTTCATGGCAACTGATGCAGCTCGCCGCCTTCGTCGAACCCCTCTTGAGCGCCATGCCGTGATAAGAGTCCTGATAACTTGTAATCCTCCCACCCTTCAACCCGTACTTGGCCACCAGCTGCTCGTCGTTATGGCACTTGGCACAGGCAAAGTCTGACAGGTTGGCGGCGTGAACCGGCGAATCGGCGCCGGCCGGCGCAAGGATCTGGTGCTCCCCGTGGCAATCGGCGCAGGTCGGGGCATCGGTGACACCCGCGGTCAGGGCCTGCCCGTGAATGCCGCGTTCGTATTGCTCATAAATCTCGGAGTGGCAGTTTCCGCAAGTCTTGGGGATGTTGTACTTGTACACCTGCGAGGCGGGATCGCTCGCCTTGCGCAAGTCGTGATAGCCATGACAGTCATTGCAGGTGGCGGCGTCGAGGAGTCCCTGCTCGATTCGTTCGGCATGAACCCCGCCCACATAACGGCTGTAGGCATCAATCCGGCGTATTCCGGTCTCCGCGCCCTCCGCCAACTGCGTGTGGCAGGAGGCACAGGTGTGGGGGAGGTTCTTCGGATGCACGAGGGAGAGAGAGTCGGAGGCGGGACGGATGTTGTGCGCCCCATGGCAGGATCCGCAAGTCGGCGCGAGCGGATCGTCCCCGCGCCGTGCCGCCTCCTGCCCGTGCCAACTCGCCGCAAACTCGATGTCAACATCCTCATGGCATGATGCGCAGTTGGCGGGCGCCAGTTTCTCTTCATGCGGAAAGTCGGTCACACCGGCCAAGTCCGCGTGGCAATCGACACAGAGAAACCCTTCGTGTACCGATCCGGTCAGCGAATCGTCGGTGACGACCAATGTGCCGGCGCGAGTTCCATAGTCCTCGAACATGCCCGGTTCGGAGTGGCACATGGTGCAGTCCGAATTGTCCGCCAGGGCTGGTGTGACACCCGCTAACAGAAGCGCTCGTAAAACCAGCCACGCGAGCACCAGCCACAGCCCGCCTCCGACGCCGACCCGCCGCTGATCGGAATTCTCACTCACTGGCAACTCGCCCATTTGGTCTCCGGTCATTTCGCCCTCTCAAAATCCCTGCGGCACGACAGGCCGCGCGTTGGGGCATAGATATACGGGACCGTTTTCGGAAGAAATGTCAAAAGGCCCGTTACTGTCACAATAGCAAATACCGGGGCTGAATTGGTGACAAACCTGGTAGGCATTCGACCGCCTGCCGGAGTCGTCATTGGCAACTTGTCATCAACTGCAGGCCAAATTGCTCCGTAGCAATCATGTGAGCCAATCTCACGAGATGCTTTCCCCGGATGCGAACGGATGCGTGCCAACCCGGCACTGGCATTTGCTCGATGACGGGCGTGTCCAATGCGATGTCTGCCCCCGCGAATGCCGGCTCCACGAGGGGCAGCGGGGCCTTTGCTTCGTCCGGGCGCGGCAGAACGACCGGATCGTCCTGACAACTTACGGCCGTTCCAGCGGGTTCTGCGTCGATCCAATAGAGAAAAAGCCGCTGAACCACTTCCTTCCCGGCACCCCCGTTCTGTCATTTGGCACCGCTGGCTGCAATCTGACCTGCAAGTTTTGCCAGAATTGGGACATCAGCAAGTCACGGGAAACTGATACATTGGCCGATTCCGCTTCGCCGGAGCTCATCGCCCGTGCGGCGCGTGAACTCGGCTGCCGCAGCGTGGCGTTTACCTACAACGATCCCGTTATCTTCATGGAGTACGCCATTGATGTCGCGATGGCCTGCCGCGAGGCCGGGATCCGGACCGTGGCGGTGACCGCCGGGTACATGTGCGCCGAACCGCGAGTCGAGTTCTACCGCCACATGGATGCCGCCAACGTGGACCTGAAGGCGTTCACCGATGAATTCTACAAGGATGTGTGCGGCGGTCACCGCGAGGCGGTCATGGAGACCCTCGTCTATCTGAAGAGCGAAACCCGTGTCTGGTTTGAAATCACCACGCTGCTCATCCCCGGCCTGAATGACTCGGATGCCGAGATCGACGCTCTATCGAAGTGGGTGTATCACAATCTCGGCCCCGAAGTCCCTCTGCACTTCACCGCCTTCCACCCGGATTGGCAGATGCGCGACCGTCCGGCGACACCGGCGGCCACCCTCCGGCGCGCCCGTCATATCGCCGCCGCCAACGGCATCCGCTATGTCTACACCGGCAATGTGCATGACCCGGAGGGCGACAGCACTTACTGCCATTCTTGCGGGGCGAAACTCATCGGCCGCGACTGGTATGTGCTGACCTCGTGGGACCTCATCGATGGCGGTCGTTGCCGGGACTGCGGCGCCGCCTGCGCCGGAATATTCGAATCCGCCCCGGGCTCATGGGGCGCCAAGCGCCTGCCGGTCCACCTCGGTTCATTCGCCGGCATGTAATCCAGCCAAAACAATCCCGTTGCATCTCCAAATGCTGGAGCCCTCCTTTGGACGTCCGGGGGGCGGACAGGACCGATTCGATGCAGGTACTTAAACGGCATTTCATGCGCGCCGGCGCCGGCCTGATGGCGATGGCCGTCATTGGACAGGGGTCACTCATGGCGAAGGCCAGCGATCTTGATCAATTGTTCTCCGAGCACTGGGAATACCAGATGCGGGAGTCGCCGACCTGGGCGACCTACCTGGGGGACCACCGCTACGATGACCGGCTGCCGGACTTAAGCAGCGCCGCCGTGGCAAGGCAGGCCGACACCCTGCGCATGTTTCTCGCTCGTGTTCAGGCCATTGCCGCACCCGGCTTCTCCCGCCCCGAGGATTCTCTCAATGCCGATCTCTTTGAGCGCGAGATGAACCAGGCCCTGGAAGATCTCAGTTACCGGGGACACCTCATGCCGGTAACCCAGCAATCCGGCCCCCAGATCGACCTCCCCGAGCTGGTCAATGTTCAGCCGTTCGAGACCGTCAAGGAATGCGAAGACTACATCGCGCGACTCAATGCCATCCCCGCATACCTCCAAGCCTGCATCGGCAACATGCGCGAAGGGATCTCCGTGGGGCTCGTCCCCGCGCGAATCACCATGGAGAAGGCGCTACCCCAGATTGACGCGCATCTGGTCAGCGATCCGGCGGCGTCTCTTCTGGCCGGCGGCATCGAGAAGATGGGCGAGGGGATCCCCAAGGCCGATCGCGACCGTCTGCGCGATGCAATGCTGGCCGCGATCCGCGACTCGGTCACCCCCGCATTCCGAAAGTTCGCGGAGTTCGTTCGCAACGAGTACCTCCCGTCCTGCCGCGACAGCGTGGGACTGCTTGCGCTTCCCGACGGCAAGCAACGCTACCGCTACCTGGCCCGGCGCTACACGACCACCTACATGGATCCGGAGTTGATTTACCAGATCGGTACCCGCGAGTTGGCGCGCATCCACGATGAAATGCGACTGGTCATGGAGGAGGTCGGGATCGAGGGGTCGCTGCGGGACTTCGCGGATGGCCTGCGGCGCGAGCCGGCGTTCTTCTACACAACGCCCGATTCGCTCGTCCAGGGATTCAAGGACATCCTCGCCACCATGGACCAGAAGCTGCCCCTGTTGTTCGGACGCCTCCCCAAGGTCCCCTATGGCTTCCGTGAGATGGAGTCCTACCGGGCCGAGAGCGCGCCCGATGCGTACTACTACCCGGCGCCCGAGGACCGATCCCGCCCCGGGTACTTCTACATCAACACCTACCGTCCCGAAATGCGGCCCAAGTACACGATGGAAGCCCTTGCCTACCATGAGGCGGTTCCGGGACACCACTTGCAGATCGGAATCCAGCAGGAACTGGAGAATCTGCCGCAGTTCAGGCAGCACGGCGGGTACACATCCTTTGTCGAAGGCTGGGCGCTTTACTCGGAGCAGCTGCCCAAGGAGGTCGGATTATACGCCGACCCGTTTTCGGAGTTCGGACGATTGACATTTGACGCATGGCGCGCCGCCAGACTCGTTGTCGATGTTGGGATCCACTACTACGGCTGGGATCGCGACAAGGCGATCGACTTCTTCCGCGAGAACACGGCCCTGTCCGATCTTAACATTGTTTCGGAGATCGACCGCTACATCGCCTGGCCGGGCCAGGCGCTTGCCTACAAGATCGGCCAGCTCAAAATTCTCGAGCTGCGCCAGAAGGCCGAGGACCAGCTCGGAGATCGCTTCGATATCCGGGCATTCCACGATGAGTTGCTCTCGGATGGCGCGCTGCCGCTTGATCTGCTCGAAAAGAAGATGGACCGCTGGCTGAACGATCAGGCCGCGGACCGGTAGCGGCACACCCCAATGCGAAACCGCCCCGGGGAGTCATCCATCCCCGGGGCGGTGCCATATCGCGCTGGTCTCAAGCGGCGATCAGCCTTCAAACAGGCTCTGCTCCTCCGCGAATCGCTCGGTCAATTCCTCGGTGATGTTGGTAATGCAGTCCGGCGAGAGGTTGAGCGCCTTGACACAGGGTGCCCCGCCCATCTCCACCGGAATCGTCGCATGGAAGTCGTAACCAAGCGTCTTGGCGAGCTCATCGGCGAAACAGACGATGTGGGCATTGCGCTTGACCGTCTCAAGATCGGCGGGACTCACGTTGCTCGAAACGACCTCCGGGTTCCGGTACAAGCGGATCGATTCAACAAGAAACGGAGGGAAATTCCACCGCTCCAGCATCGCAACGCCCAGGTCCACGTGGTTAAACCCGAGTTTCTCCTTCTCCAATTCGATGAGCGGGGTGTCGTTCTTGCGGGCCGTGTCCAGGATTCCGCGATACTCACGCGGCATCTTCTGCAAGAGGATGAGAACCCCAATGTCATGCAACAGTCCGGCGAGGAAGACCTCGTCGACATGTCCGGCATTGAGCCGGCGCGCGGTAATGCGCGCCCCCATGGCGACCGCCAGGGAGTGTTCCCACAGGCTGTGTTCGAGGCCGTCGCCGCCGTTGCGTTTGAACATCGAATACGCCGAGGTGGCGACCACCAGCGAACGGATGGTGAAAAAGCCGAGGATCATCACCGCTTCATCAAGAGAACTGACAGAGCGGGCACGGCCATAAAACGGCGAGTTCGAAATGCGCAGGACCTTGGCCGTGAGGGCGGGATCCGCCGAAAGCGCACGGGCCAGTTTGGTGATTTCGGTGTTCAGGTCGGCGGTGAGCCCCATTACGGCGGAGACGACAGCCGGCGAAGTCGGCAATTCGCCGATGGTTGCGGCAATGCGTTCGAGAAGCTGGGAATCGCCCTTGGGGCGCACCGTCGTCGTTGTTGGCGTCATCACACCTCGCAGTTGGCTTCATTCCTCATATCGGCACGAACTATGCCGGATTGATTCATGGCAAGTGCTTCGGCGCGTTGAGAATCTCGACAATGTGAACACAATGTTCAAATCGGCCGACTTGCGGCGGCAAGATGCCGTCTTTCTGCTACTTGGGACCGTTTCGGCCCCGGGTGATGGGCCGTGCAACCACCGAATGCCAAGGGTGACGGAAAGAGCAAGCCGCGGCATGCGCCGTGGGGCCTGGGGTCTTAACTGCGACCATCCGGGTCCAGGATCGGGAGATCCGGTGATGTTCGAGGCAAGACCGGATCCCGCGCGATTCGGCAATCGGCCCAACCACCTGAGCCTCAACTGCGTAGTATGCCCTTGGAAGCACGGCTGATACCGCACTTTCGGGGGCGACAGGATTCGACGGAGTCGCCGAAGGG
>JBFMFQ010000135.1:0-9960 GCA_040752075.1 Candidatus Zixiibacteriota bacterium | reverse complement strand
CCATGAGTCATTGCGAGGAGTCCCGCCGGAGGCGGGACGACGAAGCAATCCCGCTCCGAGCCGTTCCGGTTATCCGAACGACGCGGGTTATTCAACAGCCCCACCGATTGCAGCCACCCCGCCGCTGCACCCGCAAAAAGTGATTCCGCCTGCCGACTCCCACGCTTACCCTCCTGCGCGTGGGAGATTCGTGTTGGTATGACCGCCCAAACTTCCAAGGTCCAATTCACCGCCCCCCGCAAGTCCGTCCTCAAATGGCTACTCGCGGGGGACCCCTCGATCCGCTACCAGGTGATGCGCGATCTCACCGGCGAACCCGCCAAGGTCGTGGCCGCCGAGCGCCGACGCATCGCGACCGAGGGCTGGGGCGCTGACATTCTGAAGTCTCAATCGCCCGAGGGGAACTGGGGCGGCGAACCCGACCGCCGCGACTGGATGCGGACCATTTACACGCTCACTCTGCTCAAAGACTTCGGCATCGACCCGGCGGACAGGGAGGCCCGGCGGGCAGTCGGACTCGTGCGCAAGAACATCACCTGGTGGCAACTCGATGGCCGTCCCTTTTTCGACGGGGAAACCGAACCATGCCTCAATGGCCGGATTCTGGGAATCGGCGCCTACTTCGGCCACCCGAGCGAACGGCTGCTCGAACGACTCCTTGGCGAGCAACTCGAGGATGGGGGCTGGAACTGCGAAGCGCCAAAGAGCCGCCGCTCCTCGTTTCACACCACGATCTGTGTTCTCGAAGGGCTTCTGGACTACGAGAGGGCGACAGCCGCCAATCCGGCCGTGAAAAGAGCGCGACGCCGCGCGCAGGAGTATCTCCTCGAACGCCGCTTGTTCCGGTCGCTCTCAACCGGCGAAGTGATCGACCGGAAGTGGCTGAAATTCTCCTATCCAACAATCTGGCACTACGACATCCTGCGCGGTCTCGAATACATGCGCGATGCCGGTGTGAAGCCCGATGAGCGGGTCGTCGAGGCAGTTGAGCTGATGGCGAAGAAACAACACCAGAACGGCCGCTGGCCGCTGCAAAATCCGCACCCGGAAAGCCCGCTGGCGATGGAAGGACGAAGCGGCACCGCGAGCCGCTGGAATACACTCCGTGCCCTGCGGGTGTTGGAGTGGTATTCCTCGCGGGACTGACCGGATGCATGGCGCAGTCGATCATTGCCCCGCCTGAAAGTCTCCGGTAGATTGGCCGCATGGCACAAACATTCTCATTCGACATCGTTTCGAAGATCGACCTGGAGGAGGTGCTCAACGCGGTCAATCAGACCACGCGCGAAATGAGCCAGCGCTTCGACTTCAAAGGCACGAAGAGCACGGTCGAGCTGAACAAGAAGGAACGGGAAATCAAGGTCGTGGCCGATGACGACATGAAGCGGCGCAACATCCTCGAAATCCTGAATGTCCGGCTCACCAAGCGCGGAGTCTCGCTCAAGGGACTCGAATACGGCACGCCGGAGCAGACATTCTCCGGCACGCTCACGCAGATGATCAAGGTTCAGTCCGGCCTCAGCACCGACCAGTGCAAGGAAGTCGTCAAGATCATCAAGACACTCAACCTGAAGGTCAAGGCCACGATCCAGGATGCGCAAGTGCGCGTCACCGGATCGAAGAAGGACGACCTGCAGGAGGTCATGCAACGGCTCCAGGCGGCAGACCTGCCCTACGATTTCGGATTCGACAATCTGCGTTAACGCGAACAACGCAATGCCGGGTGCCTCACAGCTCTGCTTTGAGATATTGCGAACACGCGAGACACCCTCCAACACGAAGGCCCACTTGAGGCCGGAGTCTTTGTCCCCAGTCTACGTTTCGCACAGCAGAGCTGTGCGGCACCCTGCCGTTGGTTAATCCCCATCCATCGCCGCCGAGTCCGGCCGGCAGATATTCTCGATCGCTTGAAGTAAATGCTCGGGAGGTTCCAGCCGAGTGACCGGCAACAGCGACTGCATCCTCTCACGCGTCTGTGCGCACGTCAAGCGACCTCCAGCCTGCGCCAGGGTGAGAAACGCGACGTAGTAGTTGGCGCTCATTCCCTTTGTCAAGCCATCGAGGCGGGTTCCGGCTTCGGCGTAGCCACGGTACCTGTAACGACCGAGGAGATTCTCATCGAGCACGGCGGTGTTCACAGGCGGCTCCGAATGTGGGACAAAGCGCCAGTGCAATCCCTCCAGTCGGCAGCACGGCGCCAGCCACGCCATGTTCTGCGGGGAGACAGTGACCGCAAAACAGATTGGACGCTTCCATGCATTTGTCGCGAGGATGTCCAGGAGCAGTTGGTCCTGCACCAGGATGTACTTTCCGGCGATGGTCGGGGCAGTATGAATCGGAATCGAATCCGGCAAACTCAACGTGTCGGGCAGCCTGTATTGGGAGGGCGATCCCTCAACCGTCAGCCAAATTGTTGTGTCGGACCAGGGGCGGACATTCAACGCGTGCCTTGCCTCCGCGCTCAGCGAGAGAGGCAATGCCGCATCCTGCGCGACAACCTGGTCGACAAACCACGGGGTATTCATAAGCGGCATGTTGAGCACGCTCACATCCGGGCGCAGGCCATGCGCCGCCTGCATGTACCACACCGGCCAGGTGTCGTTATCGCCATTGGTAAAGAGGATTGCGTTTTCCGGCAGCCCATTCAGCGTGTTGACGGCGTAGTCCTCGGTGAAGTACATCCCGGAGGCGTCGATTGTCTCCCAGTTGCGAAGGAGTTGGGAGGCCGGCACAAGGGCAAAGACCAGCGCAACCAGAGCGGCGACATGCCAGCGTCGCGACGCGAGAGCGTTCCACGCCGCGCGGAAGGTCACTCCCATCCCGTAGGCCACCATCACCCCAAACACAACGAACACGGGCAGGTAATGGCGATGAAGCGAACGGAAGAAACCCTCGGGGATGTTGAAGTACAAAATGGTGATGACCCGATGCACGATCATGAGCGCGAGGATTGCCACTGCCAGGCGACGGTTCCGACGCCACAAAAGCAGAATCCCGGCGATGCCGAACAACGCGGGCAAAAGGCCGAGGACCCCGAGCGCCCCACCGGTCCAGAAAAACGTTTCCCGGAAGGCACGGATCATGTCCATGACCTGCACGCTCCAGAAGGGCGCATTGCGCGGAAAGAGATTGAACAGCCACCCGCCGCCCTGCTGCTGGAGCGAAATGTAGTCGTAGAACCTTGACCAATTGCTCGGGTCGCCGCCATTGAGAAGCGGCCCGGACGCCGCCAGCGGAATCAAAAGCAGGTGAAATGCCAGCCCCGCGATGGTCCCGCCGACACCGGCGATCCACGCGCGAGGGGAGAGGAGCGTGCGGGGGCGGCGAATCAGAATCCACACAAACAACCCCGGCAGCAAAAGCAGGTTGGTCCGATGCACACTGAAGTCGAGCCCGAAGAGAATCCCCAGTATCAGAAGATGCCGCCAGGCAACGTCTTGATCGGCGTCATCCCACCATCGCAACATGGTCCAGAAGATCAAGCCGGTGAAAACAGTGGTCAGGATGTACGGCGTAAACTGGGTGGCATACTCCCAGAAGGTCACTCCCCAGGCAAAAGTCAATGCGCCCAGGGCCGCGCCGAAGGCGGCCGAACCGCGTGAGCGACGGACAGCGAATGAACCCGTCTCACGCGTCGAGTCCACAAGCCGCAGCGCGACCATGCCGATGATCCCGACCGTGATCGCCGCAAGAACTCCGGCAAGCAGGTTGAGAGCATGCGCCGGGTCGAGGCCATGCGGCAGCCGGGTGATCAGCCATCCGAGAATCGTGAGCAAGAACGAACCCGGCGGCGGAGTGATGCCCATGGTTACCGCCGCCAGCGAGTACTGCCCCGAATCCCACCAGGTAATGGCCGGGTAGGCGGTCAGGGCGTAGACGGCGAAAGCGCAGATGGCGGCGAGAACAGGTTCTGTCCATGCCGCGCGATGGTCTGATTGGTCCATAGTGGAGAACCCTCCAATGTCCGGATGTCGCAGCGAAGGGTGCCTCACAGCTCTGGGGGCCTGTTGAGAAACCTGCACCGCTCGGGTAACAGAAGTGGCTCGGAACGGGATTGCTTCGTCGTCCCGCCTCCGGCGGGAATCCTCGCAATGACGTGGAGTTGCTGGTCATTGCGAGCGAAGCGAAGCAATCCCGAGCCAAGCCGGTGAACTCTCGGTCAACGAGGTCTTTCAACAGGTCCCTCAACTGTGAAAAACGTATGCTCAGCGGCAGTACTCCCCGTGCAGTAGCAGGCCTCGGGACCGGTGCGGCACTCTGGCATCCACTGTTCGCACAGCAAAGCTGTGCGGCACCATTGCCTACTTTATAATCACCAGTTTCCCCATCTGAGTGCCCAGACGCGAATCCACCCGCCAAATATAAATGCCCGACACCACCGCCTGAACGTTTCTCGACACCAAATCCCAGCCAACCTCGGATGAGTAGGTGGTCAGAAACGGATCCGGGTGGTTAATGGTCCGGATCAGGTCGCCGTCGAGGGAGAAGATGCGAATCGTCGCCGTGTCCGGCAGGTTGACGAAGTGGATCCGCCGGTCCTGCTCCTCGAACTTGTGGATGCCCCGGCCCTCGTACCCCTCGCGGTAGTACGTCGTGAGATTTCCGGCGCCGTCCCGATAGAGTACTCTGTAGGGATTGGGGTAAACCGATACCCGCAGGCCGGAATCGATCACAACATCGGAAGAGTAGATCGGGTGGGCATCGTGGTAGTTCTCCGAAGGCGCCATCTCGAGCGGCTCCATCCCCTTGGAATAGTCGCCGAAGTCAAACGTCGTGACCGCAAAGAAGAGCGGAACCGCCGGGTTGAGATTCTCGATCGTCGCCTCGTAGACACCGTACTTGAATGGCTGCGTGCCGATCAAGGTGTCCCGCGTTTCGATCTGCTGAATGATGTTCGCCTCCCAGAATTCGCCTTGATAATACTCGTTGTTCCGGTTCCAATCTTCGGCCGTCCAGTATGAGTACCGGGTGCGTTCCTGGATGTCGAGAATATCGCCGGTGAGGGAGAAAAACGTGTCCTGAACCGTGTCCTGGTAGGCGCGGGTGAATTCAGCGGCGGGATAGTCAAAGACCGAAAAGGCCGAGTCCCCCATGATCGTTTTCCATTCCGCTTCCGATGCCGGGTCGGACACCTGCACCCAGAGTTCCTCGGCGGGGGAGTAGGCCATGCGTTTGTAATCCACCAGATCCCAACTGGCCACCATGGAGAACTGATCGTCGAGCCTGAAGCGGCTGCAGTAGAGCCGGTACCCCTCAAAATCACGTTTGCGCGAGATCGGGTCGCGTTCCAGCTCGGTGAACGCGCCATTCCACCGCAGGATCACCCGCCCCGGCTGTGTGGTCATGTCGATAACAGGCGCCGGCGGCGGCCCCGGCCCGCGAAAGTCGGGCACCCCGTCGCCTTTGTAAAACACCGAGTCGCAATTGTCCCCGCGGCAGTTGACCAGGTACGCCGGCCCGCGGTACCCGTCGCCGTCGGTGTCCACCCCGGGATTGTCGTAAACCCAGTCGGCCCAGCGCGCGGAGTTGATCAGTTCCTTGTAGTTTAGCCCGTCAAGGTACGGCTGCGGGTCGTTGTAGTCATACTTGTCGCTGAAATTGTGAGGGTTCAAATGAAACCCGTCGCCCATGACAATCGCGACGGTGAAGAACACGGAATCGCCGGGGAGCATGTCCGCAAATGGACCGTAGGACAGGATGAACCGTGTGTCCAGACCGGAGGCGAGTTCCTGCCCGCTGCTGCGGCTGGGGGGCGGCTGCCACCCTTCGCCGGTCTTGTTGACCATCGTGAAGACCTGGCCGTAATCGATCTCGTGGTTGGTCATCACTCGATATCGGGCGCGGTCGCCGAATGGCGCGCCCTGCGAGTTCAGGTAAATCCACCGGTTGGATTCGCGGCGCGGTCCCCATTCGATCTTGGATTGATTGTTGGCAAACCAGTTGTAACTGAACGCTCCAGGGGGAGCGCGGAGGATCCGTGTGCCGATCGCCGCGCGCGCGCTGTTCGGCCGCCAGCTGAAGTCGGGAAACGGATCGCCGTCGTTATCGGCGACCCACGCCAGATTCATTGTGTCGAGTGTCCCGGGCACCACACCGGGCACCGCCGGCAGGAACCCCGCAATGTCGTCCAGCATCAGCTTGGTGATGGTGTCTTCCAGTTCGGGCCAGGTAACAACGTCCGGATCGGAGTAAAATCCAATCGCCGGTCTTGGGATCGTGCGGCCGGAAAAGTTTGTGATCCTGTAATCGATCAGAATGAAGCGCCGGCTGAAAGGATTCGACCAGGCGTAGCTGGTGTGGCGGACCTCGATCCCGATAGGCCGGTGCCGCCGGATTTCAATCTCATCGAGCGTGCTCCCATACACCGTCGGCAATTGCGTCGTGTCGGAATACAACGAGGTGAACTGCTGATCGGCGGTGGCGGCGAAATCGAAAAACGGCGATGTCCGTCGCATCGATGTCTCGCGCAGGTAATCATAAGAGACATACTCCGGGGTGATCCACTCATAGTGCGGCCACCTTTGGTCACACCCTTCGGAGACCAGCGTGTCGAGTCCCCGCACACAACCAAAGAACATCCCGGCGCCCTCGTTCGAGATGTACTCCGCCGTCCATTGAGGGTATGTCGTGTAGCTGATGGTGCCGTAGTTTGTCACGCTCATGTAAATCGTTCCGATGTCGTGCCGCCGCCATTCAAAGATCGGCTCATCGTGGAAGGCATCCCCCGTCAGTTTCGGCGCCCTTAAGTTGGGCACGGTCGAATGCCCCGAACGCGGCGCCGCGAGACCGGCCGGACCCAGCGATGCCAGCGCCACCAGGAAGACAACGCCGAGCGCAAACCGCCAGGGGCCTCTCCGACGAGTTGCCTGATGCGCGTGTGCAGTTTCCCGCACCAGAAACGATTCTGAGATCGGCGGCGTAGACGTCTTTCCACGGTTCGCACAGCAGAGCTGTGCGGCACCCGTGTCGTTTGCGGCACTAGTGGCCTCATCGCCCTTCATTTGATGATCACCAGCTTTCCCATCTGCGTGCCCGACTCCGAATCCACACGCCAGATGTAAATCCCAGACACCACCGCCTGCAGATTTCGCGACACCAGGTCCCAGCTCACCGCCGAGGGATAGGTGGTCAAAAACGGGTCCGGATGGTTGATGGTCCTGATAAGGTCGCCGTCGAGCGAGAAAATCCGGATCGTGGCCTTCTCGGGGAGATTGACGAAGTGGATTCGGCGATCCCACTCTTCGAACTTCGGAACGCCGTGGCCCTCATATCCCTCCCGGAAGTAAGTTGTCGGATTGCCGTGCGCGTCGGCATAGATGATGCGGTACGGGTTCGGGTAGACCGACACGCGCAATCCGGAGTCCGCCACAACGTCGGGAGAGTAGATCGGCTGGGCGTAGAGTGTGTTGATGGCCGGTGATGACTCAAGCGGAACCAGGGACACGACGTAGTTGCCGTAGTCGAACGCCGTCACCGCGAAGTGCATCGGGAGCGCGGGATTGAGATTGCCGATGGTGGCCTCGTAGATGCCATAGGTCACGATCTCCTCCCCGATGAGTGTATCCCGCGCGCCGATGCGCTGGATCATGTTGGTGTAGAGCGTTCCCTCGTCTTCGTAGACATTACCACGGTTGGCGTCCTCCCTGCGCCAGCACGACAACCGCTCGCGCTCCTCGATCCCGATGATGTCGCCGTAATAATCGCGGATGGTATCGGTGACGGAGTCGCGATAAGCCAGCGCGGGATCGGCGCTTGAGTAGTCTGCCGGGTTCAGGTCAGGATCATGCATGACCACACGCCACTGCTCGGCGGTTCGGGGGTGGGACACCTGCCGCCACCGCTCGCTGGTGGTGTCGAAAACGAACTGATCAAAGTTCTCCGCATCCCAACTCGCCAGGAGCGAGAGCTGGTCGTCCGACGGCGTTCGTCCGGCATAGATCCGGTATCCCTCGAAGTCGCGCCGTCCCGACATCGGATCGAGCTCTGTCTCGGAAACCTCTCCGGTCCACCGCAGGGTCACCTGCCCGGGGCGGCTGCTTGTTTCGAAAGCGGGCGGCGATGGCGGCTGCGGCGTGCGGAAATCGGCGACCCCATCGCCCCGGTAAAAGAGCGAATCGCATCGTCCGCTCACGCAGTTGAGCAGATGCGCCGCCCCCCGGTAGCCATCGCCGTCGGTGTCGTACCCCGGCAGGTCGTATGTCCAGTCGGCCCATCGGGCTCCCAGACGCAGGTCCGAGAAGTCCAGCCGGTCCAGATACCCCTGGGGCGCGAAGGCATCGAGATGATAAATGTAATTCCCGGGGTAGTTGTGAAGCTCCCTGCCGAGGATGAGCGCGAAGGTGAATTGAGCTGAGTCCCCGGGGGGGATGGTTGGCATCGGCCCGGCCGACAGGGTGAATGAAATATGCCCCCCGCGGGCGAGGCGGATATTGTAGTCGCGGCGTGACGAGGGTGGATTCCAACCGGCATGCGAGAAGTCCAGCGCGGAGCACACCTGGTCATAGTCGATCTCCCGGTTGGTCATGGTGTGATACTCCGCCCCCCAGCCCCACCCTTCCGGTGGCTGCCCCGCGCGGCCCGGTCCCCACCGGTGCTCAATCACGGCGCCCGGCCACCACTGGTCGTAGAGGTCTCCTCGCCAGTTGAAACTCAAGGGGACTCCAGTGGGCCGCAGGATCCGGAACCCAAGCGCCGCCCGCATGCTCTCCCCCGTCCACGATCCGTGCACCGGGTCGCCATCCGCGTCCGCGACCCATGCCGTGTTGATCGTGTCAACCGCGCCCGCGACCAATCCCGGCACCGTGCCGATGAACCCGCAAACGCTACGCGGCTCCAGCGACCAGCCGGGCCAAACGACCCGATTCTGGATATCCGGGTTCACGGTGATCCCGGCGACCGCATGACCGATCGGGCGATCGGAGATATTGCGGATGGTGTAATCGAAGATGACGAACCGCCGGGCAAAGGGCACCGACCACGCATACGCGGTCTGCCGAACCACCAGACCTGCCGGTTTGTACGTCCTGAAGGTGGCGTAGTCGAATCCGTAAAGCGCGGAATAGAAACTGGTGTCGCTGAAGACGGACGAGAATTGCAGATCCGCCGTCGCCGCCGGATCGTATCCATAACTGCCCCGCAGACGCGTCGATTCGGTTATCACCCCGTCGGGAACCCACGACGCCGTGGGAACGACCATCGTGTCCAGTCCACGGAGGTAGCCGAACTGGAACTCTACGCTCCCCAGATACTCGTCGCGGCTCAGTGGGGGGTACTCGAGCGACGGGACATACCGGATTCCCAGGTCACGGCGGTCCTCTTCGGGGTCATCGAACGGGATCCCGATCTGACCGAAGTTGGCCATGGTCAGCCAGAAGTCATTCACCGCGATAATGCGGCAATGATAGGTCGGACGGCTTTGGCCGACGGTGGAGTATGTCAGAGTCGAAAGCACCGCTACGACGATTGCCCTGATCCAAACCGGACGCCGCGCATGTGCGCCCCCTGAACGCCCAGCACGCGGGTTTTCCACCCCGGCCATCACCGAATCCCCTTGGAATCGCCGTAGTCCCGATCCCCACGGCAAACCATCTGATTGCACCCACAATCTACAATGTCAGCTTTGCATCACAAGCACGTTGCGCCCGCTGAAGCACACATGGGCTGGCTTGGCATACAGTTTTGCCATTCTCTTCCGATACCTACAGGAGAGACCCTGCACCGGCTATGTGCAGGCCATGGACGATCTTCTCTTTGCGTGTGGGGTCAACCTCGATGGCGACACGGGAAGCCCGCGATAAGATTCTGAATGTCAAAGAGTTGTATACTCTCCCTCAGACTTTGGTTGAAGTCCTGCGGGTGGCCGATGATCCCAAGACCTCGGCCTATGATCTCAGCCGGATCATCCTCCGGGATGCCCCCATCACCGCCCGTCTCCTGAAGATGGCCAATTCGGCCCTCTAT
>JBFMFQ010000134.1:0-9994 GCA_040752075.1 Candidatus Zixiibacteriota bacterium | reverse complement strand
GGTCGTCCGCCAGATCATGAAGGAAACCCTCCCGCGTTGTCCCAAACGACAGCCGCCACAAACCACGCGGCCCGACCGCGAACCAAACCTGACCGACTTGGTCGCTCTCGATCGAATCGATGCTGACTGTGACCGGGTCTTTCATTGTCGTACCCTCGTGCCCCCGCAGAGACTACGCGAATTCTCCCAGCTTGGTCCATCACTTTTGTAGCCGCGATGCTCCACCCCTCGGGGTGGGCCGAGGCGTAGGGTGCGGGCGCCAAGGCCGCACTCTAAAAACAACAGCCCCCGCGTGTTGGCCGACACGCGGGGGCTGGGATGTTCGATGGTTTGATGACTACTTCAGAAGCGTCATCTTCTTCGTCGCGACGAATTCATTCGCCTGCAAGCGATAGAAGTAGATGCCCGAGGCCACCGTCTCGCGTTGCTCGTTTCTGCCGTCCCACTCGATCGTGTGGCTGCCCGCTTCGATATCCCGCATGCTGAACGTGCGCACCGTCTGCCCGAGCACGTTGTAGATGCTCAGGTTCGCGTTGCCGGCGCTCGGCATGTCGAAACGAATCGCGGTGCCCGCGTTAAACGGGTTCGGGTAGTTCTGAAGCAGCGAGTACTGCGTCGGGAGCGGATTTGCGCTCGCGGCATCGACCCGCACGGTGAACGGCTGGAAAGCCGGCTCGGTCGAGGTGACCGTGCGCTTGCCCGCCGCGTCCACCTCGCTGGCCACATACATGAGCTTGTGGTGCGGCCGCTCGGTGGTGTAGGTGGAGATCGTGAACTCTTCGGTCGCCGGGTTGGTGATTTCGAAAACGAGATCGGCGATCTTCCCCGTGCCCGCTTCCATGCGCGCCTTGTTGGGATCGAACGCCAGCGGCACGAGCCCGATCAGGACCCGCTTGTTCTGGTTGTCGATGTTCGCGACCTTGACGTCGAAGTAATCGATGCGCGGATCCCACTGGACTTCGCGCAGTTCAATGCCGTCACCCGGCTGGCCGAATTGAAGCGGCATGTCCACCGCCGCCAGCTGACGGATGTTCTCCATCGTCACCGGCACGGTGATCAAGCGTCCGGCGCCGTTTCCGGCCGCCGCCGCCAGGGAGGGACGACCGAAGTCGAGCGCATCCTTGCTCGCCGGGCCCACCGCCGCCATCGCCATGGCGGGCAGCAATACCACCAACCCGATGGCCAGGCATTTGCCCAATCGCATCATGCAAACCCCCATTTCTGGTTGTGTACCTACTTTGGACATCCTGTCACTTCCATTGAAAGATTTGCGCCAAACAAATCTCACCACGGTCTCTTCGCAAGCGGTGAAGGGTGCTCGAGGTGAGTCGACGCCTGTCAATCTCTACAGCCTTGAGCCGTGAGGGCGGCCCTGTTAATTCAATCACAGGATAACCTGCTTCCGGCTTTTGTCAAGCCCAAAAGCACCCCTCACCAGTGCAAATCTGTCGGGTTTTGGATTCGATAATCCCTCCTATGGGTTGTTGGTTGGAGCAGGACCATCCGTGGTCCCTCTGCACTGCGGTTTTGATCAACTCATTGATCGACAATGCGTTAGAACGAGCTCAAGGAGCGGTTTCCTTGCCCCGGCCGGGCATGGCTCCGCTCCAGCGCATCACTAACCCATTATCAACCAATGCCTTAATTTTGTTTCTCCTGGCGAAGCGAGGACGGGGGTTCGCTTCCTCCGATGAAAGCCATCCAAACGCTGTTACCTCGGCGATCAAAGATTGGTTCCGTCGCGATTTCCCTCCCATGTAATTCCCCGTAAGAAAAAGGGGATCCTGTCTCCAGAATCCCCAGTTCCCCAAATCGTAAGGTTGTTACGCTGATTTGGAATTGTTGGTTTTCATCGCGGTCGTGGCGAGGAAGGCAACCAACAGCCCAAACGGGATCAGCGCCCACAGATCCCCAGTCGCAAATGCCCCCACCCAGTGCGATTTATCCCAGGATTGATCCCAGCCCACTCCCTGAACCACGGCCTGGAACAACCCGGCGATGGCGCCGCCGGCTATGAGTCCGCTCGAGAAGAGCACTCCCGGCGAGAACTCCGCGGTCTCCGCGTTGGCTTTGGTCTTCCTCTCCACCCACTTGCGAATCAGCCCGCCGATGAAAATCGGGGTCGATGTCGAAATCGGCAGGTACAAGCCCACCGCGAAGGGCAGCGAGCTCACCCCCACCAGCTCCATCATGATTGCCAGCGCCACACCGACCAGAACCAGCGCCCAAGGCAGCTTCTGCGTGAGAATGCCGTCGATGATGAGCGCAAAAAGCCGCGCTTTCGGAGCATCAAACTTGGTCACACCCATCAAACGGTGCGTGATCTGCCCATTGACATCGACCAGGTAACGACCGGAGAGAATCCCGCCCTGATCGGATTTCAATTCGAGGACCCGCTGTGCTCCATCCGCGGTCAGGAACGTTTGCGCGTCCGCCGGAAGAGCGGTCGCCCGAAACGCCGTGTACTCGGCGCCGCTCACCCGATCAGCCCGTTCCACATCGGTCCCGCACACCCCGGGGTCAATCAGGTAGACAATCTTGCCGCTCTCATTGACCAGGTAGCGCCCGACCGGCACGCCGTTGGTCAATTCCGGAACCGAAATCTGCCGGTACTGCCGCCCCTCGTGCTCCACTGCCTTCGCCTCGGCCGGTACCTGCGCGGTGAACTGCGGATAATCGCGTGCCGAAAACGTGGTCTTCGACTCATTGAGGAAGAGCACCGTCCAGCCGATCACCAGCGCGCTGGTGAGCACGCCCACCAGAATCCCGATTTGTTGTCGCGCCGGAGTCGCGCCGACCAGAAAACCGGTCTTCAAGTCCTGCGAAATCGTGCCGCCGTTGGAGGCCGCCACACACACGATGGCCGCGGTGGTCAGCGCCATCGCCCGGAACGAAATCCCCGTCCAGCCCACCGCGAGAAACAACAGACACGTGATCAGAAGCGTCGCCACGGTCATGCCCGAGATCGGATTCGATGAGGATCCGATCTCGCCGGTTATTCGGCTGGACACCGTGGTGAAAAAGAACCCGAACAGTACTATCAGGATTGCGGAGACGAGATTGATATTCAATACCGGCGCCGCCCAGATCGCGATGATGAGCGCCAGACTCCCGCCCAGGACCCAATACAGCGGGATGTCGCGCTCGGTCCGCAGAATCGCCTTGGCGGCCGCGCCCTGACGCGTCGCCTTAAGAGATCCCATCCCGCGCTTGAACGCCCCGATGATCGACGGGATCGACCGGACCAGGCTGATGATGCCGCCGGTGGCCACCGCCCCCGCTCCGATGTAAAGCACATACGCGTTTCGGATTTCCCCCGGGCTCATGTCGCGGATCAGCTTGGTGCCGGGAAAGATGAACTCGCTGAGCCCGTCGCCGAAGGCATGGATGAGCGGGATGATCACAACAAACGCCAGCGCCCCGCCCGACATCATGTTCGCCGCCGTCCTGGCGCCGATGATGTACCCCACACCTAACAGGGGAGGGGAGACCTCCGCCGAAATCGACGCCCCCTTGAAAAACCGCAGCGTCCAGTCCGACGTGTCCTTCCAGAAGCGCGTAACGAGATTCAAAAACGCATACGAGAACCCCGCCGCCGCTCCGAGAAAGACAGTCTTCGCCGATGTCCCGCCTTTCTCGCCGACAATCAGCACATCGGCGCACGCCGTGCCCTCCGGGTAGGTGAGCTTGCCGTGCTCCTGCACGATCAACCCCTGGCGAAGCGGGATCATCATGAGCACACCCAGCACACCGCCCAAAACGCCCACCATGAGAACGCGCACCAGTTCCAGGTCCTGACCCATGATCAGAAGCGAGGGAAGGGTGAACGCGATCCCGGCGGCGATGGACTCGCCGGCCGAGCCGACCGTCTGCACCATGTTGTTCTCGAGAATGGTCGCACGGCCCAGGGCGCGGAAGATCGTGATGCTCAATACCGCGATCGGAATGCTGGCCGACACGGTCAGACCGACCTTGATGGCCAGGTACACCGACGATGCCGCAAACGCGATCCCAAGGAGCGATCCGAGGACAAGCCCCTTGATCGTCATCTCCTTGATGTTCTGTTCCGGCGCTATGTAGGGTTTGAAATGGGGCTGCATGCGGCGAGTCTAAGCCCGTCCGCCACAGGACTCAAGAGGAAAAAGCTGACCCGGACGCGCGATTGTCACACCGAGGGGCGCCTACGCCGGAGGACGACTGGCGGTACCCGGCCCCGCCTGAGAGGAATCGGTCCGTGAGAGGGCTGTACCCAGTGACTCACGGCCCATCGGCGCGCCGAAGTAGTACCCCTGACCGTGATCACACCCCGCCGCGCTGAAGAAATCGGCCTGCTCGGAGGTCTCAATGCCTTCGGCGACCACCGTGCACCCATGCTCGTGGGCATCGTCCACCAGGGATTTCAACACGCCGACGGTCCCCTCGCCCATTGCGGCTCGCTCCGCGTAATCCCGATGGAGCCTCAGCGTGCGGACCGGCAGTTCGGCCAGTGCCGAGACCGAAAGCCGGCTGTCCGATGGGTCGGTGATCTGGACATTCAGCGAAACCGACGGGATCGCCGCGAGACGGCGCAGGAGCGTTTCATCGTGCGTCGCGAAGGCATCCCTGCCGATCTCAAGTTGCAGACTCGGGCGATGCCGTGCGCCGAAGGTGCCGTCCATCAACAGGCCGATCAGCTCCCGGAGTTCGGGGTGCGCCAGCTCGGGCGCGGAGACATTGACATTCAGGACCAGCGGAGTGGAAGCGCTCTCCTCCATCAACCCGCTCACCTGCTGCCATGCCTCGCACAGCGCCCAGCGTCCGATCGGCACAATGAGCCCCGTCTGGCGCGCCAGGGGCAGAAACGACTCAGGCAGAATCTGACCCAGGGTCGGGTGCCGCCAGCGAAGCAGCGACTCGAACCCAACCACGTGCCGGGTTCTCAGCGCGACAAGCGGCTGGTAGTGCAGCACCAGTTCGTTTCGCTCCCGCGCATGCGGCAGGTCCGCCTCGACCACCTGCCTGCTGGAACGCGCCCCGGGAATTCGGCGGTCATCCGTTTCCCGAACCGCGCGGTTGCGCGCCTTGGTGCGGTACATCGCGACATCGGCATCATGGAGGATGTCCTCGGCGGTGATGTAGTTCGGCCCGCCGATGGCAATGCCGATGCTTGCCGAGAGGGTGATCGAGTGGTCCATCACCGTGCACGGTTCGGCGAGGGCTTCCCGCACCCGTTCCGCGATCAGGGTCGCATCCTCGATCTCGTCGATGGCCTGAAGCAGGATCGTGAACTCGTCGCCGCCCTGCCGGGCCACGATGTCGCCGGGCCGCACGCACCGTTCGAGCCGGCGGGCGAGGGCCACCAGAAGTTCATCCCCCACCAGGTGTCCGTGCGTGTCATTGACCGTCTTGAACTCATCAAAGTCGAGAAAGAGCACCGCGAATGCGCTTTGGGGCTGGCGTCGTGAGCGCTCAAGAACACGCCGCAGGCAACTCAGAAAATGGGTGCGATTGGCCAGTCCGGTGAGGGGATCATGAAGAGCGTCGTGCTTTAACCGTTCCTCCGCCTTGCGGCGGTCGGTGATATCGGTGATGAAGCCCTCCAGCGCGACCAGATCCCCCGCTGCGGAATACACACCGCATCCCTGCTCCCACACCCAGCGGACCTCGCCGGAGGCACGACGAATCCGATACGTGAGCTGGAACCCCCGCTTCTCCTCGAGGGCCTGCTGGACGCCTGCCCAGACCGCATCTCTGTCCTCCGGGTGGATGATCTCACCGTAGGTTGTGACCTTGGTTCCGACCAGTTCCCTCGCCGAGTATCCGGTCAGGGCCAGGGCGCCATCGCTGGCAAACTCCAGCGTCCAATCCTTGTCGTTGCGGCAGCGATACACCATGCCGGGCAGATTGCTCATCAGGGTGGACAAAAGCCGCTGGCTCTCACGCAATGCCTGTTCAGCCTCGGCACGTTGAGACTCGGCCCGAATGCGCCGCATCGCCAAGCCGAGATTATCCGCCGTCTCCTGCAGCAGGTGCCGCTCATCGGGACTGTGCAGAGTGCTCGAATCCGCCGAAATGGTCAGGAATCCACAGACCCCGCCGCGACACAGGATCGGCACACTGATCCCGCCGCCGGTCGCACATCGCCCGCCGATCGAGCAGTTGCTGCAAGTGCCCGACCGGTCGTCGCAAACGACCAGTTGCCGCAGGACCATCGAAGTGCTGATACAAGACGGCAGCCCCCCTTGTCGCATCATTCGCACAAGGTCTTCCGCCTCCTGTTCATTCCCACAGGCCGCATAGTCCTCAACCCCGTCATGGTCGTTGAGGATCACGATCCACGCATTATCGTAGCCGCGCGTTTCGACCAGACTGGCACAGACCCGGCGAATGAGACTGCCACGGTCCCCTTCGCCGAGGATGACCTGGGTCACCTCCCGCATGGCGCTCAGGACCTCGGGCCGGCCAGACGGTTCACCCGAATTCGGGCCGGACCCGTGCGCTGTCAGTGTCAGCCGCACCCGGCCGCGTGCGGGCGCCGATGCGGAGTTCGCCAGGGAGGCGGGGTCACCATGAACCTGTGATTGAGCGAGATTAGGCAGAGCCAACTTCAGTCCCCGGCCGAAAGTGTCCATTCATCGAGCCGGGCGCATCAAGTCCGCCCGGTCCAGCGTCCTTTCCGATCTCGACCTATATTCCAATATCGACAGTTTTAGCCGTGCTTAAAGGCCTGTCAGACCGGTAGATGGCCGAGGCGCTGGAACCGCTGGTTGACCAGATTCAGGAAACCCAGGGCCGGACAACAATCCTGTTGACCCCATGGCCCCGCGGATCAACCTCCCGCCCTGGGCCGACGTGTGGCCTCGGTCCCACACCTCGCTGTTGGACGCGAACTTAAGATCACTTGCGGCGCGGCCGCCGATTAGGATGTATGATGTACCGGAGTCGGCTTGAAACCGGGGCGTGGCTGCAACATCGACACACCTCCGGCGTATGACGTTCGGGCCGGGCAGGGGAAGTCCCGGGAGTGAGCCTGAAAAGCGGAGGATGGCAGGGAATCATGGTGCATCAGGAAGAACAGGGGCATTCGCTTATGGCAGGCGGGAGCGTTAAACGACGCACCATGTCCATGATGCTGCTCACGGTCGGCGTTCAATTCGCCCTCCTCGGCTGTGCCGGAGGAAAGCCCCAAACGGACTCCAAGACCCCGCCGCCGTCTCGTTCGGTCATCGATCCAATGGCGTTCCAGTACTTCTCTCTGGGGTCCATCGCCTTTACCGAGGGGGACTATGAGGCCGCCGCCGCCAGTTACGAAAGAGCGCTCAGGTTCGATCCCGGGTCACAGGAGATCCGGATGTCGCTTGCGGAAACGTACTTCCGGCTGCGCGAATTGGACCGGGCCATCAGCGTCGCCCGCGCCGTTGCCCCCCCCGACACGCAGTCACTCGAATTCCTCGGCAAGTGCTACCGTTATGCGGGCCGGGAGGAGGACGCAGAAGAGGCGTACCGCGCCCTGGTAGCCCTGGACAGCACCAACGCCAGCGCTCATTGGTATCTGTCGCGTCTGACTCTCAAGAGCGGCCGGTTCGAAGAGGCCGCGATGTACATGGCCAAGTCCGCGCGGCTGCGGGGGGATGTCCCCGGCCTCAACGAAGCCGGTGACATCTTTCTGCGAAGCGGCAAGCATGAGCAGGCCCTGGAGATTTTCCAGGAATCCGTGAAACGGGATTCATCGGAGGCCAATCGCGGGGCCATGGTCGGAGTCGCGCAATCGCTCGAGGCGCTCGGACGCCAGCAGGAGGCGGTCGCGGTCTTCCGGTCCATGCTGGCCGCGAATCCATCCGACATTCTCATGCGCAAACGCCTCATCAATCACTTCCTCTATGTCGAAAACCGCGACTCCGCCATCGTCGAAATCGAGGAACTCCTCAAGTACGCCCCGTCCGACCCCGAACGGGTCCGGCTCGGCATGCTCTACTACGCCGTCAGCGACACGGCTAAAGCGGAGAGTCTCTTCACCGCGCTCGATGCGGAGAACCCGGCTTACATCCCGGCGCTCTATCTCGGCCGAATCGCCGCCGACCGGGGCAACTACGAACTCGCGAAAGCCCATTTCCGCCGCGCCATCGCCGAAGACGACTCGATCCCCGATGCGTGGGTGCATTTGATCAATGCCATGGTCGATCAGGACTCGACCGCCGCGGCCGTCGAGATGACCATGACCGCCGCCGCCAGAGTCGAGGACCCGAAGCCGCTCTGGTATTTTCTCGGGGTGAATTTCTCGCAGCGCGAGTCTTACGACACCGCGATCACCTGGCTTTCGAGGGCCTTCCGCTCCGATTCGTCAGACACCCGCGTGCAGTTCGCGCTGGCCGCGGCCATGGAGCGAAGCGGGCGCTTCGACGAATCGGCGGACGTGTTCAAGGACATCCTCAAGCGTGAACCCGCCAATGCCCAGGCACTGAACTATCTCGGCTACATGTACGCCGACCGCAATGTCCATCTCGAGGAATCGCTCGATCTGATCCAGCGCGCGCTCGAGGTGGACCCGCAAAACGGCGCGTATCTCGACAGCTACGGATGGGTGCTTTTCCGACTTGGACGCTTCGACGAAGCCGAGGCGCAGATTCGCAAGGCGCTTGACATTCTGGATTCCGACCCGGTCATCCACGAGCACTTGGGCGACATTCTCGCCGCCCAGGGCCGCGAAGACGAGGCCCGGCGTCACTGGCAGCGCGCGCTCGAACTCGATCCCAAAAACGAAATTGTCCGCAGCAAAGTGAATTGACAAAGGTTGCGTTGCCTTTTCATTGCCAGCCCGTGGGCAACCTCGTAGGTTGACCGCGTGCGCCGCTTTTCGACCAAAGACCGCATGTGCGCCAAACGCGGGGGTGCACCCCGGGCGATACGTGCGCGGTGGTCTTCAGACCGCCGACTTCGCGCGCCGATGCTGATCGTCCTGATGCTGGCGGCCATTGGCCAGTCCGGCTGCGCCAAGAAGGGATTTCCCGAAGGCGGCCCCGCCGACACCACCGGACCGACCGTGGTCAAAACCCAACCCACGACCGGTGAGTCCCGTGTGGACCGCGCCTCTCCACTGGTGATCGAATTCTCCGAACCCATCGATCGTGAGAAGTTCAAGACAAACCTCTTCGTCTCACCTCCCATCGTCGGCGAACCGTCGGTCGAGTGGGAGGACAACCGCGCCACCGTGGTCTGGCCCGAGTCGTTGCGCGCCGATGTCACCTACCGCGTCACGATCGGAACCAATCTCACCGACCGGCGCAACAACCCGATGATCGAGCCGGCCACAATCGCGTTTTCGACCGGCGACACACTCGACACCGGACGCATTGTCGGACGTGCTCACCGTGGCGCGGATGCCGCCGGGGCCCTGGAAATCCTGGCTTACCGCCTTGACACCGCCGGCTCGTGGGATCCGACCCGGCCCGACTTCATCACCACAACCGATGAGAAGGGGCTCTTCGATCTCTCTTATTTGCCGCTAGCCCGTTTCCGACTCCTTGCCGTCGCCGATCGCAACCGCAATCACGCACCCGACCCCGGGGAGGAAGTCGGTTTTCCCGTAGCGGACATTGATCTGACACTCGCCGTTGAACCGGAGCCCCATCGCATCTTCACGACGCTGTTCGATTCCACCACCTTCACCATCAAGAACGGGACAGTGGCCGGCGATGGCGCCATCCTCGTGGCGCTCACCCACCCGCCGGACACATCCACCTGGGACTCCCAACTCTTCGCTGTCGAAGACTCCGCGGCGTCCGCGCCGGTACGGGCGGAGGTGCTGCGGCCCTTGCGCGCGCGATCGTCCGTGGTCGCGGTCTACTCCGAAGATTTCCGGCCCGGTGTCGTTTACCGTATCCGCCTGACGGCCTCCCCCGATGAGGCCCTGCCTCTTCGCAGTGAAACCGGAATCGCCGCGACTCCGGGTGAATGCTATGTCCGCTGGATTTCACCGGTCGACACCACCGGCCCGCTCGTATCGCTGACGCACTTG
>JBFMFQ010000133.1:0-10075 GCA_040752075.1 Candidatus Zixiibacteriota bacterium | reverse complement strand
CATCTCAATGCCTATCCAATTCGTCGCGCAGGGGAGGGAGCTCTTCTCCCTCTCCTGAGTTGCGGCTCTTCGCAACTCAGGAGAGGGTCGGGGTGAGGCGCCTTTGCTCTTGGATTTGATGAAAACCAAAATCTCCTCACCCCCCCGCTGCGCGGGATCTGCGACCCGCCCTCTCCCGGCGATAAAGCCGCCAGGAGAGGGAGCTTTTCTCCCTCTCCTGAACCGCGGCTTTTTGCGGTTCAGGAGAGGGTCGGGGTGAGGAGCCTTTCTATTCCTTCGACACCCGATACGAATACACGAGAATCAACGCCGACGCCACGACCGACCCGCCAATAATCGACCCAAAGAGCAGGACCGGATCGATCAAGGCCGCCACCGCCACCGCAAGTCCGGTCAGCCCGAAGACCCGTCCCGCGATCGTCTGAACACGGCGACGGGCCTGCGGCGTCTTGATGACCCAGGGTGTACTGAATGCCGGTGGTCCATCGGTGGGCATCCGGTGCAGCGCGATGCCGAGGATGCCAAATAGCACGCCGACACCAATCCCCACGATCATGGACATGTCGACTCGCACGCCGCGAATCAAAAGGTGGGTGGCCAGGTAAATCGCGCCCAAAAGCAGGATTGTCCCGGTCCGAATAAGCGCGAAGGGACCGGCGAATCCCGGATGGCGCAATCGCTCGCGATCAAGAAGCGGAACGGCCAGGAGGAAGAAGTACAATCCAAGCGCCAAAAGCGGCAACGCCAAAAGCCCGCCAAAGCGGCCGGCCTGGGAATCGACTTCCCCCGCGATATTCCAGTGAATCGGGATTCGCTCGGGCGCGGCCGGCCATGTGATGGCGGCGAGCACGAACATCGCCAGGATCATGACCCACTGGGGAAGCTCCCATTTCGCGTTGAACATCGCCCGACCTCCATCGAATGGGCATTCGATGGAGAAAATCTACTCAATGCCGCCGACATGTGCAATGCCAGCGGTGCAATCGCCGCGTCATTTTGACAGGACTTCCTCGAAGAAATCCAATGCCCGGTCGTCGTCAACCTGTCCCAGCCAGAAGATCGCCTGCTCGCGCACCTCGCGGCTCTTGTTGGTGCGTGCCAGCCGGATCAACTCGGGAACGCTCCGCTCCGGCGGGAGTTGGCTGAGAGCGAAAACCGCGTGCTGCTTCACATCGGCATCGGGATCGTTTTCGATGACATCGGCGATGGTCTCGGCCACTTTGTCTGACGCGAGTTGCGAGAGCCAGAAGACCGCGTTCTCACGCAGTTCGGGATCTTTGTCATGACGCGCCGTCTGAATCAGGACATCCGTCGCGCGTTCATCATCGCATTGCGAGAGCGCGAAGATCGCCTGCTCCCGCACCTCGTCGCTCGGGTCGTCGCGCAGCACCTGTTCGATCACTCCCACCGCCCCGCCCGCATCCATCTGCGAGGTCCAGAAGACAGCGCTCTTGCGCACTTCCTCCGGATGGCCGCCGCCCGTCAGACGGCGCATGACACCGATTGCTTCCGGATGCTCATGCATGGCAATGGCACCGACCGCCTCCTCGGCGACCCGCTCGGTATACCGCGTCGTTTGGGACTCCCTGGCGGCGATCCCTTCCAGAAGCACCAGGCTCGCTGTCGGATCGACATCCGTCAGCCAGACAAAGTCCACACCGTCGGCATCAAGTTCGCAACCGGCGGAGTAATACCTCAGGCGCACAATCTCGCGGTCCTCGGCGCGCAGTAGGACCATCATGCTCCCCGGTGGAAGGATTCCATCTTCGTCGTCATCTCCCGAACTGTGATAACGGCTGCTTTCACTCTCCAGCCGACACAGGCAGTGCGATGACCGCCGGTCGCCGCAGCACGACCATGTCCCGGGCGGGCAGGGGACCTCGTAACCAATCCAGACAATGTCCCGGTGTTCGGACATCACCGCCTCAATCGTTTCCGAAAGGTCCGCACCGGCCATCCGGACACCGACATCCGTGTTGAGAACGTGAGGTTGACCGGCAAGTACGGCGCCGGGCAGTGCCAGAATCGCACAGGTGATCAGGGTCCAATTGGTCTTACGCATCGTTCTATCCCGGTCCTTTCGGAGGTTATTCGTCGAGGAGTTCCAGCAGAAACTTTGTGCCTTCCTCGGAATCCATGATCGAGAGTTTTTCAATGGCGCTTTTGCGCAAGTCGTGATCGGGCTCCTCACGTGCGACACGGATGAGCGCGGTCACATTGCTCTGGAGGAAAAAGCCGTCCAGGATCCGGGACTTGATCCTCCGATCGGGCTCGCTGAAGTACAAGTCTTCCAGCGCCGCACGCGCCTCATCGTTGCCCATGAGGCCAATCTGCTCGATCGCCTTGCCGCGCAACTCCGGGCTCTTGTCCGTTTTCGCAATGATGATCAGCCGCTCGTAGTCTCCCGACAGCCACAGCGCTTCGAGAATCTTGGCGCGCGTGCGTTCATCAGACTCGGTGCGGTAAAGTTCCCCGAGCTCGTCGTTGCCGCCCATCAAACCGAGTTGCTCAACCGCCTTGGCCCGCAGCTCCGCTTCCTTCTCGTTCTGCGCCAGACGCAACACGAATTCCTCGTTGCCGGCGAGCATGAAGCTCTCGATGATCTTCGCTTTGACACGCGATTCGGTCTCGGCCTGGTAAAGCTGCCAGAGGGCGGAGTCGGCGCTCATCACACCGAGCATTTCCACCGCTTTACCCCGCAAGGCGGGGTCCGTCTCGTTGCGGGCCGCGGCGAGCAGGCGATCTTCATCCGACGCAATCATGTAGGACTCGAGGATTTTGCTGCGCAAACGCGAGTCGGAGGAGGAACGGTAGATCTCCTGCATGAGCGCTCCCGCGTCCTTCCCCCCGAAGACTCCCAGGTATTCCACCGCTTTCATCTGCATTTCGGGATCGGTCTCGCCGCGGGCGTAACTCTCAATCACCCGGTGCGCCTGCTCCGCGCCGCTCTGCGCGAGCACATAAAGCGCCCGCTCGCGAATCCGCGGCGAGCTGTTGGTCGAGAGGAGTTTCTCCAGCATTGGAATCGCCTTTTCCTCATCGACATGGATCATGTTGTCCAGAATGATGAGCTTGAGTTCCTCATCTTCCGTGGTCTCCGGCACGACCTTCTGTCCTGATTTCTGGCGGATTTCCAGGTCCAGCGCCTTGGCGTCCTTGCGCCAGCGGCTCTCCGGGCGCGTATCGATCAGGATGGCAAGGGTCTCAAGCGCGCTGGCGCGCTTGCCCTGCTTGTTGAGCGCGTAGGCATTCCAGTAGAGCGAAGCGTCGTAATACCGTCCCTTAAGCGCGATCACCTCTTCAAAGAGCGCGGAGGCCTTGTCGTACTGTCCGGCATCAAGCGCGGTGGTCGCCGATTCGTAGATTGACGTTTCCTCCGCACCGGCGCTCTTCTCCTCGTCCGCCTTCTCGATCACCGACGACATCCAGAACAACTGATCCTGTGACGGCCTCGGGTTCTCGGACCATTCGCTTTTCGGTTTGAGCCATGCTTCATCGTCCGAGGCCCATGCCCCGGGTGCCTGGAGAACCAGGCACGAGCAGACGGCGACCAGAAGCGCGGCCGAGATGCCCCGGCCGGTGAATCGTTTCCCTGCAAGTCTGTTCATTGATGCACCCCTCTCAGATAGTCGTTCTTGGCGTTCGCGCCCAGCCGTCGCCCGCGCCGCGCCTGATGCGGTCGCTCGTGACACGGACCTTAAAGAGGAGATCCTGTCCCTCAATCGACTCACGGAGATTTTCATATTGATCGCCCGGCAATTCCGGCGAGGAATTCGCCACCTCGATCAAGACACGTTCCAGTTCATCCAGCAGAAGTGTCACTGAACGCATGCCGCGCCGGTTGGCGGTCTGACGCAACAGCCGGCTGTCCGCCGCCAGTTCGTTTGCCCGTTCACGGCGAAAACCGAGATCCACCGCGCCATTCCCGGATGTGTTCACCACATCGGTCAGCAGAATCGAGGTCCGCTCGAAGTGCGCCGCCAGTTCGCCGGCCAGCACCCGTTCAACCGCGTCATCGGTCGGGGAGGAGGTTCGCTCCGACACCGGCACCGATGGCCAGTAACGCCCGAGCATGAAGGCAAAAAGCAGCGATGCCGCAATCCCCACCGCCCAGCCCCAACGACGCACCGGGGTCACCTGGATTGGGTGTATCGGAGTCCCGTCCAGATGATGCCGGACCTGCCCCCAGACACTCTCCTCGTAGTCCTTCCCAACCTCCGGGACTTCGAATGCACTCACCGCTTCAAGCGTGCGCTCCAGCGAGTCCAATTCGGCCCGGCAGTGTGCGCAGGTTGACAAGTGCGCACGAATGTCCCCGGCATTGTCGCTCTCTCCATAATGGAAGAGCAGGAGATCTTCGGGATTCACATGACTCATGACGCGCCCCCCACCAATGGTTGCAGCGCGCGGCGCAGCTTCTGCACCGCCCGGAAGATGGTGTTCTTGGTCGCGTTCTCCCGCAGGCCGAGCGCCCGCCCGATTTCGGCCAAGGGCGTGTCCTGGAAATGACGCATCACGAAGGCTGTCCGCTCCACCGGCGTCAAGAGATCGAGCGCGTCCATGACACGATCGCGGATTTCAGCGTCGTAGACACCGCGATCCGGGGATGGCCCGGTATCCGCATACTGTTCAATTCCGTCGCCCGCAGCATTGTCCCCATCAGGTGACACTTCATCCCGGGTCTTCCGGCTGCGCATGTGATCCAGCGCGCAGTTGGCGGCAATCCTGTACAGCCAGGTGCCGACTGATGACCGGGATTCGAAACGGTCTATCTGACGGTAGGCGCGGAGGAACGTTTCCTGCACAATGTCGTCGGCGTCGTCTGAGTTGCCAGTCATGCGGTATGCCATCCCAAAGAGATTCCGGCTGTGGCGACCGACAAGAACCCGGAAGGCATCCACCTCCCCGGCGCGGACCCGATCCACGATGGCCGCGTCGTTCTCATCCATCCCACCGTTGGACGCGGGAGGGGGAGGTTGGTTAGGGGACATGAAGGAAATAAGTGGAAGTCCCAGTGGGCCAAGGGATTTTCCTTACAAAAACCGGGCGCCCCGCCGGAAGATGCCGGGGGGCGCCCTTTGAGAACCTGATCCGAGATGCTTGAAACTAAGGCCGCTGCACCGTCGCGAACTTGATTCCGCCCCCGGGTCCAAATTTCATGGTTCCATCGATGACGTGTACTCCCCGGTTGTTGATGACAGAATACAGCCACATTTCATGCCCAGGTTCGCCATCGAACCGAATGAACCCCTCCGCACAGGCGACCTTGACCCGGGGGAGAAACTGCAATGCCCCCCCCGACGACCAGCCGGCCGAGTATCCCCAGGAGTCCTGGTCCGCGTAATAGGTGTACTCGAGTTTGAATCCGGAGAACGAGCTGCCCAGGCTCAGGTTGGGGCGGATGTTGACCAGCATGTACTCATCCGAGATCGACCCACCCGGTGAAGGCTGATAGAGCTGGTCGATCGTGTACCATTCGTTGTAACCGTCCGCCCACCCGTAGTTCATATGGTATAGCGGCGTCGGCAGGTTCCAGTATCCGTCGCACACGATGGAATGCCCCAGCACCCGGTAGTGAATTGGCCGGTTCTGGTTGCATTCATTCATGATGAGAGCGTACCAGCCATCCCACGTCTGGTCGGAACGATGGAATACACCGCAGCCACTGTGGTAGAAGGACCCCTCATACACGTTCTCCATCGCAGCGGTCTCCGCTGAGGACGCGCACGCGTCGGTGCAATAAGACATGCCCACGGCGAGCCCGATGGAACTGCACAACTCGGCGACCGCGTCAATCTGCACCTGGGGATCGGCCGCCTGCAGCGTGTCGGGCATGTCGATCCACGCCCGTCCGGGTGGCCAAGACCAATAGCGGAAGATCTGCGCCCCGGCCGTGGCCACACAGCCCACGGCACAACGGGGCTGCGTGCAACCATTGCTGGCCGCGGGCATGAGCGTGTTGTAGGGATTGAATTGATGCCAGAACGAACTCAGAAGAATCTGACTCTGTTGGTAATTGTCCTTGTTGCGAAGCACCGATGATGCATCCGGGAAGACCGCCGGATCCATCTTGAGTTCGTACCAGGATGGACGGTGGTTAAGCGCCAGAATCTTGTCCAGTGCCGCCGCGTCCACCTGCGCAATCGGGCCAAGCTGACGCTCGATGTCGGAGAGAGGTCCCTCCAACTGCACCTTCAACAGATCAGTCGGCCCCTCATCCGACGTCAGGTCAAGCTGGCCGGATTCGGAGAATTCCTTCACCGGGGCAAGTCCCTCCACCAGCGAAACTGAGATGTGTCCGGAAGGGTTGACCGGACAATAGTACCCCAAGAGCCGGTCGCCGCGCCTGATGTCGATGACATCGGTGACCGCGGCGGACGGTGCGCCCCCCCAATCACCCTTCAAGCCGATGATCATTGTAATCCAGTTCGTCGCCACCCGCTCCGCGTCATCCCGCGAGACGATCTGCGCCTCGGCGAAATCGGCCAAGCCCACGAGGAGCAGGGCGCACAGAATTGCCAAGAACCAGCGTGCATTCATCCCCGTCTCCTTTACTGAAGCGTGACCAGGACCAGAATCTGCCCCTTTTGTCCCTTTGCCAGTGGTTCCATCGCCTTGCCGAGAATCGCGCCGCGCGCACGCTCGTGATCGGTGACTTTCATCGCGAACCCAGGCAACGGTGAAGTGCTCAGCAAATCTCCCGGTTCGATCGCTTCCCCGGTGGCGTCAACATTGCAGTACACCCGTCCGGCCAGCGCCACATCAACATCAAAACCATCCCCGCCAAGCCGCACTCCCGAGCCGAGGCTCTTGGCGCCGGCGGCGATGCCAGCCACCTTGGAATCGTACGCCTCATGGCAAATCGTCAGGTGACCCGGATGGACCGGATCGATGGCGAGCACGGTCCCGGGTTCGACTCGTGAGTCGTTGGAGATGTCGAATCCCTCGGCGTAGTCCAGCCCCTCACCCAACTCGAGGATCATGTGCGAGTCCGTTAGGCTGTACAACGCGACATTGCCGTAAAACTTGCCCGCGTACGCCGCACTGCCGCCATAGACCACCATTCCGACCGATGTCGAACCTTCGCCCCGCGCGTACAATGCCGTTCCATTCGAGACCGCGTGAAGGGCGATCCCTCCCGCGCCCGCCGGCGCTCCGTTTTGCGCAAGCAGGGTTGAACTCCCTGAACCGGCTAGCTCGGAGTAAACCTTCATTCGATGGCTGAACGGATTGGTTGTTCCGACGCCCACGTTCATGGCGTTGGTCACCGTTAACGCAGTCGAATCGGCCGTGCCAAGCACCAAACTCCCCGCGTACCGGTTCACAAGGCTAAGGTCGTTGCTCGAGTCGAAATAACCCAACTCGCCCACCACCGCGCCCCCGTCCTGCGTCATCGTGATCGACGGCTGATCGCCCTCACCGATGTTCTCCGTGTCGGCTTCCAGAAGCAAGTTGACCGAGACTTCGCCGCCGCTGATGTGCAGCTTGGAGTCCGGTGTCGACGTGCCGATCCCGACCCGGCCGTCACCGAGATACAGATCCCCGTACGTTCCGCCGGTGCGGTCGCGCGCCAGGATAAAGCCCCGGTTCAAAGTCGGATTGTAAGCCAACTCCAGACCCTCACCCGCCGAGGGCCACATGCTCGCGCCGGTGATCCGAACCACATCCGAGACCTCTAGCTTCGTCGACGGCGCGGCGGTCCCCATGCCGATCTTCTCACTATCAAAATCGCCATAGATCAAGGGCACGGTGCCTCCGCCAATGTAAAGCTTGTAATCCCCGGTTTCATCGTATCCGGCCTTGTAGCCAATAAAGACATTCCGGCTGCCCGTCGCGTTGTACCCCGCGTAATACCCGAGGTGTACATTGCCGGCACCGGTCGTCACGTGGTACCCGGCGGAATGCCCCAGGAACACGTTGGCGGTACCGGTCGCGAAGTACCCGCTGCGAAATCCAATGAAGGTGTTGCCGATGCCGCCGCCGTCACGCCCGGCATTGTCACCCACGAATGTGCATTCTTCGGAGGTCGCCTCCCGCCCCGCATAGAATCCGAGCGAGAGAGTGCGTTGCCCGACATTGGAGACGATGATGGTGTCACGAATCCGAAACATCGAGGCATTCACATCGCCGTTGACCTCCAGTTTCGACTTCGTCTCGGTCACCCCGATTCCGACTTTGTCCGTGATCGTCTCGAGACGCACAAGTGTGCCGTCATCCACCCAGCCGCCCGCACCGGAACCCGTTCCACGCGCATACTCGGCGGTGTCGGCGTGGAGGGCGTGATAACTGAAGGGGTTGGATGTCAGACGCAGACGGCCGGCCAGGGCCGGCGCGAGACCCAGCTGAATCCCCACGTACAAGTCCGGCGAATACTCGAAGACCGTGTCCGGAAGCCGGGTCACCGCGCCCAACACCACGGTAAAGAAGCTGGCTTGGACCGCAACGATCTGGGTCTCGCTCCAGAGTTGTGTCCCGCCGACACTGTCGGTGTGAATCGTGAAAGTGAGATCGTAATTGCCATCGGCCACCGGTGCCCCGTCCAGATCAGTCAGGCACCCCTGAAAGTTCACCAAATTCGGAATGGCGCCGAGCGTGACGCTCGGACCGAGTAACAGGAGCACAGCAAAGCCCAGAATCCTGACGCCGTTGCGCATGACGGGACCCCTCCGGTGACGGTTTAGTGTTAATCCGCGAATCTTGGGATGGTGGGCGAAAGCCGGGGACTCCCCGGTTTGGGTCGGGAACGCCGACACCCCCACATCGTGACTACCGCCATAGACCGACTTCAATTTGTCAATTACATGTCACCGAGAAAACCGGCGTGACAATTCCACAGCTTGGTGATCCGGGGAGAGTGGCGTAAACTGGGGCAAAGGCCCGTCGAGACCGCCGAATACGAGAAGGGCCGTCCTCACGGACGGCCCTGGGTTACTGGTCCGATGGGCCTTTTAGCGTCCTGCCCGGGACCCGCGTTGCGAACCGCCGCAGCAATGCGCCACACGCGGTAGACTGTACCGTTTCATGACGATCCTCCTTTCCGTCGATTTCGAGTCGAAGATCCCGCTTTCTCCGGAGGGGTGCCGCCCTCTGTGTCATCAGGCGCCGCCACCGTCACACAGCAGCATGGGAACGAACTGACCAGGGCCACGCACACCTCTCGAATCCGAGGGTCGTTGGTTTCGTAATACACAAACTGACCCTTTTTTGTCCGGCGTACCAGCCCCGCCTGCCCCAGGGTCTGCAGGTGCCGGGTGATCGTCGGCTGCGACAACTGGAAAAAGTCGACGATCTCTCCGACCGTGCGCCTCTTGCCTTCCAGCATGAGCATGATCTTCAAACGCGTGGGATCGGCGAGCGCCCGCAGCGAGGGCGGCAGGTCCGGGGAACTGGGTCGGCGCGGTGTCATCATATGCCTCCATAGACATATACGCATTTGTGCATATAATGTTGCCGGGAAACCCAGCGATTCAGCAACACAAAGGCTGACATCGGCTTACGGGGCGTTTCCGGGCTCGCCGGCGCAGCGTTTCAGGGCCCTGATCAGATCCTCACGGTGCACCGGCGCCTCGACCGTGGTCCCGTCGGGGAAGAGAAAGACCGGGATCCGTATCCCGTAAGTATCGAACAGGACCGGATCGCTCAGGATATTCACCGGCCGGAGACGCACCCGACTGTCTTTCGTGATCGCATCAAAGAGCGCCATCGCCTTGTCGCACAGGGGACAACCTGGCTTCGTGAAGAAGACAATCTGACAAACTTGACGTGAAAGTGGGAACATTCGTCCGGCTCGCGAGTATTCTCGTGGTGGAAGTAGCCACGGCAGTCGGGGGGCGGTCCCCGTACCGAAAAGGCTCGCAATTTCTGTTGACAGGGCGTACAAGGCAAGGCTGTTTGCGGTTCAGTTTCGTGCTGCACCGCCAAGGTTCGCCGGAAATTCAAGAATTCTGACCCGCTCCTGATAAGGGAGCCAGAGGTCGTGACACCGGAGTTAATCATGAGCAATGTCGTTGTGGGGCGTGCCCCCAAAACCAAGAGCCGCAAGGCCGTCGAACCCGTCATCGAGCAACTGCGCGAA
>JBFMFQ010000132.1:0-10107 GCA_040752075.1 Candidatus Zixiibacteriota bacterium | reverse complement strand
CGCGCAAGGATGCGCGCCGCCGTACCGAAAACCGGCGGGGTGCCTGGCACCCCGCCGGTTTCGCCATTTTGCCCTCTTGTCGAACCCCCGGGCCTGCGCGGAGCAGGGATTCCTGTGTCCCCGTCCATTCGAACGGCCCGCCGCCTGTAGAACCGTCGGGCCACGTCTTGCTCCCTTGCTCGTGAGGCATCCTGCCCCGGGGAGCGGGCCGGGGCGGGGGGGATGTGGTGCGGACATTCCCGCCCACGCAAACCCGCGAAGCCGGTCTGCCTATGGAATTGACGATGAATTTCCGGCCAGATTTCCGTATTTCTGCCTCATGACCGAGGTTGAGAAACTCTGGGCACACTACCTGGATTCCCTCCCCAAGGAGGCTCCCAAGCCCGCGCGTTACTACGAAGCATTCGCCTTTGGCACATCACCCGAAAGCGCCACCGAGCTTGCAGCGCTGGTCAAGGCCGGCATCAAGACCGCAACCGGCAGCCTGGCCTGGTCCTATGAACACGACAGGAAACCACTCCCGCGACCCGGCGACTTGAGCATTGTCCTCGATGGAGGTGGAACCCCGGTCTGTCTTATCGAAACCACCGAAATCCGCATCATCCCCTTTAGCCAGGTCGATCCACAATTCGCCTTCGATGGGGGAGAGGACGACCGTTCTCTGGCGTCCTGGCGTGAAGGATACTGGACGTACATCATTGCCGAGTGCAACCGCATCGGACGATCCCCGACACCGGATGTCCCAATGGTCTGTGAGCGCTTCCGGCTGGTGGACTCCAACCCGTCATGACCATCCCGAAAAAACATCCGGCGAAGCGACCTTCCACGCCCGACGGCATTCCGGAGCGAACCCTGTTCCTCCTCATCATGACGATGGTCACGCTCTGGGCGGTGATCGCGGTTGTGCGCGCGTATCCGTCGAGTTTTTATCCGCGCTTTTGGGATGAAGCCGTCTATGCGATGGATGTCTTCGACCCGGCCAATCTGTTCATGGACTTCCGCGAGATCACCGCGTATGCCCCCACAAAGCTCGGTTACGGCATCCCCCTCCTGGGCGCCGTCTCCCTGTTCGGCGAGAACGGAATCATGTATTTCTCCACGGCCATCTGGGCGTTAATCGTTTTCCTGTGCGGGTTGGTGACGTGGCGGCGGTTTGGCTATCGGGCCGGCGGGATTCTCTTCGCGCTTCTGAGTTTCTCGCCATTTCTTGGGAAATACATCGCGGAAGCCGCGCCGACTCTCCTCGAAGCCCTTCTCTTTACACTGCTTTGGATCGCCTGCCTCGGAGGGCGATTCTGGATAACCGGAATCGTGGTCGGGTTGATCGCGTTCGTGGATTTCAAGTGGGCACTGCCCGCGGGACTGGCCGTCACGTGCATTGAGGCGTTGCCTTCGGCGTCCCGCACCGTGACCTTGAGGCTTCTGCGTATTCTTGGAACCGGCACGGTCGCACTCGCGATCCTCGGCGTGGCGTTCATTCTCCATCCCCCCTATGGCGAGTTCCTCCGGCACTACATCACCGGGCACGAGGGACTCGTCCAGTTTGCGCCGTCGTTCATCTTCGCCTACTATCTCCTCTTGTTCGGAGCGGCCCCGGCGACGGTCGCCGCGGGTGCGGCTTGGCTTTGGCCAGAAGCGAGGCACGCCATACTCAAGGGCACCGGGAGACAACCAAGGGCGTTTCTGACTGCTTTGATCCTGTGCACCGTCCCTATCCTGTTTCACTCTGTCATGGGGACCCATAAGTCACTCCGCTTTTTTGCCGTCTTGTTCCCGCTTTTCGGTGTTGTTCTCGGGGTGAGCGTTGCCGCGCTGCTCGAATCGATCGGTGCCTTGCTGAAGCGGGCGGGTGGCGGCGCCCGTCAATCCGGACCATTCGTGTTGCCCGTTCTCGCTGCCCTGTTGATCGTCATTGGGTCCGATGGCCCGGCGCGTCATTTGCACATGCGGGCCGGCATTGCCGATGCTCTGCTGACCATCGCCAACCGGCATGAGGGCGCAGGAACCATAACCTCGTACAACTGGCCGGTTGTCCAATACGGCTGGGGGCATCCGTTCTCGACACCTTCTTTTGCCATGTGGGGTTTGCTGCGCTCCGATCTCTGGATGCTCCTTGACAACATGATGGACCGCACCATCATCGAAAGCCGCCTTGAACTTCAGCCGAACGCCGGTATCGATGCGGACTCACTCTGGACCATTCATGAGCATTTCCGTGCGCGTTTCCCCGAACTCTTCCGCGTTCCCGCCAATTTCTATGCGTCCGATTACTACCTTGCGGAAAGCACAACACTCGGCATTCCCACCCTCCGCCGCTGGCAGGCGATGCGCGACTCCATCCCGAACGAATTCGTCGTCTACCGAGTCGACTTCGATCGTCTCAAGAATCCATAGGCTTGATGCTCGTCCCCGCCACGCCTGTGCAGATGGTCCACGGGGCCGGCAAGGAGCCGCGCGCTACCAGGCGCTTGAGTGCACAAGGCCGGGACTTGGCGCTCCCAGAGCCGGTTGACCCTCGGAGCAGGGCCCGATCTCAGACCGAGCCCGTCAGCCGGTCTTGACAGTGCTGGTGCTCGGATGGAAAAGGGGACGCTCAGACCGCCGTCTTGGGCGAGTGAGCCGTTTGCACTTGCGCCAGCCCGGCGGCGACGCGATCCAAAATCAGGTCGGCCAATGCGCGCTTGGTAATCAGCCCCGGACGGGCCACGTCACCGTCACGCGCAATAAGAATCGCCTCATTCATCTCCCCGCCGAATTCCGATCCCGGTGTCGTCGGGTTGTTAGCGATCAATAAGTCGAGGTTCTTCTGTTTCAGTTTCGTCGGCGATTCAAGACGCGCGGCCTCGGTTTCAAGGGAAAAGCCGACCAACATCTGCCCCGCTTTCTTTCGTGATCCCATCGCCGCAAGAATGTCCGGCGTGGGCACAAGATCCAACCAGGGAGGCCCGTCATTCTTGCTCAGCTTCTGCATCGCAGGTCCGGCGACACGCCAGTCGCTCACCGCGGCGACCGCGATCGCGGCATCGCATGAGTCGAACTGAGACATCACCGCATCATGCATCTCCTGCGCGGTGCGAATGTCGACCCGCTCGACTCCCGCCGGGGAAGCCAACATGGTCGGTCCGCTGACCAGCAGCACTTTCGCCCCGCGTCGTGCCGCACGTTCCGCCACCGCGTATCCCATCTTCCCCGAAGAACGGTTCGTGATCACCCGCACCGGGTCGATCGGCTCGACCGTCGGACCGGCCGTGACAAGAATGGTCCGCCCCGTCAGATCGCGCGCCAACGACCGTCCGAGCACCTCCTCCGCCGCCCGGACAATCTCCTCGGGTTCAGCCATGCGCCCGACACCGTACGTATTGCACGCCAAGAGTCCGACTCCCGGCTCGACAAAGTAAACGCCGCGACCATGAAGCGTCCGCATGTTCTCCTGCACCGCGACATGGTTGTACATGTCCGTGTTCATCGCCGGCGCGAGCATGACCGGCGCCTGCGTGGAGATTAAAAGCGTCGTGAGCATGTCATCGGCGATGCCGTTGGCGTACTTCCCGATGAAATTCGCCGTGGCCGGCGCAACAATCACCAGCTCCGCCCAGTCCGAGATGTCAATGTGACGCGTCCCGACAAACCGGTTTTCGGGAAACATGTCGATCAGGACTTCCCGTTGCGAGAGGGTCTCCATCGTCAGCGGCGTGATAAACTGCGCCGCGTTGCGCGTCATCGTGACCCAGACATCCGCGCCCGCGTCCTTCAGCCGACGGCACAAATAGGCCGACTTGTACGCCGCAATCCCGCCGGTAATCCCCAGCAGGACCCGCTTTCCCTCAAGCACGCTCATCGATCAACCTCAACCCATCACCCGTAGGTCAGGAGTACTGCGCGCGATCCTCGTTCCCTTGCCTCATCAGGCTGTCGCGCAGGGCTCCTGACTTCCCCGGCAACAGTATCGCAATTTGTAACCCGCAACTCCCGGTGTCATCCCGAGCGGAGCGAGGGATATGCTGTTGTATTTCGCACCCTGCCCCCCAAACGCAGATCCCTCGTCGCTTCGCTCCTCGGGATGACACCGATCATAGAGTTTCCCCCAAACGTCTATCTGCCAAAATCCGTTCCCTTCGTCCTTCGTCCTTCGTCCTTCGTCCTTCGTCCTTCGTCCTTCGTCCTTCGCCTTAATGCCGAAAATTCCTCATTCCCGAAAACACCATCGCGATCCCATGCTCATCACAAGCCGCGATCACTTCTTCATCCCGCTTCGACCCGCCGGGCTGAATGATGGCCGCGACACCCGCCTTCGCCACCACATCGACTCCGTCGCGCATGGGGAAGAAGGCATCCGAAGCAACCACCGCCCCCTTGGCACGTTCCCCGGCGCGCTCGACCGCCGAACGCGCGGCATCGACACGCGATGTCTGCCCCGATCCGATCCCGACCGCCGCCGTCCCCCGGGCCAGCACAATCGCATTCGACTTGGCGTGCTTGACCACCTTCCGCGCAAAGAGCATGGCCTTAATCTGCTCATCGGAAGGCGCGGCCCTGGTGACCACTTTTAGGTCGGCAGGGGAGAGGTCACCGGAATCCTCCTCCTGAACTAAAAGCCCACCGACCAGCTCACGAAACCGCAGCCGCAATGCGCTCAGGTCCATGGCCGGGACCGTGATGTACCGCCGGGTCTTCTTGGTCAGCATCATTTCCATGGCTTCGGGTTTGTAGCCGGGCGCCAGTACACACTCGATAAATGTCGTGTTGTTCAGCGCCTCGGCGCAGGCACGGTCCACCATTCGGTTCAGCGCGATCACCGAGCCGTAAGCCGACAACGGATCGGTATCGTGCGCGGCCTGGTATGCCTCGCGAATGTCGCGCCCCATCGCCGCGCCGCATGGGTTGGCGTGCTTGAAGACCGCCGCAAACGGCTGATCGAAATCCGCCGCCATCCGCCATGCGGCATCCAGGTCGCCATAGTTATTATACGACAACTCCTTGCCGCCGGTGATCGTCGCCGTGGCCAGCGATGGCCCTGTTTGTCCGGCGGCATGATAGACCGCCGCCTTTTGATGCGGGTTTTCCCCGTAGCGAAGTCCGCCGCTCTTTTCGAATGACTGAATCCAAATGGTCGGGAAACGGTCGATCTCCGCGCCGCCCGAATGCGCCGCGAGGTATTCGGCAATTCGCGCATCGTAGGCCGCGGTGATGGCGAATGCCTTGGCGGCCAGATGACGCCGTGTGGCGGCCGAAATCTGTCCGTCGTTGTCCTCAAGCTCCACACGCACAAACTCATAGTCCGCCGGGTCGCAGACCACCGCGACAAAAGCGTGATTCTTCGCCGCCGCACGGATCATCGTCGGGCCGCCGACATCGATGAGTTCGATGGCATCGGCAAAGGAGGCCGCGGGGTCGTTTGCCGCACGGGAGAACGGGTACAAATTCACCACCACCAGTTCGCAGGGCGTGATATTGTTTTTCTGCATTTCGCGACGGTCGTTTTCGACTCCCGGACGCCCCAGAATTCCCCCCAGCAGGTTCGGATGCAGGGTCTTCAGCCGTCCGCCCAGAAGCGAACCGAATCCGGTGATGGTCTCCGCCGCAATGACCGGAACCCCCGCTTCGGTCAGGGTCTTCATCGTCCCGCCGGTCGAAATGATCTCCGCTCCGAATTTCGCCAGCGTCCGCGCCAGTTCGGGAAGCCCGGTCTTGTCATACGCCGACAAGACCGCCCGGCGCACACGGACCGGCTGTTCGGCGCCCATCGCCTGCGAATCCAATACAGTTTCCGCCATCGTGCTCAATGTGATCGTCCTTTCAATCCCATCCACTAAGTCCACTACTACTCAACCACCCACCAGCCGCCGTTCCGCCTCTTCGTAGCGGGCCACCGTGTTGATGACCACATCTGCCGGAAGCTCCGGCGCGGGCGGCTGCTTGTTCCATTTGATCGCCAACAGGTGATCGCGCACATACTGCTTGTCGAAACTGGGCTGCGAACGCCCCGGCTGGTAATCGCTGACCGGCCAGAAGCGCGAGGAATCCGGCGAGCAGATCTCATCGATCAGCGTCAACTCCTCGCCATCAAACCCGAACTCAAACTTGGTGTCGGCGATGATGATGCCCCGCGCACGCGCATACTCCGCGCACCACCGGTAAAGCGCGAGGGTGACATCGCGCAAACGCACCGCGAGATCGTGCCCCAGATCCTGCGCCATGCGCTCAAACGACACATTCTCGTCATGCCCGCCGTCATTCTTGGTGGCCGGTGTGAAAATCGGCTCCGGCAGTTCCTGCGAATCCACCAGGTCGGCGGGGAAGGTGAACCCATGCAGCGAAACAGGCCCGTTGCCCTGCATCGCCTTCGCCTCGGTGTACTCCTTGAACAAGGACCCGGTGATGTATCCGCGGGCGACACACTCGTAGTCGATCCGGCGGCATTTGATGACCAGCATGCTGCGATCCTCAAGCTGCTCCCGGTAGGGCTTGAGCTCCGCCGGGAAATCCTCGACACGCGCGCTGATCAGATGATTGGGCACAATGTGCCGTGTCTTCTCAAACCAGAACCGCGACATGCGCGTGAGGACCTTTCCCTTCCCGGGAATGGGAGTCGGCAAAATGAAGTCAAATGCCGAGATCCGGTCGGTCGCGACAATCAGGAGCCGCTCGCCCAGATCGTAGATGTCGCGCACCTTCCCCCGCGCCACCGGCTTGATCTTCCCAAGGTCAGTCTGCACCACCGCACTCCCAGCGTTCGCCGAAACCGAATTCATCCGTCTTGCCCTCTCTAAGCTGTCCACCGTCCACTGTCCACTTGGTCCACTACGTCCACTGAGTCCACTTCTACACCAATCTCACCGCTCTGTCATCCCGGCAAAAGGCGGGACCCAGAGTCTTTCGTCCCCGCCGCCCGCCTCTCCCGCGCAAACTTCGCCACCGCCTCCGGCAACAACTCATGCTCCACCTCAAGCACCCGGTCCCGCAACATCTCCGGCGTATCCCCCGGCAGCACCGGCACCCGCCGCTGCAGAAAAACCGGCCCCCGGTCATACTCAGGATCAACAAAATGCACCGTGGCGCCCGATTCGGTATCCCCGGAAGCAATCACCGCTTCGTGAACACGCATCCCGTAATAGCCCTTCCCGCCAAACTTGGGCAAAAGCGCGGGGTGAATGTTCAGCATACGTCCCTGATACGCTTCCACCACCGTCCGGGGCACCAGTTTCATATACCCGGCCAGGACCACCAGGTCGACCTGTGCCCCGCGAAACATCCCCAGCAACTCCTCCCCGAACCGCTCCGGCGATCCGGCCATCGTTTCCGACCAGTGCACCGCCGTCAAGCCGGCTTTGCGGGCGCGCTCTAAGGCCATGGCATCCCGATTGTTGCAGACCACCAGCACCACCTCGGCGCCCAACTCCCCGCTCGCCGCCCGGTCCAGAATCGCCTGCAAATTGGTCCCCGATCCCGAGGCCATTACCGCCACACGCAGGGGGGGAGGGTTGTCCTTGGGGGATACTCCGGCCATCGACCGTCAGATTGAATCCGATCCGTTGGCGCGGCTCACCGAGCCACACCCGAAACCACCAAGACACCAAATCCGCGCCCCGAATTCAATAGCCAAACGCGTAACCGGGGATTCGCCTCCCATTCCCTTCAATGGCCGACGTTTCAAGACCCTTGCCAATATGACAACTTTGCATCCCGGCCCAACTCTCCTCTCTTGACAGCCCCGCCCCATCACCACTGATTTTGGCGATTGCCAATCGAGGATATCGTGATGCGTCGCGCGCAATGCTCGAAACCCATCCCGAAGGACTTCGTACACGGAGTGTCGGCAATGATCCCCTTCACACGACGATTCACTCTCTGGCTGGCGGCGACCATCGCTGTCGCCCTGTTCACCGCCGGCGCCGCTCAGGCGGGCAAGGTCACGCTGGTCGCCCCCGACTTCATCCGCGAAATCCCCGAACACGAGCACGACAAGGGGGATGTGGTCAATGGCATCGAGGCGATCTACCCGCGCGGTTCCTGGAAGGTGAAGCACGCCAACGCCGGCTCCCCCAACCACCCGGTGGTCATGGACATTGCGCTTTTGACCCCGCGCGGACGCGCCGTCCATGAGGTCGTCTCGCGCATCCGCTCCCGAGGGTATGCCATCCCCGCCGACCTCGAGCCCGAGCGCTTCAACAACGGCTTCCAGATCACCGGCGTGCACGACTTCCCCGGCTGGCAGGGAGAAAACGACTGGCTCGAGATCACCGGCGTTCAATGCCGCCTGAGCAATGACAGCCTCGTCAATCCGATCTCGACCAGACTAGACAGCGTGCGTGTGGATGGCTTCGGCAACAACAAGCGCTACACCGAAATCAACGCGGTCTTTCCGCTCTGGCTTCTGGAAAGCAACGAAGAACTGAAATTCGTCTTCTACTTCAAACGCCACAGCCCCAAATACGTCCGCTTCTCCGCCGGCTTGGTCCGCGGATTGCACTGACGCCAGGAAACGCCGCCTTTCTCCCTCTCCTGAACCGCGTCTTTTGCGGTTCAGGAGAGGGTCGGGGTGAGGAGCCTTTGGTTACGCCACCGCCCCTTGACAACCACTGGCCGGCATCCCAGATTACCCCCGGAGGTCAGGTGTCCGAACATCCACTCAGTGCCCGGTCGTCATCGGGGAATCGCCGTGCTGCCCCGGCCGCCGTCTTGTCACTACTAATACTTATTGTTCATAGTTACGCTGGCCCCGAACCGGCCCGCGCCGCTCTGATCCGTGTCCCCGCCGACCACCCGACCATCCAGCGCGCGATCGACCGGTCACAGCAAGGCGACACGATCCTCGTATCGCCGGGCATCTACGAGGAAAATCTCAATCTCTACGGCAAATCGATCTATCTGTCCTCAACCGAGGGTTTCGACTCCACGTTTCTCCGCGCGCTCCTCCCGATGGTCCCGGCCATCACGATCACAAGCGGCGAGGACTCAACCACAACCATACGGGGATTCACGATCACCTCGGAGCACACACTGGGTTCTTGCGCAATCCTCTGCAAAGGCGTCGGGCCGGCGATCCTCTACAACCGCATCGTTGCCAACTCGACCGCCGACAACGGGCCGGCGGGGGTGAGCCTCGAAGGGCCCAATTGCCGGCCGCTCATACGCGGCAACATCTTCGATCAAAACGGCGGCCCCGCCATTGGCGGCGTCAAAGTGGATGCCGCCCTGATCGACAGCAATGCCTTCATCCGCAATTCCTGCCAGATCGGCCCGGTGATGCACTTCCGTCAAAGCGCAAATCTCAGGATCAACAGAAATCTCATCCACGGGAATACGACGTTTGCACAAGCGGTGCTGTGGTTTGAGCAGGTGCAAGGCATCGCCTTCGACCACAACACCGTCGTGCAAAACTACAGCGGGGCGGCCGGGTCCCTGACGTTTCGCGACTGCGACGAGGTTTCCATCACGAACTCGATCCTCGCGTTCGATCCCGGGCGTTACGGGATCGACTGGCAGGGAGATGGTGCACCGGTCGTTTCGGGGAATTGTCTTTTCGCGCATGATTCGGCATCGTGTTCGGGCTTCTCAGCCGACACCGCGAATAACGTCTTCGAAGACCCGTTGCTCTGCGCGATCAAGGACTACGATTTCAGTCTGGCATCGAATTCCCCCTGTGTCCGCGCGGGAGCCGATGGCTGGGACATCGGCTCAATAACCGGGGTCGGGTGCGACGAGCGCGCGCCGATGCCGATCATGCCGCGTCCGAATGACTTCGTGGCCGTCGAAGAAATGCCGGAGGAGATCGAGCATACATACCCGGAGTATCCCGAAAAAGCCGTTGTGGCCGGCGCCTCGGGCACTGTGTGGGTACAGGCGCTGGTAGACTCAAAGGGAATTGTCGTCGAAGCGCGCATTTTGAAGTCATCCGGGACGAACTACGGGTTTGAGGAGTCCGCGCTGCGGGCCGCCTACAAGAACCGGTACCGCCCTGCGATGCGAGAGGGCAGACCGGTCGCTGTCTGGGTCAGTTACAAAGTGGATTTCATGTTCCGTCATTGAGGGAAGCGCACGCGTCAACTGACAACCAGCCATGCCGAAGCCAACGCTATCACTGACTCACCCGTTGCGGGCGGTCCT
>JBFMFQ010000131.1:0-10268 GCA_040752075.1 Candidatus Zixiibacteriota bacterium | reverse complement strand
CGCCATCCATCAGGCGCTCTTCGGCGTGGATGCCTCATCGCTCGACCCCGCCATCATCGAAGCAAACGGCCTCGATGTCGCCAAGCGCGCCGCGCGCTGGGCCGGGTTTGCCCGGGGGGATGTCAATGACGACGGCATCATCAACCTGGTCGATGTCTGCTGGCTCACCTCCGGCAATCCGATCTACCCGGACACCTACTGCGGCGATGTCGATCTGAGCGGAGCGGTCGATGCCGCCGACCAGGTCTATCTTCTCGATTTCGTCACGGGTACCGGCCCCGCCCCGTTGGGCGAGTGGCGTTTTACATTCTAGCCGCGAGGCGGCGACACACCCTTAGCCCCGGGCGTAAGGGCGTGTTGAGAATCCTCGTTGACTGGGAGTTCACCGGCTTGGGTCGGGATTGCTTCGCTTCGCTCGCAATGACTACCAACTCCAAGTCATTGCGAGGATCCCGCGCGGCGGAGCCGCAGCGGGAGACGAAGCAATCCCGTGCCGAGCCGTATCGGTCACCCAAACGACGCCGGTTCTTCAACGGGCCCGTAAACCCGGGGTTTCGAACACCCCTGCCTCCCGTGAAGCCCCGAAGGGGCGACACAAACCCGTGGCGCCACCGCCTTGATCATTCGTAATTCTGTGTCGCCCCTGACGGGGCTATGGGGAGGTAGAAACGCCCCTGCAATCCACGGGCTCACGCCCGTGGCTAACGATGTGTCGCCCCTCCGGGGCTCTGCAATCTCACCCAATCCGACCAGATAATGCGGGACATGGGTGATGGGAGAAAAATGGCGAAAGAGACCATCGAAGAGCGCATGGAAAAGTCCCTCACCCGTGTGGTGAAACTGGTCTTCCCCAATCTCATCAGCCACCAGGACCACCTGTTCGGCGGCACGGCCTTGCAATGGATGGACGAAGTTGCCGTGATTACAGGGACCCGATTCTGCCGTCAGCGGCTGGTCACCGCCTCCCTCGACCGCATTGATTTCAAGAAGGGCGTGCCCGCCGGGACATTGGTGGAACTGGTCGGCAGGGTCATCAAAGTCGGCCGGACGAGCATGGTAGTCGAGGTGGATGTCTTTATGGAACAACTGTATACCGAAGAGCGCGAGAGCGTGATCAAGGGAACATTCACCCTCGTCGCTGTCGATGAGAACCGCAAGCCGACGCCGGTGCTGCGCTGACAATTCCCACCTGCCCCTCCCAGTAGTCGGTCGATAGCCACTTGACAAGATTCCAGCGCACGGTATCTAGTAGTGGAATTACACTGTGGAGCCGGTTAGGCCCCCGACCATCCGGTTGCACTCCAGCACGAGGTCATCGGGAATGGCACATCTGCGATTGGGCGTTTTTTGGTCTGGTTGGCGCGGTGTCATCGCGCTGGCATTGCAGATAACGGTTCTGCTCGTGTTTACCGGGAACACGCGAGCCGCCAGCGACCCTTCACCCTCTCCGCTATTTGGCGCTAGTCTGCAACGGTCCGTCGCGGCCCTGGTGGACTCTTTCCCCTTGGGAGTGCCCCCGGCAGGTGCGAACGTATACCAGCGCACCAGTCGGACTGGTCCCTTGGCGGCTGGACAACAATCCCTCGTCTGTCTGTACAAGCTCGTGTGCGCCAATGCCGGGGAGGAGGCTCTTCGCATCCTGGGTCTCCCACTGGGAACGATTCGTGCCAAGAACGCTTGTTCGGACTCGTCGGAGTGCCCGGATTCCATCACAGCCAAGAAAGAGTCGCTGTGCACGATTTGGGAGTTTATCGGATGCAGAGACACGACGGTGCTGACAATTCCTTTCTCCTCTGCTGAATGTGCGTGTGACCCGATGGCGACAATGCCGTCGGAGCCGACTTGTGATCGCACGGCATCCTGCCCGGGGCACTTCACATGCACTGCCGAACCATCCTGCCCGGGGAGCGGAATTCAAACCATGTGCGGCCCGTCGCCAACATGCGCACCGAATAACACCTGCTACGGCGGCACCTGCATCCCCCAGCCCACGTGCTTCGAACAGTACCCGTCCTGTGTGGGCCCAACCTGCGGCGGTGCTGCGAGCTGTGTGTCCACATGCTCCGCATCGCAGAACACATGCCAGGGGTACCCGACCTGCCAAGGGTACTCGACCTGCCAAGCGGAGACCTGCGCACCGTTGACAACATGCGGCGCGCAAACCACCTGCGGCACAAGCCCGACATGCAGCGCAATCTCGACTTGCCCCGGGTTCGCAACCTGCGACGGACCGACCTGCGCTGCGACAGGCACTTGTGGTACCCAGCCGACCTGCGTTTCCGTGCCGACCTGCCCGGGGTACGCCAGTTGTTACCGGCCGACCTGCGGCGACACATGGACGACATGCGGAAACCAGGCAACCTGCCCTTCGGTTCCGACCTGCCGGGCGTTTCTCACCTGCAACACGACCTGCCCGGGGTGCGACTGCCCCCATCAGGGAGATCTCAACGCCGACGGGTACATTGACGCCGGCGATGTGTCCCTTCTTATTGACTTCGTGCTGGGTTCCGCCCACGCACCCGCCTCGGACTCTCTTTGCATGGGGTATGATCGCGGCGATTTGGATTGCGACTACCGGCACTGCCTCTTGGATGTTGTCATGGTTATTGATGCGGTGTGGTTCGGCGGGATCGAATTCTGCGATCCGTGTCAATCGATGGAATTCCGGCGAACCCCTTCACTCCCTAAGTGCCCGTTCGAAAGGGGAGCCCAAACCTCGCCCGCCTTCAAGCCGTAATGCAGTTCACAGGCATCACCCCGGGTCGCCCGCCTGTATAATTTATGGGATTCCGGAGGCCTGACCGTGGATGTCGAGATTACCCCATGACCACTCTGACCGCCAACACCTGCGACCGCCCCCTCTCTGCCGGGGAGGAGGCCTACAAGTCCCGAATTCGGAACCTGATCGATCAATGGGGCGACCGGCTGGTCATCCTCGCGCACCATTACCAGCGCAAGGAAGTGGTCCCCTTCGGGAGTTTTGTCGGCGACTCCTATTACCTCTCAAAGATGGCCGCTCAGCAGGAGAAGGCGGAGCACATTGTCTTTTGCGGCGTGCACTTCATGGCCGAATCGGCCCGCATCCTGTGCCGTCCGGAGCAGCGGGTCTACCTGCCCAATCTCCGTGCCGGCTGTCCGATGGCCGACATGGCCGGCGACGACCAGGTTGCAGACGCATGGGAGTGGCTCGGTGAATTTCTCGACACCTCCAAGATCATCCCGGTCTCTTACATGAACTCCGCCGCGGCGCTCAAGGCCTTCACCGGCGCCAACGGCGGACTGATCTGCACCTCCTCGAACGCGGAAAAGGCATTCCAGTGGGCCTTTGAGCGGGGGGAAAAGGTCTTCTTCTTCCCCGATGAGCACCTCGGCACCAACACCGCCAACCGGCTGGGAATCCCCCGCGACGAGCGTGCAATCTACGACCCGTTGCACCCGCCGACCGATCTCGAGCCCTTCCGCCGCGCCCGGGTGATCCTCTGGAAGGGTTTCTGCCATGTGCACACCAATTTCACCCCGGCGCACATCGAGATGGCGAGGGAGAAGTACCCCGGGATCAAGATCGTGGTGCACCCCGAGTGCCACGAATCGGTGGTCGACATGGCCGATGCGGTCGGCTCGACCGCGTTTATCACCAGGTATGTCGCCGAGCAGCCGTCCGGCTCCGTGATCGCCATCGGCACCGAGATCAATCTCACTTCGCGCCTCGCGGACGAGCACCCCGACAAGACGATCTTCGAACTCTCCGGCCAGAATTGTCCCCTCTGCGTGAACATGTTCCGCACCACCCTCGGCGACCTCGCCGAGTGCCTTGAAGACCTCGGAAGAAAAAACGAAATTCATGTCGACCCCGGCATTGCCGCGGATGCCCGGCTGGCGCTCGAGCGGATGCTGCAGTTGAAATAGAAGATAGCCCTTGTTGCGGTGAGTCGCGTTCCAAAGCCCAATTCGCACTCCACGGCTGGAAAAAGGGCAGTTGCTTCAGGGATGCGTTCATTATTATGCTTTTGGGAACGGCGTCCCGGCAAAGCAGACTTCGGCGTATGAAGCAGGACAGTTTGCGCAGTGTGATGGAGTCCTTGGACCGGGAGGGCGTGCGTTTCCTGGTCGCTGGAGGCCTCGCAGTCAACGCTCATGGCCTTTTGCGAGTCACGGCCGACGTGGACCTGATCGTTCAATTGGCTCCTGACAACATCAGGAAGGCGTTTGCTGCCCTTGAGAGACTGGGGTACCGCCCCCTTGTACCGGTCACGGTCGACGGCTTCGCGGACGCCAAGACGCGTGAGGGCTGGGTTCGAAGCAAGGGCATGCGCGTACTCCAGTTTTTCAGCGACCGTCATCGAAGTGTAACCGTCGATGTATTCGTCGAGGAGCCTTTTGTCTTTGATGACGAATACGATCAATCGCTCCAAAAGGAGCTCCCGGATGGAATAGTGGTCAGGTTCGTCTCGCTAAGAACACTTCTGCGGATGAAACAGGAAGCGGGGCGGCCAAGGGACCTTCAGGATATTGAGGAATTGAAACACCGACTCACCGACCATGACCCCGAAGCCTAACAACGACTCGCACGCCGCCTGGGAAAGCGCCACGTGGGAAGGAAGTCGCCGTGCGCAGATTGACTGGTGGGCGCACCTGTCGCTCGAGGAGATCTTCGCAGCGCAAGAGGAGTTGGCGGAAATCGCCAAGTTGTTGGCCCCGACATGCCCCCCCCAAAAGCCTCAAGGCCAGTGACGAAGATTCATCCCTCCTCCGAACCAGCCTTAGAGTGGGCCTCGGCAGAAACCCGGACAAATTGCATCGCGAATTCGTTATCATGGCCGCATGCTCGGCGGTGCGATTGGACATTACCGGATAGAAGAGCGCCTCGGCGAGGGCGGCATGGGCGAGGTCTATCTTGCGATGGACACGAAGCTCGAACGCCAGGTGGCGCTGAAATTTCTGCCCGAGCGTCTTTCCTCCGATCCGGCCGCGCGGCGGCGTCTGCTCGATGAGGCCAAGGCCGCCAGCAAACTCGGCCATCCCAACATCGTGACCATCCACAGCATCGAGGAGTCGGGCGATCGCGACTTCATCGTGATGGAGTATGTCCGGGGCTCGACTCTGGGCCGGTGGCGCGGACGCATGGCGTCAGCGGACCTGCTCGGCCTCCTGATCCAGCTGTGCGGTGCCCTCTCCGAGGCGCACGGCCGTGACATCATCCACCGCGACATCAAGCCCGACAACCTGATGGTCGATGAAAGCGGCCGTCTTAAGATTATGGATTTCGGTCTGGCCTCGGCCGCCAGCGGCGATGGTCCGCCGGGGCTGACCGGCGCGATCGTCGGATCCGCGCCGTACATGTCGCCCGAGCAGATCCTCGGCCAGCCGGTCGATGCGCGCTCCGATATCTTCTCTCTGGGCGTGGTGATCTTCGAACTGGCGACCGGACAGACACCGTTTTCCGGCGAGTACGACATGGCGATCCTCTATGCGATCGTCAATGAGCCGCACCCGGCCCCCACCGACATCAATCCCGAGTTGCCGTCCGGCCTCGAACGGATCATCGACCGCTGCCTGAAGAAGGATCCCGGTGAACGGTACCAATCCTGCCGGGAGATCGCCGCCGATCTCCAGGCGCTTCAGACAGAACCCGCCCGCGCCCCGGACGACGGGTTTCGCGTCAGCCTCTTTTCCGAGGAGCCCTCCCCTGCGGCGACACGCGCCCGGCTGATCGGCCGTGCGGCGGAGTGCGAGAGGATTACCGGCCGGCTCGACGCCGCGCGCGGGGGACGCGGATTCACCATGGTTCTGTCCGGCGAATCCGGCGTGGGCAAAACACGCCTGGCGGAGGAGGCGGTCGCGCTCGCGCGCGATACCGGGATGGCGGTGCTCCGCGGCCGTTGCCTGCCGCATGATGGCGGATTCCCCTACCATGCCTTTACCGCCGCCTTTCGGCAGGGATTGCCCGCGCTCGATGCGTCGCTGGCCGAGGCGCTGGTCCAACGCGCGCGGGCCATGGACATCGAACTGAAAGACAGGATTCCCATCCTGCGGTCGTTTCTCAGCCCCGGCGCTGAAACGCCGGCCCTGTTGCACCGTGAACAACTGTGGGACTCGCTCCTCTTGTTTCTTCGCACCCTCACCGCCGAAAGGCCGATGCTGTTGTTCTTAGACGACATTCAGTGGGCCGATTCCGAAAGCGCCGGACTGTTCTCCTTTCTGGCCCGTTACGCGGTCTCGATGCCGCTTCTGATTCTGGGAACGATGCGCGAGTCGGAGGGATCCGACATCCCGGCGGCGCTGCCGGACAGCCTGCAGAGTCTGCGTGCCGACGGGATGGCCGACACGATCTCGATCGGCCGTCTCAGTTCGCGGGAGACCGATGCCCTGATTTCCAGTCTGCTCGGCGGCGCGGCGCCCGGTGCGGATGTCCTGGCGGCGGTGCGCGGCATGACCGCGGGCAACCCGTTGTTCGTGGCCGAGACCGTCGCCTACCTGCGCGACACCGGAAGAATCCGCGAAATCGACGGCGCGTGGCGGCTGGCGGTGGCCGATGGCTCCGCGCTGTTGCCCGAGCGTGTCCGTGAGGTGATCTCGCAACGGTTGAAGAGACTGGACGAACGGATGCGCGAACTTCTGGAGCTGGCCGCCTGCGAGGTTGAACACTTCGATTCGGCGACGCTGTCGGCCTGCCTCAAACGCGATCGCATCGATGTCCTGCGGTCGCTGCAGACTCTCGAAACGCAGCACCATCTCTTGCGTCACGAGGGCGCCCGGTACCGCTTCGATCATCCGACCATTCGTGGTGTTCTCTACGACGGCATGATCCCCGAACTGCGCGAAGAGTACCACCGGCTGATCGCGTCGCACCTGACCGCCGGCGCCGAGCCGCGTCCGGAGGACGCTTCCCGCATTGCCTACCACCTGGTCTCATCGGGGCAGAAGAGCGCGGCCCTGCCGCACCTGGTGTCGGCGGCAGAGAGGGCACGGAATCTGTGCGCCAACAGCGAGGCGTTAAACCTCTATTCGCAGGCGGCGGAGATCGTTGCGGGCCGGGCGACCGGCGAGGCCGCCACGGCATTGCGGATTCTCTCCGGGCTGGGCGATTCCCTTCTGGCCTCGGGCGATGTCACCGGGGCGCTCCGTCGGTACGAGGATGCCCTCCAACGGCTCTCCGCCGACGCCGCCTGGGAGTGGCGGATTGATCTGACCCGCAAATCCGCCGCGCCGCACCGCATGCTGGGCAATCTCAAGCAGGCCCTGGCAACGGCCGAGGCCGCCCTCGCCGCTGCGGAAACTCATGCGGACCAGGCGCGGCGGATCGAGTGCCTCAACACCCTCGCCTTCGTTCAGGCGGCGCGCGGCGAGTACGCGAAAACCATCGAACTGTCGCGGCGCGCCCAATCCGAAGCCGTGGCAACCTCGAACAAGCATGCCGAGTCCGTGGCCTTAAGCCACATGGGCCATGCCTTCTTCCACACCGGGGAATACCGCGAGGCGGTGGACAGCCTCGACCGCGCGATCGCGCTTCAGCGCCAGATCGGCGACCGTCGCGGGCTCGCCCAATCCCTGAACTTCGCCGGGCTGGCCCACCACCGTCTTGGCCGCTACGCGACCGCCCTGAAATCGCACACCGAATCGCTCGAGACCAAGCGCTCCATTGAGGAAAGCGCGGCAATTCCCGGCAGCTTAAACGGCCTGGGCGACCTGTACCGGGACATGGGGCTTTGGGACCGCGCCATTGCCTGTCACACCGAATCGCTGGCTTTGGCGCGCCGTCAGGGCAACCGCGGCGCCGAATGCGACAACTTGCGCGACCTGGGGGCAGACTACCTGCTGACCGGCGACCACGCCGCCGCCCGGCGCTACCTCGAAGAGGCCCAGACCCTCTCGCATGCCTCGGGTTATCTGTGGTATGAACTGCGCAGCTTGATTACCTTGGCGTGGCTGGACAGCGTGACCGGCGACCGACCGTCGGCCAAACAGCGCTCGATCGAAGGACTCTCCAGAACAAAAGAAGCGGGCGCACGCGAGCCCGCGGTCGAGGCCCACTGGGTGCGGGCCAAGGTTCTGCTCAATTCAGGAGAAACTCAACCCGCTATTGACGAGTTGAACAGCGCCATTGAACTGGCGACGGACGCAGACCTGGGTAACGTCCTCTGGCAGATGCAGTGGGAATTGCACGGCGCGTGCAAACGCCTGGGCGACGACCGGCGCGCGCAGGCCGCCCTGGATGACGCGCGAAGACGGGTTAGCGCCATCCTGACCGAAATCGAAGACGACGCCCTGCGGCGCGAATTCGCCGCCACATCAACGGTGAAACAGATCCTCGAACACTAAACCCCACTCCCGCACCACCCGGCCTGGCACCATGATCGGACAAACCATCGCGCATTATCAGATAATCGAGCACCTCGGCACCGGGGGAATGGGCGAAGTCTACCTCGCCGTGGATTCCAAACTCGACCGCAAGGTGGCGCTTAAGTTCCTCCCGGCCCAGATGTCGGCGCAACCCGATGCGAAGGCCCGTTTCCTCCAGGAGGCCCGCGCCGCCTCCGCGCTCAACCATCCCAACATCTGCACCATCCACGACATCCAGGAGCATGACGGCCGTGTCTTCATCGTCATGGAGTACGTGGAGGGGCAGACCCTGCGGGAACGCACCACGCCGTTTTCGCTCAAGCAGGTGATCGAAATCGGGATTCAGATCGCCGATGGCCTGGCCGCCGCACACGAACGGGGCATCGTCCACCGCGACATCAAAACCGAGAACATCATGCTGCGCAAGGACGGCATCGTGCAGATCATGGACTTCGGTCTGGCGAAACTGCGTGGCGCATCGCGGCTGACGAAGGAAGGAAGCACCATCGGCACGGTCGGCTACATGTCCCCGGAGCAGGTGCAGGGGCTCGATGCCGATCACCGGACCGATCTGTTCTCCCTCGGTGTTGTGCTCTATGAACTCCTGGGCGGCCAGATGCCGTTTAAGGGCGTTCACGAGACCGCGATCATGTATGAGATCGTCAATGTCGATCCGCAGCCGCTGTCGGCCATGCGGCCCGACATCGATCCCGAACTGGACCGGATTCTTCTCGACTGCCTGCAGAAGGATCCCGACGAGCGGTGCCAGTCGGCGAAGGAGGTGGCGCGCGACCTGCGGCGGTTCAAGGTCGATTCCGGCAGAAGGAGAGTCAGCCAGGTTTCCACCGTTCGCCCGGCGTACTCAACAGGCAGTGTTTCCACCGCAACGATGCCGCCGCCGCCCGGCACGATGCCGCCTGCGGCATTCCCGGAGAAACCGCGCCGCTTCATGCGTTTGTTGCCGTGGGGGGTTGCGCTTTTGGCGGTGCTCGCGCTGCTGGTTGCCACCGACATCATTCATGTTGCCGTGTGGAAAACATCGGAGGGCCGCCCGGGCGGGAAACCGGTCCGCTTCGCGATTCCCGCTCCGCCCGGTCACTCACTGGCGCTGGAGGGCGCCGGCAATCTGGCCGTGTCGCCGGATGGCCGCCAGATCGCGTTCGGCGCGGTCGACAGCCTGCAGACCGCCCACATCTGGCTGCGCCCGGTCGATTCCTTTTCGGCGCGGATGCTCCCGGGAACCGAGGATGGGTATTACCCCTTCTGGTCCCCCGACGGCCGCTACATTGGTTTTTTCACGCGAGTCGGGAAGCTGAAGCGGATCGACATCAACGGCGGCCCGCCCCTCAATCTTTGCGATGTGCCATCCGGGCGCGGCGGCTCGTGGAATTCCGACGGCACCATCGTGTACTCCCCCAACACGCGCAGCGGACTTTTTCGCGTGTCCTCCGCCGGCGGCGTTCCGGCGCCGGTCACCCCCCTGGATTCAGCCGTCCAACAAATGACCCATCGCTGGCCGTGGTTTCTGCCGGATGGCAACCAATTCCTCTACCTCATTCGCCGCGGCGGCGGGGGTGTCACGGCCGGGGACGACACCATCTACGTTGGCTCGCTGGACGGATCGGTCAATCGGGAGCTGATGGCCTGCGAGGCGAACGCCGCGTTTGCCAATGGTCATCTGTTGTTCACCCGCGATCAGACACTCATGGCCAGCCGGTTTGACCCCAAGAAGGGGGAGTTCCTCGGGGAGCCGTTTCCGCTGGCGGACGAGGTTTATGTCGACGCCGGATTCAACAGCGCCGTCTTTTCGGCATCGGCGAACGGCACGCTCGCCTACCTGACCGGCGAGGGCGGTGTCGGCGCGCGCATCCTTCGCCATGCGCGAAACGGCGAGATCCTCGATACCATCAGCGATTTGGAGTCTTTGG
>JBFMFQ010000130.1:0-10337 GCA_040752075.1 Candidatus Zixiibacteriota bacterium | reverse complement strand
GTCCGCGGACCATCGCCCCCACCCCCCGGCCCTCCCCCCCACGCCACATACGGCCGTCGCTTGGGGGAGAGGGGGGCGGGCGGGCGTTTGGGAATGGGATGATCGCCGGGGAGATGCTCGCGTGGCAAATTGGCAGTAACGGCTGAAGCCGTTACTACGGGGCGGGTGATCTCCCCGCCCCTGCGCCTGCCCCCCTCGCAACGATCGGCCGCTCAATCCCCGGTGCGCGGCGACTTGTCCACCATTCCGTTGTCGTAGTGCCCCACCAGTTCGGTCGGCTGGCCGGAAGCATCGGTCACAACTTCCAGACGGAAGTAGTCGAATGCGTCAAAACGGAAGAGCGATTCGCTCATCGGGATCATCTTCGCCCAAGGGTTCTCGCCCCGTCGGTAGTACAGCGCCCCGTTTTCCAGCTTGATTGAGCGCGGACCGTAGGCTCCGGCGTAGCGGGTGAGCTTGGAGACATCGATGCTCCTGGGATTGAGCTTCGCCTCGAGCCCGTCGATCGCCCACTGGAGTTGGTATTTCTCGTCCTCGCCGGAGGTGCGCGCGAAACGCTTGGTGAGCGCGTCTTTCTGCGCGGCTTCGAGGGCCTGGTCGGCCGGGACGACGATGTCCGGCGCGACACCGGTGCCCTCCCAGTTGGTCCCGGTGATCGGGTTGATGGCGCGTCCGAAGGGCAGCGACATCGACAGGTTGAGATTGGCCCAATAGTTGAATTCGACCGGGTGCGCGCCTCCGCCGGTCGTGTCGCCGACGATGGTGGCGCGTTTCATGTTCTTGAGATTGTAGGTGAATTCCTCGGCCGCGGAGAATGTCCGCCCGCTGGTCAGGACATAGACATCAACATCGCTCATGCGCGGGCCCGACACATGCGCCGGGGTCCAATACTGCTCGATCGAGTCTGTCCGGCGGATGTAGAAACTGTTCAGGTGCTTGGATTCATCGAACAGGTAGCTGGACAGCAACTGAATCATCGCGGGGGATCCGCCGCCGTTTTGACGCACATCGAAGATGACGGCATCGCAATTGGCAAGGAAGTTCATCGCGGCCACCGCGGTGGGGCCGGCCTCGGGGTGGCCCGAGAATCCGGTGAAGTTGAGGTAACCGATGTTGCCGGGAAGAATCTTCAATTCACGAAATGCGAAGTTGTTTCGGCGTGCGTTCTCGAGATCCCGCTGACGTCCGCCGCCATCGGCGGTGTCCCCCTGGATCATGGCGATGTCCTCGTCGGGGAGGTAATCGACATGCAGGTGGAGATCATGGCTGATCGAGCGCAAGTCTTCGGTCAACTTCTCGGCGAATGCGCGTGTGCTGGTAATCGGCGTGTACGCCTTCTTCTTCAGTTGGTCCCGGACATGCTTGTCCATCTTCTTGGCGACGTCCGGAAACACATAAACATCGATGAGCGCCTTGGTGACGCTGTCGATGATCTCGGCTTGTTTGGCCGCGTCAATGGGCTTGTCCTCGATCGGCTGCCCCTGTTGGGCGATCGCGATGGAGTGCCCCCATGAAACGGCCAGGGCGGTGATGACGGCGACAGCGAGGCGGGTGAATTGTCGGGCGCGTGGTTGCATTGTCTTATCCCTCCGTTGAGTCTGATTGGATTCGGGGTGGAGCCAGCGTCATGAAGATGGTGCGGCGTTGGTATTCGGCACGCCAGGCGGGATCGGGGGTGGTGCGGGTGAAACCCATGGATTGGTACAGTGCCAATGCCGCCTTCAGTTTCGGGCTGGTTGCAATTCGAATGTCGGCGGCTCCGGACTGACGTGCCCAGTCGATGGCCGCCTGGGCCAGACGGCGTCCGATGCCTTTCCCTCGCCGTCTTGTGGTCACCGCCATCTTCGCGATCTCGAAGATGCCGGGACGTTGAAGGATGATCGCGACGGTCCCGACGACGGACTCGCCGATCCGGGCAAAGAGGATCTGGCCACCGCGTTGGATAATGCCGGCTGACGGGTTTCGGAGAATGCGCCGGTCGTTGTCTTCGAGGGGCAGGATCGGCCCAAGCCATTCGCGGTTGAGCGATTCGAAGTGGCGCTCCAGTGTCCGCGTGAAGGGAACGATTTCCACCTCGCTGCCGGAGTCGAGCCGCGTCTGGAGACGCTCCGCCATCGGACGCCGGCGCAATGACTCTTCCATCGCCGCCAGGCCCTGGAGGAAGTCTTGCCCGGATTCGCGGATCAACTCCCCGGTGCATTCTCTGACCGCCTCCCAAACCGGCGCTATTTGCGCAAGCGTGGACTTGCCCTTGGCGGTCAGCGACAACAGCCGGCGTCGTTCATCGGTCCGGTCCCGCCGGGAACGGATCAGCCCCCGCTTTTCCATGGCCGCCGCGATCTGGCTCACGGCCGGATGGGTGTAGCCGAGGGATTCGGCGATTTCGGTCACCCCGATTGGAGATTGCCGGCCAAGGAGACGCGCCACCGGGAACCAGCGTGCCTCGAAGTCGGCCTCGAAGTCGCGATAAATCATTGAGACATCGTGTGATAGCTGGTCGCTCAACCGCCGGAGGCGGCTGGCGAAGGCGAGCGGTCCGAGTTCACGGATCAGGTCGGTCTTCATGGGCGCCTTCTGCCTCATATTACGTAAGTGCTTACGCAATTTTGAGGGAAGTTGTTTCGCCTTTTGGGGAATGGCCGTAACGTCACCAAAGATCGGGACACTTGTCATCCGGTTTCAGGCGGAGTACCCTTTCGCCATGACACGGCCACGAGTCCGTTCGGGCGGGGGGATTCCCGCGATACTGTATTCCCTGCGGAAGGGCCGCGAGGCGGGCGGGTTTTGGCGTCTGTATCGCCGGCTACGCTCGAAGAACGCCTGCAAGACATGCGCGCTGGGAATGGGCGGGCAATCGGGCGGGATGGTCAATGAAGCCGGTCACTTCCCTGAAGTCTGCAAGAACTCGATCCAGGCGCAGGCGGGTGACATGGCGGGCGTCATCTCCGAGAACCTCTTTCAATCAACATCGCTGACCGCGCTTGAGCGTCTCTCCCCAGCCGAACTTGAGAAGCTGGGCCGGCTGGCCTTCCCGGTGATCTGCGAGCCGGGAGACACGCACTACCGCCGAATCTCATGGCCGGAGGCGCTGGATCGTGCGGGCGCTGCGCTGAGGGGGTCTCCGCCGGATGAGGTATTTGTCTATTCATCGGGGCGGTCGAGCAACGAGGCGGCGTTCTTGTTGCAGCTTGTGGCGCGCGCGTTCGGTACCTCCAACATTCACAACTGCTCGTTTTACTGCCATTCGGCTTCCGGTGTTGCGCTGGGAAAAGTCTACGGATCCGGGACATCGTCGGTGGTACTCGACGATCTGCGGCAGACCGATCTGGCAGTTGTCGTCGGCGCCAATCCCGCATCGAATCACCCGCGGCTGATCACCCAGTTGATCGACCTGCGGCGTCGTGGCGGCCGTGTTATTGTCATCAACCCGATGCGCGAACTGGGGCTGGTGCGGTTTCGTGTGCCATCGGATTGGCGGAGTCTTCTGTTCGGATCGACGATCTCTGATCTCTACATCCAGCCGCATGTCGGGGCGGACATTCCACTGCTCAAGGCGCTCCTGAAGGGACTGATCGAGCACGAGGCGGTCGACCGCGAGTTCATCTCGGCGCACACCGCCGGGTGGAGCGATCTTGAATCGGACATTCGCGCAAGCGAGTGGGAGACGTTGACGGCCGCCTGCGGGGTGACGCGCGAGGTCATTGACCGCGCTGTGCGGATGCTCGCCGGCGCAAAACGGGGGATCCTGCTTTGGGCGATGGGACTGACGCACCACGCGCACGGGGTGGACAACATTCTCGCGCTGGCCAATGTCGCGCTGGCACGCGGCTGGCTGGGGCGACCCGGCTGCGGACTCCTCCCCATTCGCGGGCATTCGAATGTTCAGGGGGTGGGCAGTGTCGGAGTCAGCCCGGGCGTGAAGCGGGCCTTCGCCGAGAAACTGGAGGCCCTGTACGGCATCAAGGCACCGCCCGGGCCGGGTCAGGACACGTACGCTTCGATGGTCGCCGCCTCGGAGGGACGGATCAAAGCGTCGTTGCTGCTGGGCGGGAATCTGTTTTCGAGCAACCCCGACCGTGAGTGGTCTAAGCGCGCATTGCAACGGATTCCATTGAGCGTGGGAGTCACGACCAAGCTCAATGAGGGATGCACCCACGGCCGTGCCCGGACCCAAATCATCCTGCCGGCCCTGGCACGGGATGAGGAACCGCAGTTCACGACCCAGGAGTCGATGTTCAATTATGTCCGGCTTTCCGAGGGCGGAGTACCTGCGGTCGAGGGCGAAATGCGCTCCGAGGTCGAAATCATCAGCGCGATCGCCAAGCGTGTCCTTCCCCCCGGGCGATTCGAGTGGGATGCGCTGCAATCGCACCAGAGGCTGCGTGAGGAAATCGCTCGAACGGTGCCCGGTTACGGCGCCATCGCCGACATCGAATCCACCCGACGCGAATTTCAGATCGACGGCAGGACCTTTCACGAGCCGGTGTTTGCCACGCCGGACGGCCGGGCGCGGTTTCATGTCACGCCGCTTCCGCAGTCAACTCGTCGGGAGGGTGAGTTCCGTCTCATGACCCTGCGCTCGGAAGGTCAGTTCAATACGGTCGTCTATGAGGAAGAGGACCTCTACCGGGGGAATACGCGCCGTGATGTGGTCATGATGAACGGCGGCGACGCGGCACGGCTGGGGTTGACCGATGGGTCGCCGGTGCGTGTGAGAACAGAGGCCGGACAGATGAGCGTCCTCGTGGCCATCAGCGAACTCCCGCCGGGCAATCTGGCCATGTACTACCCCGAGGCGAATGTGCTGGTGCCCCGTATCCTCGATGAACGCTCGCGAACGCCGGCATTCAAGTCCGTTGCGGCACACCTGGAAACCCCTTAGAAGGAACCGCCCCTGCCTGCGGATTGCCTCCGCCGGTTGCATCGCGCCGGTCGATTCCGTATACATGGCCTCTCGCTCTGGCGGCGCGGAGTGGAGACTGGCGAGGTGAGATGGCGAAGACTTATCGGATTGCGGTGATCGGTGGGGACGGCATCGGCCCTGAGGTGACCGATCAGGCGGTCAAGGTGCTGGACGCCGCGGCGTCGGGGGCGGCTTTCGCGCTCGACTACACCCATTATCCCCACGGCACCGACCACTACCTCCAGACCGGTGAACTCTTCCCCGATCATGTCCTCGCCGAAGTCCGTGCCAGGGACGCCGTCCTTCTGGGTGCGATCGGCGATCCGCGGGTGGAGCCGGGACTGGTCGAGCGGCCAATCATCATGGGGATGCGTTTCGGATTCGACCTGTACGTCAACCTGCGCCCGGTGAAACTGTTTGCCGAACACCTCTGCCCGATCAAGGGAAAGCAGCCCAAGGACGTGGATATGATCGTCATCCGGGAGAACACCGAGGATCTCTACGCGGGGATCGGGGGTATTCTCAAGAAGGGCACGCCGGATGAGGTCGCCATCGCCGATATGGTCTTCACGCGCAAGGGATGCGAGCGTGTGATTCGATATGCCTTCGAAACAGCGCGTGCGCGCAACGGCCGCAAGAAGGTCACGCTGGTGGACAAGGCGAATGCGATCCGTGCGATGGACATCTGGACCCGCGCCTTTGCCGAGGTCGGGGAGGAGTATCCCGACATCGAGCGCGATCACGCCTACATTGATGCCGCCTGCATGTGGATGGTAAAAAACCCCGAGTGGTTCGATGTGGTGGTGGTGTCCAATATCTTCGGGGACATCCTGACCGACCTTGGCGCGATGGTGCAGGGCGGCATGGGGATTGCAGCATCAGGGAACATCCATCCCGGCCAGGTCTCGATGTTTGAGCCGATCCACGGCTCGGCGCCGAAGTACAAGGGCAAGAATGTCGCCAATCCATTGGGCGCCATCATGGCGGGATCGATGATGCTCGACTACCTCGGTGAGCACCCGGCAGCGAGGAAGATCGAGAACGCCGTGGCCGGGCTCTTGCGGAGTAAGCAGATACCCTCCTTGGGGGCGGATTCCGGGCTCTCGACATCCCAGGTCGGCGACATGGTGTGCAAGGCGCTTCAGTAAACCAAGCAGCCGTCGTCCCGGCGGATTGTGCCGAACCAGCTTCCAATCAGACGTTTCAGGATCCACGGGCACCGCGCGAAACTTTGACCCCCGAGAAACGTTTAATTAACGGTCGCTCGATTGGTTTCCCCGCCGGCGACGGTTTGGGCTCTCCCAAGGATGCGATGGTATACCCATGATGATTTCTGTCGCGGCCCTGCAATTGCCAATCGGTGGCGCGATCACGCTGGAGGACACGCTCCATCTTTGGCGCATGCGTCCGGACTTCATCTGCCTGCCGGAGTACTTCTTTGTCGGCAATGGGGATCAGTCCTACGCCGATGGGGCATCGCGCATCCAGAGTCAGCATGACCGGCTGGCCATGCTCTCGCGCGATCTCGGCTGCGCGGTGATCGGCGGCACGATGGCGCACCCGGTCGACGGCGGGTACGCCAACATGTCGACCCTGTACGTGCGCGGGGAAACGATCGGGGCCTACCAGAAGGTGAACCCGTACGGGCGGGAGGAGCGGCGGGGAATTGTACCCGGGACGGAATACAGGGTCTTCGAGGTCGCCGGCGTGCGCGTGGGGATTCTCATCTGCGCCGATGTGCTCGTGCCGGAATCGTTCGCGGCGATGGGGCGGATGAACGCCGATGTGATCTTTGTGCCGACCGTGTCGCCTCACCGGCCGGCGGACACCATCATGGACAAGGACCGCCGCGACGCCGAGATTTTTGTCGCGGGCGCCCAGCGCGCACGCGCCTACGTGGTCAAGACCTGCGGTGTCGGCACGCTCTTCGGCGGGCAATTGCAGGGGCGTTCGGGCATCTTCGCGCCTTGGGGCGTTCTCCAGCGTGTAATGCCCGATCATGAGGACCGCAAGGTGATCCTCAGTGAGGTCCTCGACATCGACGAGATCCGGGAGTTCAAGCGGATGATGAGCCCGGTGGCGCTGGGAGAGCGAGTAAAAGTGGGGGAACCGGTCCAACGATAGTTCTCTCCCCTTGATATCCCGGAACTCTGGCCCGGGTCGTAAAACCACGGAACCACGGCATCCCAGAGTCGCTGCGCGAATACGTCCAAACATCGGTTCCTCAGGATCAATCACCTCTACCCCTTAATGCCCTGAGTGCAAGAGCCACGAATTCTCCCTTGTCCTCCTTTCGGATGCCCTTACTTTCAGAGATTGTCGCGACGGGGGATTCGAGCGACCCCGCGGGGCAATCCCACCGGGAGTGATGGGTGTCGATTTGCGAGAGAAGATTGAGCCATAGAAAGTGAACCTGCCCAAACAACTCAAGCTCCCTGTCGACCCGCGCTGGCTTTTGCCCTGGGCGAAGCACTGGTGGCGTCCGACCGGGCCAACGACGCTGGTGGCGCTGGCGGTCATGGTCGGTCTGGTGACTGGTGTCGGGGCGGTGACGTTTACGTGGTTGGTCGAAAACGCCCGGGAGTTATTCTTCGGTTACAGCCGCGAGTTGATGACTCTGCGGGTTCCCTTCGACTGGCGCTTCTGGGTGCCGATCGTCCCTCTGGTCGGCGGTCTTTTGGTCGGGCCGATTGTGTACTTCTATGCGCGGGAGGCGCGCGGTCACGGTGTGCCGGAGGTGATGGAGGCGGTGGTCCGGCGCGGCGGGATCATCCGCCCGCGTGTGGCGGTGGCCAAGGGCATCGCGTCCGCCATCTGCATCGGTTCGGGCGGGTCGGCGGGGCGCGAGGGGCCGATTGTGCAAATCGGCTCGGCCATCGGATCGTACGTCGGACAGCGTTTCAACATGTCGGCCGACCTGGTGAAGATCCTGGTCGGTTCGGGCGCCGCGGCGGGGATCGGCGCCATCTTCAATGCGCCGATTGCGGGCGTGTTCTTCTCGCTGGAGGTCATCCTCGGCGACTTTGCCATCGGCACTTTCGCCCCGGTGATCATCGCCTCCGTGGTTGCCTCGGTGGTCTCGCATGCACTCTTGGGGAACTACCCGGCGTTCCAGGTCCCCGACTACGATCTGGTCTCGGCATGGGAGATTCCCATGTATGCTCTCCTTGGCGTGATTTGCGCGGTCGCGGCGCGGCTGTTTGTCGGCACGCTCCACAAGGGGGAGGAGTTCTTTGAACGCCTCCGGATGCCCGGATGGCTGAAACCGGCACTCGGGGGATTGCTGCTTGGATTCGTGGGACTGGCGTTCCCCGAGGTGTTTGCCGACGGGTACCACGTAGTGACAAGTGTGCTTCATGGTCACGGCGTGGTGTGGCTCCTGATCGTGCTGGTCTTCGCAAAGATGATCGCCACAACCCTGACCCTCGGCTCCGGGAATTCGGGGGGGACATTTGCGCCGACCTTGTTCATGGGAACGACGCTCGGAGGCGCCTATGGCCATGTCATGCACTCGCTATTTCCGAATATCACCGGAGTCCCGGGGACTTATGCTGCGGTTGGCATGGGGGCGTTTGTGGCCGCGGCGGCCCACGCGCCAATGACCGCGATGATGCTGATCTTCGAGATGACCCGCGATTATGAGACTGTTTTGCCGCTTATGATCGCCTGTGTTTTGGCCACCATGATCGCGATGCGAATGGCGCCGGACTCCATGTACACGGCGAAACTGATGCGTCAGGGAATCGTCATTCGGCAGGGCCGGGATATCAATGTGCTGGCACGGCATACAGTGGCCGAGGTGATGCAGCCGGATGTCGCCACACTGCCGGTCACGATGCGATTGCCGGACATACTTCATGAGATGGAAACCACCGGCCGTTCGGACTTTCTCGTCGTCGATTCCGAGGGAGGGCTGGTCGGGGTGCTGGGATTTCAGGAAATCCGCACGGTCATGACCCAGCACGACATCGAGGAACTGGTGATCGCTTCGGACATCATGCGTCCCGCGCGCGAGGTGCTCTACCCGGAGGATCGTCTCACGGAGGCCTGGGATTTGCTTCGGCCCGACGAGGTTGGGGTTCTGCCGGTCGTGGCGCGCGACAACCGGCGGGAAATCATGGGGATGGTTTCACGGGAGGCGGTCACCAGTTTCTACAATCGCCGTCTGGTCGAGACCCTCAAACCGCCCAGCGTGGAAATCGGCCCGCGACAGGGGGAGTGAGCTTGGTTTCATGGAAACGCGAGGTGGCGGGGATCATTCTGACCGGCGGTCAGTCGTCACGAATGGGGTTTGCAAAAGCACTTCTGCCACTTGGAGGACGGCCCCTCTGGCGGATTGCGGCGGACATCATTTCGCCTCATGTGGCGACCACCATATTCGTCGGGGAGGTTCCCGGCTTCGCGCCGCCACCGCCCTATGAACTGTACCCGGATCTGCCGTCGGGGAAAGGCCCGTTGGGGGGAATCGCCACTGGCCTTGAAGTGTCGGGATTCGAGAATAACCTTGTCCTTGCGGTCGACTACCCATTCATCCAAACGGCGTACCTCGAGTTGCTTCTGGCCCGGTGCGGGGATGCACGGGCGGTGTGCGGGCGGTCGGGTCCGCACCTGGAGCCATTGATCGCGTACTATCATTCCGACTGCGCCCCGGTGATTCGCCGGATGTTACAAGACGACGAGTCCCGACCACACAGGCTCTTTGACTTGGTACCGAGCGTGATTCTGAGCGAGGACGAAATCGACACCGCCGATCCGCGGCGACGGTCGTTTATCAATCTCAATTCGCCCGATGATCTGGCCAATGCCCTGCTTTTGGGCAATGAGGAATGACAGATGCCGAATCGACCACCCGACAAACCTCATCCGGGTTCGCGTGTCATTCGGACATCTCCGGAGGTGCTCCGCCGGAGAGTCCTGCGCGCCGTGAAGCCGGTCGGCATAGAGACTGTTCCCATCGAGCGCGCCCGGGGACGGGTGCTGGCGGAGGTCGTTCGCTCCCCGCGTCCCATACCGGAGATGGACAGGGCGGTCATGGACGGATACGCGGTCCGTCATATGGACACACGCCGCGCATCTGCAAAAGAGCCCGTTGTCCTCATGAGCGTGGACCACATCGGCGCCGGGCACCGGGCCAAGCGGCCATTGCGCAAAGGGGAGGCGGTCCGGATCATGACCGGGGCCCCGCTCCCGTCGGGGGCCGATGCGGTGGTTCCGATCGAGAAAGTGCAGATCGAGGAGAGCCGAATCTGGATCGAACACCCCGTTGCCAAGTGGGCCGACGTACGGCGTACCGGCAGCGAGATTCGCCTCGGTGAGGTTGTCTTGAAGCCCGGCGAAGCGATCGGCCCCAGCCGGCTGGCCATGCTCGCCTTCATGGATCGCCCACGCGCCAAAGTGTACAGACAGCCACGGGTGGGGGTGTTGTCCACCGGGG
>JBFMFQ010000013.1:0-27519 GCA_040752075.1 Candidatus Zixiibacteriota bacterium | reverse complement strand
CAAAAACGGGCGCCTTTCGCATGAAAGGCGCCCGCTGCTGAGGCCCTGCTTCAGCGGGATCAGGTCCAGGAATCCTCGGTGATGATGTTGCCGTCCTCATCGTACGTGGTAGAGGACCCGGAGCCATCCGAGTTCCAGATGATCTCGTTCGACTTATAGTAGTCCGCGCCGTCCCAGAGGTAATAGACGATGCTACCGGCGCTGCCATCCTCGTTGACGTGGGCCTCCCACTTTGTCGGGAAGTCGCCGGGAGTCTCCCAGACGAGGTCCATCGACCCATCAGTGTTGATCACCCAGTCGAAACTGGCGGTGATGTTCTCCTCGGCGATTTCACCGTCGTACCAGTCCCAGCCGCCCGACAACCCATCGTGCGCGTAGTTCCAGGCGAACGCGCCGAGAACGTCGGTCGAATTCGGGCTGTAGTACACGATTTGGCCGGAGTGGCCCTCTTCATCGGTGCTGCCGCTCATGGCACGCCATTCGTCGTACACGGTTCCGCTGCAATTGCCATCGTAGCGGATTTCCCATGTGTACCCATTCTCGACCTCACAAACCTCGTAGGTCCAGACGCAGGTTCCGCCAAGATTGTAAGTGAAACTCCAGCAACCATCGACCTGGTCGCCCCACTCGGCGCCATCCAGCGGGGCGAGAAATCCTTCCGCGATTCCCATGAAGGCGGTCGCGGATCCAATGAGCCCCTGGGCCATTGCTTCTGCGGCCTGGGCGTCGGGATCATCGCTGTCGATGGTGACCGTGGGCGGGTCCTGCGGCGTGGTCAGTGTCGGTGGCTTCTTGGTCGTGCCGCCATTGGTGCTCTTCTTGTCGCTGGAGCAGGAGGCCAACAAGAAGAGAGTCAACGCCAAGGCGATAATTCCACTTCGGGTTAGACGTTTGAACATGGACGTACACCTCTTTTCGGTTGTAACAGTTTACCTTGTTTCGCGGGCGACCCGCGAGATTTGCGCGGAATGATCCACCCACCGGTCCCCACGCGCAAGGAAAATGCTCCGGTCACCGGGCCGGCAGACATCGGATGTTGCCTAAGTCCAATGAAAAGAATACCTTATGACTCACGATTCCATTGCCGATTGGCAATGGCCAATTGATCTCGGCTTCGATTCTGGAGGATTCATGCGTGTCGTTCGGCGCTTCCTGTCCCCCCGTCTGCAAGTGCTCCTGGCAATCGCGATTACTCTGTTGGTCGGGCATTCGTCTCAGGCATCGCTTCGGCTGTCGCAGGATGTGGTTCCCGTTTATCAGGAGATCGAACTTCGGGTCGATCCGGATGCGCGTGAGTTTCGGGGATGGACGCGTGTAGAGCTGAGGGTTGATCGACCGGTCACCGAGATTCAGTTCCATGCACTGGACTTGACACTGGACACTCTGACTTTGACAACGCCGGGGCGGGCGGTCTCGCTTGAGCACTCGGTGGCGGAGCGGGGGCTGGTCACGGCCACGGGATTCGAGCCCTTGGAAGCGGGAAATGCCGAGCTGGTGATCTCGTTTCACGGGCTCTTCGACACCACCGCGCTGGGTATGTACCGGCTGGATCGGGATGGACAGGGGTATGTCCTCACGCAATTCGAGGCGGAGGAGGCGCGGAAAGCATTTCCGTGCTGGGACCAGCCGATCTTCAAGATCCCGTTTCAACTGACACTCACCGTGCCGGAGAAACAACTGGCGCTGAGCAACACGCCGATCACGAGGGAGTCGACCAGCGACGGGTGGAAGACCGTGGTGTTTGAGCGCACGCCGCCCATGCCGACTTACATTGTTGCGCTGGCGGTGGGACCGTTCGAGACGGTTGAGATTCCGAACATGCCGGTGCCGTCGCGCATCGTGGTCTGCGCCGGGCAGACCGGAATGACCGCCGAAGCCATCCGGCAATCGCCGCCGATCCTGAAGGCACTCGAGGAGTACTTCGGACGGCCCTATCCCTATCGCAAACTCGATCTGATCGCGGTGCCCGAGTACTGGTACGGCGCGATGGAGAATGCCGGCGCGATCACGTTTCGGGAATCGATCCTGCTTAAGGACCCCGCCCAGCTCACAATGAGCGGACGCCGGAGCCAGGCATCGGTGCTTGCGCATGAGTTCGCGCACATGTGGTTCGGCGATTTGGTCACGATGGAGTGGTGGGATGATCTCTGGCTGAACGAATCGTTCGCGTCATGGATGGGCGACAAAACTGTCGCGGAGGTGTTCCCCGAGTACCGGATCGATGTATCGGGAGTGCACGGCACCAATGGGGCAATGACGACGGATGCGAGACCCAGCACCCGTGTCATGCGTCAGGCGGTGGACAACACCGAAACGCTGCTGCAATCGGCTGACGATCTCGCCTACAACAAGGGGCAGGCGGTGCTTGAGATGATCGAGCGCTGGATCGGCCCCGAGCCGTTCAGAGAGGGAATTCGGCGTTATGTGCGCGAGCATGAGTGGGGCAGTGTGACCGCGGCCGACTTGTGGGGGGCGCTGTCGGTCGCCTCCGGTTCCGATCTGGCGCCGGCCATGTCGACTTTTCTGGATCAGCCGGGGGTGCCCCTGGTTCATGCCGAGATTCTTCTCGACGGCAGGATGAGGCTCACGCAGAAGCGCTTTGCGAACTTCGGTATCGAACACACCGAGCTGCCGATGTGGCAAATTCCGATGGTGATCAAGTACGCCGATGAATCGGGCATGAAGACCCAGCGGGTGATGCTCGACACCGAATCGCAGACCGTGGAATTGCCCGCCGAGGGGCCGGTGCGGTATCTCCTGCCCGATCATGATGCGGCGGGGTATTATCGCTGGAGCGTGCCGCCGGAGATGCTGGTGGAATTGGCGAAAAACGCGGACGCCGCCCTGACGCCACGGGAACGGGTTTCCTTCCTTGGGAATGTCTCCGCGCTCTTGGATGCGGGCGAGATTCATGGGGATGATTACCTGCGGGTGCTCGGCGAGTTTGCCGACGATCCGGAGCCGCAGGTGGTCTCCACGATGATGGGCGGGCTGTCCAAGGTTCACGCGGCGTTTGTCCCGCCGGAGATGGAAGACCAGTTCGCAATCTATGTCCGCAAAACGCTCGGGCCGGCGCTCGAACGATTCGGCATGTCGCGAAGAGATGGCGAGGACGAGATCGTTTCCACCTACCGGCCGCAGTTGATTGAGTGGCTGGCCGACGAGGGGAAAGATCCGGTCGCGGAGGCGTATGCCGAGTCGCTCGCCGCGGTGTACTTCCAGTCACCCGAGTCGGTGGATCCGGCGCTGGCCGGGACCGTGGTCGGGATTGCCGCCGGCAATGGGGATCGGGCGCTCTTTGAGGAATTCAAGCGACGCTTCGAAGCAGCGGAGACACCGGCGGACCGTTCGCTCTACCTCTACTCCCTTGGTGAATTCGAAGATTCCGCCCTGATTGAGGACGCGCTGGCGTATTCGCTGGCGGGTCCGTTGCGTCCGCAGGAAGCGATGGCGATTCCCGGAACGCTCATGGATCAGCCAGGACAGGAAGACCGAATCTTTCGGTGGATGCTGGACAACTTCGACGCGTTCACGGCGAAGATGCCGCCGCAATTTCGGGCGTTCATGCCGTTCATTGCCAGCGGGTGTTCGGCGGAGCGTCTGGCTGCGGCGCAGGAGTTTTTCCGCCGCCCGGAATACAACGTGCCGGGCACCGACAAGCAACTGGCGAAGGTCGCCGATCAGGTGAAGGATTGTGTTGGCCTGCGCGAGCGCGAAGGCGAGGCGGTGCGGCGGTTTTTGATGCAGTATGCGGCGTCGGAGTGAGACGGCGGGATGAGTGACGAAGTGTTGCCCCCTGGGGCTCGGCGGGAGCCTCGCCCTCCCGGTCTCCCTGTGTGAGGGACTAGCGGCGAACTCCGAGGAGAGTGTTGGCGGTTGCGCCGGTGATTCGGATGTCACAGAGGTCGCCGGGCTTGCGGGCGGGATCGGCGAAGACGGCGATGATGTTGCCGTCGGTCCGCGATTTCCACTCCTCGGCGCTCTTGACGCTTTCCCCTTCGATCAGAACGCGCACTGTTTGCCCAATCATCGCCTGATGGCGGCGCAGGGAAATCCCGCGCTGGAGATTTACGAGGTGTGTCACACGCGCTGATTTGACCTCGTCGGGGATGTCGTCCGTCCAGAGTTTCTGCGCGATTGTGCCCTGGCGTTCGGAGTACTTGAAGATGAAGGCAGAATCGAATTCGACCTCACGCATGACCGCCTCGGTTTCGAGGAATTCGTCTTCGGTCTCGGTCGGAAAACCGCAGATGATGTCGGTCGTCAGCGTGATGTCCGGGATGATCGCTTTGATCCGCATCGCCAATTCGACGAACTCTTCCCGTGTGTAATCACGGTTCATCTTCTTCAGGACCCGTGTCGAGCCCGCCTGCAGGGGCAGGTGGATATGCGAGCAGAGCTTCGGGTTTCCCGCGATGGCTTCGAGCAGTTTGACCGGGAAGTCCTTCGGATGAGGCGAGGTGAACCGCACCCGCTCGATCCCCGGCACCTCGGACACCATCTGCATGAGATCCGCGAAATCGGCATCGCCATGGCGGTAGGAATTGACGTTCTGGCCCAGCAGGGTCACCTGTTTGTAGCCACGCGCGGCGAGGCGGCGTGTTTCCTCGACAACCCCCAGGGGATCGCGTGAGCGTTCGCGTCCGCGTGTGTACGGCACCACGCAGAAGGTGCAGAAGTTGTCGCAGCCGCGCATGACGGCGATCCAGGCATTGATGCCCTCCACCCGCGTGGGGGCGATGTCCTCGTAAGTTTCGTACTCGGAGAGCTCGATCGCCGCGCCGCGCTCGCGCCGTCCGCGGGCGGAGTCAATCAGGGCCGGCAACTGCCGGTAGGCATCGGGGCCACAGATGAAATCGATGGCCGGGAAGCGCAGGAGAAGGTCCTCTTTCAGGTTTTGCGCCATGCAGCCCAGCACGCCAACCACGAGGCTGTCGCGTTCGCGCTTTTCATTTTGCAAAGCACCGAGACGGGCGTAGATGCGTGTGTGCGCGGTCTCGCGGATGGCGCAGGTGTTGAAGAGGATGATGTCGGCGTCGGTCTCCTGTGGGGTGAAAGCATAGCCATCGCCGCCGAGGATGGACCCCACCAGCTCCGAATCGTACTCGTTCATCTGGCAGCCGAATGTCTGCAAATTCACGCGCGCGCGAACCTGCGACGGCGCGGGCCAGCCATTGACCGTGGGGGTCGCATCGGTGTCGGGCACGACTGGGAGGGTGATTGTGGCCATGAGACTGTGCTTGGCTCGCTGAGCCCGTCCTACGCAGCGAAGCAGAACTCCGGGGTTCGACCGCCGAGTTTCACCGTGGCGATTTCGTTTTCGCCCACGGCATCGGGGGCGGCGCCGACGCGAAGATACGATCCGGTGAAGCCCTTCCGCCAGCCGTCGTCATCGACCGACTCGAAGAGGACATCGACCGTGCGACCAACGTGCTCGGCGAAGAACTGTTCCTTTTTTCGCTCGGCGAGTTCCTGCATTCGATCCGCGCGATCTTTGACTGTGCGCGGGTCGTTTTGACCATCGTAATGGATCGAGGCCGTCTTCGGGCGTCCCGAGTACGAGAAGACATGAAGATAGGAGAACGGCATCTCATCAATGAACGACCGGCTGTTCTGGAACTCCCGTTCGGTTTCTCCCGGAAAGCCGACAATGATGTCGGTGCCCAAGCCCAGTTCGGGCATCATTGACTTCGCCCGATTGACGAACTGTGCGTACTCGGACACGGTGTAGACCCGTTTCATCCCGGCAAGGACCGCATTGTCGCCGGACTGAAGCGGCAGGTGCAGGTGCCGGCATGCCTTATCCGATTCGGCCATCCAGTGGAGAAGGTCATCCGGGACGGTGGACGGTTCGATCGAGGAAACGCGCACGCGCTGCACGCCATCAATGGCCGAAAGGCCGCAGGCGACGTCGGTGATGGACTTGCCCTGGAAGTCGTAGGTCCCGATGTTGACTCCGGTGATCACCAGTTCCTTGTGACCGCGGCGCACCAGTTCTTCGCCTTCGGCGATGATGTCGGTTAATGGACGTGAGCGTGCTTCACCACGGACACGCGGGATCAGGCAAAAGGCGCAACAGAACTCGCAGCCATCCTGGATTTTGATGTTGGCGCGGGTCGAGTGCGGATAGTAGCCGGCCACCGGGTAGTCGAAGTCGCCGTTGTCGGGGCGGCGGGAGACGTGGATGGACGGACCATCTGTGTTGATCACCGGGGTGGGGCGGGTCTCAGACCCGCCCCTACGGGGATCATCAGTGTCCACCGAGGTTAAAAGCATATCCCTCGTCGCTTCGCTCCTCGGGATGACACCGTGGGGGAATCGCCGGTCTACACCGTGGGGGAGTCGCCCCTCCAGGAGGGAGGCCAGGGTGTACTTGCGGTCGGTGCCTACTACGAGATCGACGCCGAGGATGGACGCGACTGTTTTCGGGTCGGATTGCGCGTAGCAGCCAACCGCACACACGGTCGCATTGGGCGAGCGGCGGCGAACTTTGCGGATTTCCTGACGGCAGCGCTGGTCGGCGCGTTCGGTGACCGAGCAGGTGTTGATCACCGCGACATTGACCGGGTCGCCATGCTCGGCGATGTCGTAGCCATGCGCGCGAAACGACTCCGCCATGAGCGCGGTTTCGGCTTGGTTGAGACGGCAGCCGAGAGTATAGAACGAGACGCGCGGGCGGGCGGTCATGCGCCGACGGCCTCCATCGGCGTGAGCAGGTGTTCGCCGTGCAACTGCCCGGCGCGGACGCGCGTGATGGTGGTCCCCTCGGGGAACTCGCCGAGGAGGGACTCGACCAGCTCGCGCGGCTTGACACAGCGGCCCTGCCTTGAAATCAGAGTCAAGTTCCAGTCCGTGTCGCCGTTATTGGTGGTCCAGGACCAGCCGGAGACAAACTCGGCGGCATCGATGATGCGGCGTTTGCGTTTGACGACGCGCTCAATCTTCCATCCACCGTTAGACAACTTGCTCTGAAGGCGCTGGTCGAACTCGGCGATATCGCCGGCGATCGCGCCAAACACCCGGGTGTCGAAGGTTACCCGGTAGCGGTAACAGTCGATCAAAGATTCGATGGTCGGGAATTCGCCGGTGATCCGGCGGACTTCCATGACTCGGAAACCCTCGTGCAGGTGATCGTTGAGCGTCTGCATGAGGAAACCGGGCTCCCACTCTTCGGTGAGTTCGATGTCGAAGTACTCGGCTTCGGATGCGACACCAACGGGAAGGGCGGGACCAAACGAGATCTTCGGATGGGGGTGGAATCCACCCGAGAATGCCATCGGCCACTTGACGCGATTGCCGGCGCGTTCGATCAGCCGCACTGTTTCGAGATGCGAGAGGAAACGCGACAGCCCGGTCTTCGAGTAGCATAGGCGGTACCGGTAGAGCGGGCCGGGGGTCGGCTCGAACGGCTGATTTCCAGTCGATTCATAGTCGCGGTCGCGCAGGGTCGATTCGTTTTCCTGAAATTCGCCGGTTTCCCTCACAACGGGGAGCGGGATCTTTCCGGGTCCGATTGATTCCAGCTTGGCCAGTTTGTCGGCCATGACCACCTGAGCCTCGGCGGCGGATTGGTCGCGTTCGAGGGCGATCGCTTTGAGATCGCAATCGACGCCGCAATCGTAGCAGACGAGCTTCGTGATACCATCGGCGGACTTGGGCGGGTCGTGGCGCTTTGGCAGGTACGGTTTCTCGCAAGGGTGCGCAAACCTTGATTTCAGGCCCCAGCGCAGATCCTTGAGGAGAAACTCCTTCGTTACGCGCGAATCGATGTGATCCCAGATCAGCTCGGCATCGGTCGGCAGGGCAGGGAGGAACTGGTCAGGGTTGAGACCGGTTTCCTCGAAGGCGCGAATCCAGATTTGTTCGTTGAACCAGTCGCTCCATTCATCGAAACGGGCGCCGGCGCGCCAGGCGGTCTCGATCACCCTGCCGAGGCGACGGTCGCCGCGTGAGAAGACCGCCTCCAGACGCGACAGGCGGACCTCGTGGCATTTGAGTTCGATGCCCTTGAAGGGGCGCAGGCGATCCTCGAGCATCTTCTGCTTGCGGCGCAAGTTTTCCGGGTCGTCAAACGGCACCCACTGGAAGGTGGCATGCGCTTTGGGAACATGCGAAGACACGGAGACGACAATGGTGATGCCACGCGGGCCGAGACGGCGGCCGATTTCGCGCACACGGATGGCAATATCGGCAATGCCCATGACATCTTCGTCGGTCTCGGTCGGCAGGCCGATCATGAAGTAGAGCTTCAGACGGTTCCAGCCGTTCGAGAAGGCGATCTCCGCCGCGGTGTCGATGTTGGCGTCGGTGACGCCCTTGTTGATGACATCGCGCATGCGCTGGCTTCCCGCCTCGGGCGCGATGGTAAAGCCGGTTTTGCGGACCTTCGCGATTTCGCGCGCGAGTTCCTCGGTCACGCCATACACACGCAGCGAGGAGACCGACATGGCGACGCGACGGGTTTGCAGTTCCGCCATCACCGCCTTGGCGAGGGGAGTCACGCAGGAGTAATCCGCGGTGGAGAGCGCGGTCAGTGAGGCCTCGTCAAACCCGGTTTTGTCGATGCCATTGACAATGGTGTCGACGATGGACTGCGGGGAACGCTCGCGAACCGGGCGGTAGATGATACCCGCCTGGCAGAACCGGCAGCCCTCGGTGCAACCGCGCGCGATTTCGACCGCGACACGGTCGTGGACGATATCGGTCTGCGGGACGAGGATGTCCGATGGAAAGGGGAATTGGTTGATGTCATTGACCAGCGCCTTGCGCACCGGGTATGGCGCGCCAGGGGTGGGCGTCACATGGACGAATCCCGTGGACGGATCGACGCGCGTATCGTAGAGCGCCGGGACATAGAACCCGTCGATTTCATTCGCCAGTTGGCGGAGTCGCTCGAGTCGGCCGGTTCCCGCCTCCTTCAATTCGTGGTTTCGGGTCAGGAATCGCGCGAAGGCATCTTCACCATCGCCGATCAGGTAGACATCGATGAAATCGGATGTCGGCTCGGGGTTGAAGACGACCGGGCCGCCCGCGATGATAATCGCATCGTCCTCTCCCCTCTCCCAGCGATGAAGCGGGATGCCGCCGAGATCGAGCATGGTGAGGATGTTCGAGTTTGACATCTCGGACTGGAGCGAAAAGCCGACCACGTCGAAGTCGCCAAGCGGCGTGCGTGTTTCCACGGAGAAAAGCGGGAGATGATGTTCGCGAAGACGGGCCTCCATGTCCGGAAACGGGCAGTAGGCGCGTTCGACATAGATCCGTTCATCCCGATTGAGATGCGCGTAGAGAATGCGCAGCCCGAGATGCGACATGCCGATTTCGTAGGAATCGGGAAAGGCGAGACAGGCGCGTATGGCCACCCGGGACGGGTCTTTGACCACCCGGTGCAATTCACCGCCGATGTAGCGCCCCGGCTTCTGCACGCGGTCGAGGAGACGACCGAGGGTTCGATCGTCGATTGTGCGGCTTGTTACGGTCATATCGGGCTTAGTCCTCGAGTTCCGTTCGGGGCAGCCAGTACTTTTCGTACTCCTTCTGGTAGGCCAAAGTCGAGAGATTCGGCATGCGGTCCAGAAAGAGGATCCCGTTTAGGTGATCGACCTCGTGCTGGTAAACGACCGCCGGGAAACCCTCGACTTCGCGGTCGATCTTGTTGCCGTCGCGATCGAATCCCCGCAGACGGATACGCTTGATTCTCGGCACCCGTCCGCGGAAGTCTGGAATGGAGAGGCATCCCTCGAAATACGCGATCTGCTCATCGGTGAGAAACGTGATCTCCGGGTTGATGACGACCGAGCGGCGCGCGAGAAATCCCTCCGAGTCATCCTCCCCGTCGTCATCGGGATCGGGGATGTCTTCGGTCACGAGCAACCGGACGGACTCGTGGACCTGCGGCGCGGCGAGCCCGACACCACCGTATTCGAGCATGGTGTCGAACATGTCATCGATCAGGCGCTGAATTTCCGGACCTGTGATCTTCTCGGGCGGGATTGGCTCCGCCACGCGGCGCAGCACCGGATTTCCGAGCATTGAGACTTTCAATATGGCCATGGCGCTCCTGCCGGCCCGATGCCAGCATGGTTTCATCGGGCATCATCAGATCACTCCGCAAGGCGGATTTTCCTGTGTGCCTCGACAGCAAGGGTAATACGTGATTTCGCGCCGGGCAATGGCCGCATGGGACACAATCTGCGTCTGCGGCACACATTCCATCTGTCCGCAGGGCGGGGGAACGGGGGTACAGCGCTCCGCTTGTGACGCATTGGAGCAAGCGTTTTCACGCGCCCGAACTCGGGGCTACCGCAATACGTTGCCACGCAATGCGATAGGCTTCTTTTGATGCAGGAGAAAAGTTGTCGTGTTAAAGCAAAATCGGGGGGATTTTGACAGTACTGCCCGGGAAAGAGGCCGTAATTCTACAAGTACGGCCCAAGTGGGCCACGCAGGGCCGCCGGGATCGGCGGCGCACCGGGAGTGTGTGCTCCCAAAGGTGGGAAAGGACAGCCGGCATGGCAGCAGGATTCAAGACAATCGACGGGAATGAGGCCGCGGCATCGGTCGCGTATCGAATAAACGAGGTCATTGCGATCTATCCGATCACGCCTTCTTCGCCCATGGGCGAATCCTCGGACGGCTGGGCGGCGGTGAATGAGCCGAACATCTGGGGCACTGTTCCCTCGGTGATGGAGATGCAAAGCGAGGGCGGCGCGAGCGGCGCGGTTCATGGCGCGCTGACGACGGGGGCGCTGACGACGACGTTTACGGCCTCGCAGGGCCTGCTTTTGATGATCCCGAACATGTTCAAGATCGCGGCGGAGCTGACGCCCACGGTCTTTCATATCGCGGCGCGCACGGTCGCGACGCATGCGCTGTCCATCTTCGGCGATCATTCCGATGTCATGGCGGCGCGCAGCACGGGATTCGGGATGATGCCCTCCGGGTCGGTGCAGGAAGCGCACGATTTCGCACTGATCGCGCAGGCCGCTTCGCTGGAGTCGCGTGTCCCGTTTCTGCATTTCTTTGACGGCTTCCGCACCAGCCACGAGGTCCAGAAGATCCAGATGCTGGACAACGAGACTCTTCAGGCGTTGCTGGACGAAAGGCTGATCCTCGCGCATCGCGCGCGGCGGCTGACCCCGGACCAGCCGGTGCTTCGAGGATCGGCGCAGAATCCGGATGTGTTTTTCCAGGCGCGGGAGACGGTGAATCGCTTCTATGATGCTTGTCCCGCCATTGTGCAGAAGGCCATGGACCGTTTCACCGCGTTGACCGGCCGTGTGTATCGCCTGTTCGACTACTTCGGCGACCCGGGCGCGGCACGGGTGATCGTGGTCATGGGCTCCGGCGCCGAGGCGGTGCGGGAGACGGTCGATTTCCTGAATTCCCGAGGTGAGAAGGTGGGCGTGGTTGTTCCGCGTCTTTATCGCCCCTTTGATGTGCCCGCTTTCCTGAAGTCGCTGCCCCGGTCCGTTCGTCAGATCGCGGTGCTCGACCGGACCAAGGAACCGGGCGCCACGGGTGAGCCGTTGTACATGGATGTCCTCACCGCTTTGCGCGAGAGCGAAACCTGGGGGACCTCCCCCCTGCCGCAGGCGCCGCGTGTCATCGGCGGCCGTTACGGGTTATCGTCGAAAGAGTTCACGCCGGCGATGGTCAAGGCCGTGTTTGATGAACTTGGGAAGGACAGGCCCAAGAATCACTTCACGGTGGGCATTCTGGATGACGTGACGCACACCAGCCTGGACTACGACCCCAACTTCCGGACCGAGAGCCCGGGGCAGTTTTCGGGAATGTTCTACGGACTCGGATCCGATGGCACGGTCGGCGCGAACAAGAATTCGATCAAGATCATCGGTGAGGGAACTAACAATTATGCGCAGGGTTACTTCGTGTACGATTCGAAGAAGGCGGGATCGGTCACCGTCTCCCACCTGCGCTTCGGACCCGACCCGATCCGTTCCAGTTACCTCTGCGACCGGGCGCAGTTTATCGGCTGCCACCAGTTCGTCTTCCTCGAGAAGTACGACGTGCTCCAAAGCGCCACGGAAGGGGCGACCTTTCTTTTGAACAGCCCGTACGGACCGGGGGAGGTCTGGGACAGGATCCCCAGACGAGTGCAGGAGCAGATCATCGCCAAGAAGATCAAGTTCTGGGTGATCGACGCGGTAACGGTGGCGCGAGAGGCCGGCATGGGCAACCGCATCAACTCGGTGATGCAGACCTGCTTTTTCGCGATTTCGGGGATTTTCCCGCGTGAGGAGGCGCTGCAGCGAATCAAGGATGCGATCCAGGACACCTACGGCTCCAAGGGCGATGAGATTGTCCAGATGAACTACCGTGCGGTTGACCAGACCATCGCCAATCTGCACGAAGTCGCAGTTCCCGCGAAGGCAACGAGCACGATCGAGATACCGCCGGTGGTGCCGGATTTCGCGCCCGAGTTCGTGCGCCAAGTGACCGGGCCGATGATTGCCGGGCTGGGGGATTCGCTGCCGGTGAGCTGCATGCCGCCGGACGGGACGTTCCCGCTGGGGACGACCAAGTGGGAGAAGCGCAACATCGCTCAGGACATCCCGGTGTGGGATCCGGAAGTCTGCATCGCGTGCGGCAAGTGCGCGATGGTCTGCCCGCACAGCGTGATCCGGATCAAGGTTTACGATCCCAGGCACCTCGAAGGGGCGCCGCCGACATTCAAATCGTTTGACGCCAAGGACCGCGAGTGGGCCGGGATGAAGTACACGATCCAGGTTGCGCCCGAGGACTGCACGGGGTGTGCGTTGTGCGTGGATGTCTGCCCGGCGAGGAACAAATCGCAGACGAAGCTGAAAGCGCTCAACATGGCGGAGCAGCGGCCGTTGCGCGAACCGGAGAAGCAAAACTGGGAGTTTTTTCTCGGCATACCGGAACTGGATCGCGCGCGCGTCAAACAGGGCACGGTGCGGCAGTCGCAGGTCCTGGAGCCGTTGTTCGAGTTTTCGGGCGCCTGCGCGGGATGCGGGGAGACGCCTTACATCAAGCTCATGACCCAGCTGTTCGGCGACCGGGCGATCATCGCCAACGCCACGGGGTGTTCGTCGATTTATGGCGGCAATCTGCCCACCACGCCCTACACGACCAACGCCGAGGGACGGGGACCGGCCTGGTCCAACTCCCTGTTTGAAGACAACGCCGAATTCGGCTTGGGATTCCGTCTGACAATCGACAAGCACGCCGAGATGGCGCGTGAACTGCTTAAGCGCCTCGAAGGGGGGATCGGTTCGGAGCTGGTCACGGAGATTCTGGATGCGGCGCAAACCGACGAAGCCGACATTTTTGCCCAGCGCGAACGGGTCGCGGTTCTGAAGAAGAAACTGGAGGCGATCAACTCACCGGACGCCCGTCAGTTGTTGAGCGTCGCCGACATGCTCGTGAAAAAGAGCGTGTGGATCGTCGGCGGCGACGGGTGGGCGTACGACATCGGCTACGGCGGACTGGATCACGTGCTGGCGTCGGGGCGCAATGTCAATGTGCTGGTCCTGGATACGGAAGTGTATTCAAATACCGGCGGGCAGATGTCCAAGAGCACGCCGCGCGCGTCGGTCGCGAAGTTTGCCGCGGCGGGCAAACCGACCCGCAAGAAGGATCTCGCCCTGATGGCCACGACCTATGGAAACGTGTACGTGGCGCGGGTGGCCATGGGGGCGAAGGACGAACACACCCTGAGGGCGTTTCTCGAGGCGGAATCCTACGACGGGCCGTCGATTATTATCGCCTACAGCCACTGCATCGCCCATGGGATCAACATGGAGACGGCGCTTCAGAATCAGAAGGCCGCGGTCAACTCCGGGCACTGGCCGCTTTTCCGGTATGACCCCCGCCGGAACACAGACGGTGAGAACCCGTTCGTCCTGGATTCAGCGAAGCCGAAGTTGCGTTTGGAAGAGTATCTGCGGATGGAGAATCGATACAAGATGCTGACAAAGAGCCACCCCGAGCAGGCCAAGAAACTGTGGAAACTGGCGCAGGAGGATGTCGATGACCGGTGGCGGCTCTACGAGCATTTGAACGAGGGCAGCGGTTGGGAGGCGAAAGCCGCGAAAGACGCGGCCGCGCCTGCGCCGAAGGAAGCCCCCGTTAAGGCACAGGGGTGATCGTGAAGACAGTTGCCGGGCTCCGCGTGTGCGCGGCGGCACGGCACAGGTAAACGTGATGAACATACGGGCGGCTTGGAATGGCCCCGCCTGAGACGTTGAATCATAGGACGATTGAGGAGTGTGTGCGATGGACTTGACGACCCGGTACATGGGAATGACACTGGCCAACCCGATTGTCCCGTCGGCTTCTCCCCTATCGGAAGACATCGACGACATCCGGCGTTTGGAGGACGCCGGCGCGTCGGCGGTGGTGCTGCATTCGCTCTTTGAGGAGCAGTTGCGGCAGGAGCGGTTCGAGTTGTTTCACCACCTGACGCAGGGGTCGGAAAGTTACCCGGAAGCGTTGACCTACTTCCCGGAACCCTCCGAGTTTCACCTTGGGCCGGAGGGATACCTCAAGCACATCCACAAAGCCAAGGAGGCGGTCCGCATCCCGATTATCGCGAGCATCAATGGTTCGACACGAGGGGGATGGACCGAGTTTGCGCGCCAGATGCAAATGGCGGGCGCCGACGCCATTGAATTGAATGTCTACGGTCTCCCCACGGACATGGATGTCCCCGGCAGCGAGGTCGAAAACATCTGCGTTGACATACTGAAAGCGGTGAAGTCGTCGGTTTCGATTCCGGTCGCCATCAAGCTGAGTCCCTATTGGAGCTCGATGGCGAACATGGCCAAGAGGCTGGACGAGGCGGGCGCCGACGCTTTGGTCATGTTCAACCGGTTTTACCAGCCGGACATCGATCTTGAGACGCTGGAAGTACACCCCAATGTTCTGCTCAGCCAGCCGCAGGCGCTCCGGCTGCCGTTGCGCTGGGTGGCGATTCTGCATGGCCGGGTCCGGGCAAGCCTGGCGGCGACGAGCGGAATCCACAATGGCGAGGACGTGATCAAGATGCTCCTGGCGGGCGCAGACGTGACCATGATGTGCGCGGCCCTGCTTCGCAACGGCCCGAGCCATGTGCGATCCACCCTCGATGAGGTCACCCGCTGGATGGAAGAGCGGGAGTACGTATCGGTGCGTCAGATGCAGGGAAGCATGAGCCACAAACACGTGGACAACCCCGCTGCCTTCGAGCGGGTTCAGTACATGCGGGCCCTGCACACGGTGCCGCCTTTTGGGTGGCGGCTGCAACCGTAGCCGGGACCTGTCTTTGGTTCGGAAATCGGCTTGACTTTGCCCTGGAATTCGTTTACCAAGGCCCACCCCGTTATCGTATAACGGGTTTGGTCGCCAGACCAGCACACGTCCCCATCGTCTAGCCCGGTCCAGGACACCGCCCTTTCACGGCGGCGACACGAGTTCAAATCTCGTTGGGGACGCTTTTTTCCCAGCCGTCCATACGAAAACCCCTCGCCGATTTACTCCGGCGAGGGGTTTCGCTTACCTGACGGCGGGTCGATTCAACCGGCCCGGTTTCCCCGTCCGAAACGTCGCATCGGGCGCATGTCTTCGAGCGCGTCGAAGAGCTTCGCCTGATCGGCGGTGAGGACGGCGCGCACGGAGGTCGTCGCTTCGTCACGGAAGGACTGCATCTTGCCGCGCATCTCGCCGCGCTCGGCGGAGTCGTCCACGAATGACTTGCGGAGTGCTTGACGCTCTTCGGCGCTGGACTGCCAGATCTGCTGGACCTGGGCCTTCTGGTCGTCGCTCAGTTTCAGCACGGTCGAGAGAAATTCGATCCGGCGGTCGGCGGTCGACTCGACGCGCTCCTGCATGTGTTCGGCCGTTTCGGAGCGCCGCTCACTGTGCTTTGATTCGAGGATCGCGAGTTGTTCGGGGGTCAGGATCTCTTTGAGCTTCTCGTGCATCGCGTCGCGCACGTTGCTCCGCCGCTCGCCGGGTTCGAATTCGTCCCGGAGGGCATCGTGGGCCTTTTCGATTGCCTGCTTCTGATCGTCGGTCAGATTCAGGTCCTCTAAGAACCGATGGCCCGCCCCGTCGAAGCCGCGCCAACCATGTTGGGGACCTCCGCCGTCGCGCATGCCGCGCCGGTTTTCGGCGAATTGCTTGAATCGCTCCTGGCGCTCTTCGGCGATGAGATTCACCAACGTGACCATTTCATCGGTGCTCAGAAACGTCGCGGATTCCATCAGAAACGTGTGGACCGGCGGTTCTGCGTCGCCGCCCATCCAGGGCCCGTGTCCCTTGCCCATGGCACGGTCGAGCAGGGCGAGTTCGTTTCCCTGACGCCACTTGTCGAGCGCGGCGGTCATTTTGGTTGTCGCTTCATCGTTGAGCGCAATCTTCGCCTGGACATCGGCGAGGGTCAAAAGCTCCGGCCCAGGGCTCGTGGCCGAGTTTGATTCGGGTGCGGTGGTCTGTGTGGTGCTGTCCGACGTCTGACAGCCAGCCAGCGTGATCAGGAAGATCGCGGCGGCGGTGATTCGGGTCAGTGATCGCATGGTGTGCCTCCCTGTTCTGTGTCGTCGTCATGCAGCCATCGATGCCGGGCTGCTTTCACCACTTGTTACGAGAGGGTTGTTGCAGAAATGTGGCAGAGGGGTGGGAAAGTGATGCGACCGCAACCGCGCTGTTAACCTACGGTGTCGCAGCGAGTTGGAAACCACCCGTGGCTCAGAAGGGATCGGGTGGGGAAACGTTGTTTGACGCGGACTCAAGGCTGTTCGGCGGCTGGGAGGTCAACCGTGATGCGGGCGCCGCTGCCGGGTTGGTTGTCGGCCCGGACACGGCCATTGTGGCGAATGACGATTTCCTTGACGATGGCGAGCCCCAGCCCTGATCCCGACTTCTGCAGACCGGGTTCGCCTCGGTAGAAACGATCGAACACTTTGGACAGTGCATCCGGTGAGAATCCGGGGCCTGTGTCGCTGACCGACAGACGATGGCAGCCATCCTGCGGCAAACCATTGGGCTCGAGCGTTACGAGCACACGCCCCCCCGGCGGGACATATCGGAGGGTGTTGACCAGCAGGTTGTTGAGCATCTGTTCGATGCGACGGCCGTCGGCGTTGATCCAAACATGATCGGTGGTGATCGAAGACTCCAGTTGGAGCCCGGCTGTACGGAATTTCGGCTCGAAGCGCCGCACGGTGTTGGCGGCCAGCGCGGCGAGGTCGAGGCGTTCCGGACACAGTTCGATGGCGCCGGCTTCGAGACGGGCAAGCTCCAGCAGGTCCTCGATCAGGTAACCCATGCGTTTCGATTCTTCGAGAATGTTGTCGAGGAACTCCTTTCGCTCAGCATCCGAGACCGGGACCTCCGGCTGAATCAGCGTTTCCGCGTAGCCGCGGATGGAGGTCAGCGGGGTGGCCAGTTCGTGGGAGATGTCGGCGAAGAGGCGGCGGCGGTCCTGGTCGGCCGCCTCGACCCGCTGGCGGGCGGTGTGCAGGCTCTCGGTCATGCGATTGAGCTGCGCGCCTAACCGGTCGATTTCATCGTTGCCGGTTTCCGGCAACCGCACGTCCAGATCGCCCTCGGCGACCCGCACGGCGAGGTGTTCGAGCGCACGCAAACGCCGCAAGAGCATCCGCAAGAGGACGAACCCGCCGACCCCGGCGACAATGAGCGCGACCGGGAGAAAGAGGAAGAGATACCACGGGCCGAGGACCGGCCTCAATTCCGCAGGGCGATTGGGGGGAAAGGCGACGACTTCGCCCATCTGTGTCGCATTGGCGAAGACGGGGATTCGAATCGGGTTGGGCGGGGTAAACCGTGCCCGGCGAAGCGCCCGCCGCGGAAGGGTCTCCAGCGGAACGATGGCGGAATCCAAGATGCGGTCAACCATGCTCCGGAAGAACCGGCCCCGGGATTCATCCTGTGGTCCTGCCGAAACAATCTCGCCGGCGCTGGTGCGAAACACGATCATCGAACCGGGGTCATCGCTGAGAACTTCGCGCATCACCGTTCGGACATCGGCCGTTGAGTCCACGGTCAAACGGGATGTCAGTTCCGCCGCAAGATCCTGGGCGAGGTCTTCGGTTCGCGCGGTGTGCAGACGCTCCGCCAGCGGATGCAAAACGGAGGAGGCGACATAAATCTGCGCCGCGGTGGCGGCGATCAGGACAACGAGGAAGGCGCCGGCGAGAGTCCAAAAGAGACTGGATGGACGGAAGCGGCGGCTCATGATGTTTCTTCCGCGAAACGGTAGCCGGCACCCCAGATGGTCTGAACGTAGCGCGGATGTGCCGGGTCGGTCTCCAGTTTGCGCCGCAGGCGGGAGATCAGGCTGTCGATCGAGCGGGGGTCGACCACGCGGTCTTCGCCCCAGACAAATTCCATGAGCGCGTCCCGGCTGTAGACCCGTCCAGGGTGCGAGGCGAGAAATTGGAGCAGGTCAAACTCGAGCGCCGTCAACTCGATCGGATTGTTCGATGACGTTACGGTGCGGCGCCCGGAGTCGATTACGAGTTCGCCGCGGGTGATGATCTCCACCGGACGGCTGACGGAGGTCCGCCGCAGCAAGGCGCGGACGCGGGCCACCAGTTCGCGTGTCGAAAAGGGCTTGGTCAGGTAGTCGTCGGCGCCGACTTCGAAGCCCAGAACCTTGTCGGATTCTCCGGTCCGCGCGGTGAGCATGAGAATCGGCACATCGCTGGCCCGACGAATCTGGCGGGTGAGTTCGATCCCGTCCAAGTGCGGCAGACCGATGTCGAGGACGATGAGTTTGGGAGAGAGGGACGCGATGTCCCTGATGGCGGTCAGGCCATCGGGGGCCGTGTGGCAACGGAGCCCGGCGGCATCGAGGTTCTTGGCGACGAGGGCCGCAATCTTGCGGTCATCTTCAACGATGAGAACATCGGCGGGCATGGCGGGGGCATGCTGGGCCCCGAAGGGCCGTTTGTCAAGCGATACCCCGCCGGGGCGTGTTGCGCGAGGATTCCGGACTACGCCGGGGAGTAATAGGGATTCATGCCGGCGGCGTGATCGGTCGTGTCGAGAACCTCGCCGACCTCGGGGACCGCGCTTCGGATCATCTGCTCGATGCCGTGCTTGAGCGTCATCCGCGCCGAACCGCATCCCTGGCATCCGCCCCCCATTTCGATGTACACGTTGGCGCCTTTGACATCGATGAGGGACACCCATCCGCCGTGTGAGGCAAGGGCGGGATTGATCTGTTCGGCAATGAGCGTCTTAAGCTGCGCCTTGATGGCGTTGTCGTCGGGGACACGGGCGGCGGCCTCCTCCGAGATGGCGGGCCGGCCCGAGTGGATATGGGCACGGATGGCCGCGCCGATCTTTTTGCCAACCACCATCCACTCTTCACTTCCGGACTTGTTCACGGTGATGATGTTCTCCGAAATCCGCAGAGACGACACCCCCTCGACGGCAAACAAATGTTCGGCGAGCGAGGAGCCGGTCGCAGAGGCGGCATCGGGAAAACTCACCGAGCGCCCGGGAAGGACGGCGCGGTCGACGATGAATTTGCAGGTCTCGTTATTCTGGGGCTCACCCAAGATTTTGATGTCTTGATCCACGGATTCGCTCCTTCGGCGGTTTGCCGGACGTTACGGACAAAACAAGTCCACCTTCTTATACTTGGGGTGTGGGCGGGCGTTTGGCAATAAGGTGGGATCGCAATCCATGGAGCCGCCGCGTTAAGTCTATTGCGCCGCAAGGGTTCCGTACAACTGCTTGGCGTCGCGGGCCACGGGAACATCCCAGTCGGCATTGCCCCAGAAAACCAGGAAGCGCTGGAGGGGCTCCAAGGCCTCTTCCTTTCGGCCGGAGCGTGCCAGGGCATCGGCGAGGTAGTAAAGCGAGTGGATGTAGGAGTCACCCGGCCAGGTGATTTCGCTTTCCTCGCGCTTGGCCTTCAACTCGGCGATCGCTTCGTCGTAGCGACCAAGCTTGATATAGGACTTTGCCAGTTCCAAACGCGATTCGGTCGAGTCGCGGCTGGCCTCCCGTTCCTGCTTGAAGAACCGGATCGCTGACTCGTGATCGCCAGCGGCCGCGGCCGCGCGGGCCTCCACCGCGTAACCGATCGATTTCATCAGCCCTTCATCGATGCGGCCGGTCCACTTCTTGTTCAGATCTTCAAGCGCGCGCCTGGCTTCGTCGGGCTGCCCGGCATCGGCGTAGACCTGGGCCAGAGAGATGGCCGAGCCTTGGTTGAGCGTGTCCAAATCGGAGGCGTGTTCGAGTCTTTTGATCGCCTCAGCCTCCCGACCGGTGTACAGGAGCATCCAGCCACGCATCCGCTCGGTCGTGGCCAACTGGTCAGTCATCGAGGCCGCCTCGGCGGCTTCGTAGGCACGATCATAGTATCGGCTGGCTTCCTCAAACTGTCCCCAGGCACGGTGAACCGAGGCAATCTGCCGCCATGCGGTGATCTCGGTGAATGGGTTTTCGTCGACATCGGTCAGACGTTCGTAGGTGGCGATGGCGGAATCGGGCATCCCCATGAGAACGAAGACCCCCGCCAGCGCGAAGTACCCGGGCCGTTGGTCGGGAGCGACCTCAATTGCCTCTCGCGCAGCCTGCTTGGCCGAATCGAGCATGTGCTTGCGGATGTAGACGGTGCTGAGCGCGCTGTACGGCCCGACGTCGTTGGGCCGTGCCCGCTGGTAGCGGTTGATGACCGCGAGCGCCTTGTCGTACTCCTTCAAGTCGATGTAGGTGCTGTAGAGGACGATCAAGGCGAACGGGTAATCCGGGTCGAGCTCAAGCGCCCGCTGGACATACGCGATCACCGTGTCGGGCTGATGCTTGTAGTCCGAGAGCATGTTGGCGACCCAGAAGAATGGTTCCTTGTGGGTTGGGCATTCGGCGGCGGCCTGCTTCAGTGTCCGAATCGCGGTTTCGATGTCCCAATTGATGCCGAGGTCGCGGGCAAACGCCTGGACCAGGAGCCGGTCGCAGCCGGTTGTCCGGTCGATGTGGCGGTACGCGGCGGCGAAGGCCTCGAGCCCCTGGGCGCGCTGGCCGTCGGAAAAATAGCCGACGGCCTTGCGGAGGTAGGCCAGCGCGAAGCCGGAGTCGAGGGCGATGGCGCGATCGAAGTGACGCTGGGCATCCGGCCAATCCAGCGAATGGTAGTAGTCCATTCCACGGAGGTATTCCCGGTACGCCTCGGGCGATGAGGTGGTCGCCTCGGACACCGGAATATCCCCGGCCAGCACCTCCGATTCGGTGAGGCCGAGCTGGCGCTTGATGCTGAGCGAGAGTTCATCGACCACGGTGAACATGTCGGTGCCGTCAACGCGTTCGGAGCCCACCACCTCGCCGCTGCCGACATTGATCAGCTGCGCGGTGATTACGGTGCGTCCGCCCAGTCGCGACAACGTGCCGGTCAGCATCCGTGTCGCCCCTGCCTTGCGGGCAATTTGCGAGGCAACGGTGCGGTCGATGCGATCGGAAGTGACCCCCTCCTGGTTTAGAAGGTCATGAAGGCGCTGGGTGGAGATGACCTTGACATACTCCGACCCGGAGAGATCCGTTGTCAGAAGTTCGGTGATGATATCCCCCAGCCGTTCCGCGTCGTCCGGATCACTCAGGTTTTCGAAGTACATCACCGCCAGCGTGCTTTCACCGGCGGAAACCGGTGTGCCTTCGGGGCCAAAGAGACGATGAGAGAAGACAACGAACAAACCCGCAAGCATGATGAGTACGCCCGCCGCCACGCGCACCAGGCGCTTTCCGTATCTCTGTCGAGGCACCGCAATCGCGCCGGAGGAGATGCTCGAGAATTCCAGTTCCCTGGCCACCGCCCGTAGATCCTGCTCGAGAGTTTCGGCATCGGGATAGCGGGCGCTCGGGGATTTGGAGAGCGCGCGCGTGACGACGGCCGCCAGCGGCTCCGGGACCTCACTGTTGATTTCCCTCAATGGCGCGGGTGTTTCATGGACGATGGAATAGAGGGCCGCGGCGGCGTGTTCGGCCACAAAGGGACGCTGACCAGCCAGCATTTCGTAGAGCATGATTCCCAGGGAGAACACGTCGGAGCGGGCATCGACGGGGTGGCCCTGCGCCTGTTCGGGGGACATGTAGCCCACGGTTCCGACGGTCGTGCCGTGGCTGGTCAGACCGGAGGATTCACGCAGTTTCGCGAGACCGAAGTCGGTCAAACGGGCTCGGTCATCCTGACCGATCAGGACATTGTCTGGCTTCACATCGCGGTGGACAATGCCGCGCCGGTGGGCGGCGCCGAGGCCCGAGGCAATCTGGATGCCGTAGCGCACCGCCCGGTTGATCGGGAGGCGGCCCTGCTCCAGTTTCTCTTTCAGCGTTGAGCCCTCGACATAGGCCATCGCGATGAAGGGCCGGTTGTCGTGCTCATCGATCTCGTAGATGGTCAGGATGTTCGGGTGATCGAGGGAAGAAGCGGTCTTTGCCTCCAGTTGGAGACGCTGGCGGCGTTCCGGATCGGAAGCGATCTCGCGGGGAAGAAACTTCAGCGCCACCTGGCGTCCGAGTTTCGTGTCCGTGGCCAGGAATACTTCTCCCATTCCGCCGACGCCCAGGCGCGCGGTGATCTCGTAGTGCTTGATCTTCTCGCCAATCATGGTCTGAAACTCACCATTTCCCTTTCCACATCAAGGGAGAACGGGCTAATCACCCCCGAAGTTGCATGGATGTCAAGGGTAGGAAACGACGCCGGCGCCGGGCGGCGCGGAGGGAATCGGTTCGGGTGCTGGTCACGCCCGTCCCGGGTACGCTCTGAGACCCGCGGCGAGCGCATCCATGGCGCGCGCCAGTTCGGGTTTCTCCAGCACGTAGGCGATTCGCGCTTCCTGCCGTCCCTTCCCCGGCGTTGCGTAGAACCCCGCCCCGGGGGCCAGCATGGCGGTCTGCCCCTCGTGGGAGAATTCGGTCAGCAGCCAGCGGCAGAAGTTGTCGGCGTCGTCGACCGGAAGCGTGGCCATGAGGTAAAAGGCGCCAGACGGCTTCATGCAGGAGACACCGGGCATGGCGGACAATCGGTCCAGGGCCAAATCACGGCGGCTTTGATACTCGCGGGTCAGGGCCGCGTAGTAGTCGGGACCAAGGTCCATGAGACGCGCGGCAGCGATTTGTTCCACCGTGGCGGTGCAGAGCCTCGCCTGCCCGAGACGCAGTGCGCCATCCATGATCTCACGGTTTCGGGAGATGAGCGCGCCGATCCGCGCACCGCAGGCGGAGAATCGCTTCGAGATCGAGTCGAGCAGGATGACCCGGTCTCCCACTTGGGGGTACTGCCAGATCGACGTGTGGCTTTCCCCATAACAAAACTCCCGGTAGACCTCATCGCTTAGGATAAAGAGCCGGTGCTTGTCCGCGATCTGCACCACCGTGGCGATTTCATCGCGGGTCAGCACGGTCCCGGTGGGATTGTTGGGCGAGCAGATGATGATCGCGCGCGTGTGTGAGTCGATGGCTTCTTCAATATCGCGCGCGGGAGGCAGGCGATACCCGAGCTGCGGTTCGGCGGTGACCGGGCGGATGTCCACGCCGATGGACTTGGCCAGCGAGTAGTAGTTCGTGTAGAACGGTTCGCTCACGATGACGTTGTCGCCGGGATCGCAGACCAGGATCAGCGCAAAAACCACGGCTTCCGATCCGCCGGTGGTGATTTGGATCATCTCCGGGGGAATGTCCAGCCCGATCCGTGAGTAGTAGCCGGACCATGCCTTGATTAGCTCCGCGTGACCCTTGGAATGACCATAGGCGAGCACCTTCTCCTTGAAATCACGGAGCGCGTCAAAGAAGGCGGGCGGAGTGGGGACATCGGGCTGACCGATGTTCAGGTGATAGACTTTGATGCCCCGCTCGCGTGCCGCATTGGCAACGTCCACCAGCTTGCGGATGGGAGAGGGCGGGATGGCCGATGCGCGTCGTGCGAGTCTGGGGTAGGTGTCGGCCATTTCTCTGGGGGGGGTGCTGATGCTCATGGCTTGTCGGTCCTTTGGACTCGGGTGCCCTGAATGCCACAGTCTAACATGCGGTGCGGGTCTGAGTCAATCGACCGGGCCGGGGGCCTGTCCATTCGCGCCATCCAGTGGCAGTCCGCGTGTCAACCCGATCCAGCGGACCGCGGCCAAAAGGTCCGGCACCACCGCATCGGGTGTGTCTCCGGCATCGAGATGGGAGTGCTCGTGCTCGCCGAAACCGGTCCGGACCAGAATGGCGGGTATGCCCACGGCTTTCCCGAGACGGACGTCGGCCAGTTGATCGCCGACCATGAACGATTGTGTCAGGTCAATCGGGTAGTCGGAGATGGCGCGCTCGATCATCCCCGGCGCCGGTTTGCGACAGGCGCAGGGGGGCAGGCCGCGCTGGCGTTGAACCGCGGGGTGGTGCGGGCAATGATAGATCCGGTTCAAATAGGCATGATTCGAGGCGAGATCGTTCATGATCTTCTCGTTGACCGCTTCAACATCGGCGGAACCGTAGTAGCCACGGGCGACACCGGATTGGTTCGAGACCCCGATTACCCAAAAGCCCCATTTGTTAAGCACCCGGATGGCATCGATGACGCCGGGCAGGAGATCGGCCACGGCGGGATCGCCGAGGAAGTTGCGCTCCTCGACCAGTGTCCCGTCGCGATCCAGGAAGGCGGCCGGGCGGGTGAGTGTCGTGGCGGGTGATGTCATCGATTCGCCTTCTCACAGGTAAGTACGGTTTGAATCGCCGAAGCAATCGAAGAGAGATCCAGTTCATCGAAACAATAACGGTGCCCGCGAAAGCACGGCGCCGCGCCGTGGCGGTGGCAGGGGGAGCACCATGTCCCGGCATGAAACGCCCGCGAGCGCGGGCCCGACGGCGCAAACCCGAGGGCCGGATGAGTTGGGCCGAAAAGACCGAAGGTCGGGACGCCGAGGGCATCGGCGACGTGCATGAGCCCGGAGTCGGAGCCGGTGTACGCCGCGCAGGAGGCGAGCCCGGTCATGACCTCGCGCCAATCGGCGGAGGTCAGGGTGTCGATGGCAAGTCCGGGATTCCGCTCCCGTACAACGGCAGCGAACTGCTGCAGGTCTGCCGCGTTCTGCGGCTCGGCGAAAAGGAGTGCTCGTGACAGTGTGCCGGGCGCGACTTGCGAGAGCAATTCTGGCCAGATCTCATTGGGAACCGCCTTGGTCGGCCAGCGCGCACCCCAGCCGATTCCCAGTGTTCGCGGATGAGATTCCCGTGCGATTCTAACCGTTTCCCCCTCGGCCGGCGACAATCCAAGTTGCGGCAGGGCGCGCCGGTCGCCAATGCCGAGCGGCGCCAGGGCGTCGTGATAGACAGACAGAGTCGAAAGCGGATGATCCAGCCCCTGCTTGCTTTTCACCATGGCACGGCGCCGCCGCACGTTCTTGTCGATCCTCGTTTGACGTTTCGAGCGGAGCAGGTGGGCGAGCGTCACCGACCGAAGCGACCCATGCAGATCGATAATCCAGTCGTAGACTTGCCCACGGAGTTGTTTCCACGCCGAGACGAGGGGTTGCTCTGGATCAAGTCTTGGAATGGACACTTGTGGCGGCAGGTGTTGCAGGAGCGGTCCGTAAGTGGGCTTGGTAACGAAAATCAGTTCGCTGTCCGGCAGGGCATCAAGCAGGGTGTGGAGGGGACCGGTGGCGAGAACCACATCGCCCAGCGAGGAGTATCTGATGATCAGGATTCGCATCGGGTCCGATGCCGTTTGAAATCACGGCGCATCAGATCAAGATAACGCCGATGACCCCCGCGATGATGCAGTAGATGCCGAAGAGGGTGAACCGGCCCTGACGGATCGAGACGAACACCCATTTCAGCGCCAGATACCCGACGATGGCCGCGGCCAGCGCACCGAGAATGTGACTGAGGCCGAAGGTCCCTTCCGCGATGGCATCCGGCAGGGCGAGCAGGGTCGCTCCGAAGACGGCCGGCACCGACAGGAGAAACGAATACTCGGCCGCGGTCGCGGGCTTGACTCCCGAGAGGCTGCCAGTGGCGATGGTCGAACCGGACCGCGAGATCCCGGGCAGGATGGCCACGGCCTGCGCGACACCGATCAGGAATGCGCGGGGCCAGGTGATCTCACCATCTGGTTTCTGACGCAGGCGCATGGCCAAAAGGAGCAGGCCGGTGACAATCAGAAACGCTGCGGCCAAGTGAGCGTCCGCGAAGAGTGACTCGATTTCGTCTTTGAAGAGAAGTCCAATCACCCCCGCCGGAATCGATCCGACGATGATCAGGGCCAGCAGGCGCTGTCCCTCCCTCGCCGAGAGACCGGCGCCCTGCCAGCCGAAGAGACTGCGCGCCATGTCCCAGAGCCTCGCCCGGAAATAAAGGCACACCGCCACCAGTGTTCCAAAGTGCACGGCCACTTCGAAGGACAGGTCGCCAGCGGGGATCCCGAGGAGGTGCTCAGTGAGGACCAGATGCCCGGAACTGGAGACGGGCAGAAACTCGGTCAGGCCCTGGACGATTCCAAGGAGCAGCGCTTGCCCGAGACTCATGATTGTCTGCAATCCGGGACTGTTGGCGGCGCTGGCATGGGGCGGAACGAAAACGAAAACCCCCGGCGGGTCAAGGCCGGGGATATCGGATTCTTGCGATTGACGATCAGAGTTTGAAGTTCAATCCGAGGACGATGCCCCAATTGTCGTCGAGGACCAATTCTCCGATGGCATCGATCAGGTCCGACATTTCCCATTTCACGCCGGCGACGCCGCCGATGTCAAGTTCTGTATCGCTGTCATCGCCGTTTTGCGCGATGCGGGCCGCAAAAGAATCCCCGCTGCCGAATCCGTCGCTGTCGAAACTGGAGTGTTCGATGCGGACGTTGACACCTCCATAAGGGCTAAGATACGACCCCTGCGAAAGACGGTAATCCCGTGAGATGAGCACAAGCCCGCCCACCGAGAAGACCGACAAGTTGCCGACGTCATAGATCGAGGCGCGCGCGGCAAGGGCCATGTCGAGCGGATCCGCGCCGGCTGCCATGACCATCCACTTGAGGTCGCCGCCGATGATGAGGCCGGCGTCGGCTCCTCTGGCGTCCGGATCCACAATTCCACCCTGCAAGCCAAAATCGAGATTGCCGCTGAGTCCGTGGCGGTACTGGCCAAAGACGGTGGTGTAATCCTCGAACAGTCCGAGGTAGCCGCCGACATCATTCGCTCCGCGTTCGAGCGTGCGGGCGGTCGACACCTGCCCGAGCAACTGGGCTTGCAGAGGTGACGAAGCCAGCGTGATTACAACCATTGTCAGCGTGCCAATCAGAAGCCTGATTCTGAAAGCAGTATTCATTCTTACACCCTCCGATACGGTTTATCAAGTCGTTCCCAGACAATCGGTTTCTACGAAACAGCACGGGGAAAGTTCCGCCGGGTTACGCCCTAAGCGGTAACCGGGAACACGCGGTTAGTGCTCCATCAAGAGGTGGGTAAGGTAGAAAAACCCAACACCGGCAACCACCCCCAAGGGCGCCAGCAGACTTCGCCTCTTGTTAACTTCCGGCAGGAGATCGGTTCC
>JBFMFQ010000129.1:0-10371 GCA_040752075.1 Candidatus Zixiibacteriota bacterium | reverse complement strand
CGATCAGACTCTGTGCAATTGTTGCGCAGTCCGTGGTAGGTCAGGAGCCACCCGCCCCGACCAGTATGCTTCACATCAACTGCGATGGGGCCGGGGCGGGTGGCTCCTGACATACGGCATTGCGAGATTATTCGCAGGCGGATCAGTAATCGATCCCTTTTTGCGCCAGTTCTCCCTTCTGGTAGGGGTGCTTGATCTCGCGCATCTCGGTCACCAGGTCGGCGGCTTCGAGGACGGCCGCCGGGGCGCCTCTTCCGGTCATCACCAGATGGACATTAGCCGGTTTGGCGGCGATGAGGCCGAGCAGGTCATCTGCGGTGAGAAATCCCAACTGGCAACCAACGAAGACTTCATCGAGGATTACAATGTTCCATTGGCCGGAGGCGAGGTCGGCCTTCACCTTGCTCAAGGTGTCGAGGGCGGCCAGACGGTGGACTTCGCGCGGCTTTTTGTCGTCGACGATTCCAACGAACCCTTCACCGCCCTGGTGGAGTTCCACATAAGGCGCGAGCCGTTGGATGCCGTCGAGTTCGCCATAGTGCCACGAGCCCTTGATGAACTGCCAGATGAGCGTGCGCAGGTTGTACCCCGCGGCGCGCACACACATGCCGAGCGCGGCGGTGGTCTTGCCCTTGCCGTCGCCGGTGTAGCAGATCACCAGTCCCTTTTGAATGCGAATCTTGGGCGGATCGATGGTCATGACGCGTCTCTGTGGGAGATCTGTTCCGGGTAGTTGCAGGCGCCCGATTCCACGTTGGCGGGAAAGACCCTACTTAATGATCACCAGCTTGCCGGTTTGGGTTCCCTGGGGCGAGTCAATGTGGTAGATGTAGACTCCGGAGACCACCGCCTGGGTGTTCCGGCTGACCAGGTCCCACGCCGCCCGGGATGAGTAGTCGCTGAGAAATCCCTCTGCGTCATCGCGGCGCGGCCACTCGTGGTCGATCGTGCGCACAAGATCTCCATCGAGCGTGTAGATTCGAATCGTCGCTTTGCTGGGCAGGTTGATAAACCAGATACGGCGATCCTGCTCGATGAGATTCCCCACGAGCCCGGCCTGCTTCTCCGGCGCTTCGTAGCCCTGCGCAAAGTACGTGGTGCGTTCCCCCGAGGAGCCCTCGAAGGAGATCTTGTACGGGTTGGGGAACACGCTTACGCGCAGACCGCTGTCGACGACCACATCCGCGGAGTTAATCGGGATGGCGTAGAGGTTGCAGCTGCCGGGCAGCGATTCGAGCGGATCGAGCTGCAACGCCAGATTGCCATAATCGAATGCGGTCAGCGAAACATAAAGACCGAGCGCCGGATTGAGATTGGTGAGATGCGCCTCGTAGAGGCCGTACGTCAGTGTGTCATTCCCCTCGACGTACACGCTGTCCCCCACGCGCTGTATCATGTTGGTCACCAGATGCCCGTTTTCCTCGTACTGATTGTCCCGGTTGTACTCGACCGGTGCAAAGTACATGCACCGTTCGCTCCCGGCGATCGTATCGCGAAAGCAGGTCGCAACTGAGGGCGTCCGGTAGTCGTTCGGATCGAAGCCGGGTCCATAGGCACGCTTCAGTTCCTCGATGGTTGACGGTCGCTGCTCGGGGATCCACTTGCCGGGCGGCTCGGGATCATAGACATACCGGCGGTAGTCTTCTTTGTCCCAACTGGCCGCGAGGGCGTATTGGTCGGCGGAGTTGATGCGCGCGACATAGAGCCGGTAGCCCTCGAAATCGTACTCGTTGGTCAGGGGGTCGGCCACGGTTTCGGTGTTGAGACCAGTCCAGCGGAGGATGATTTCGCCGGGGCGGGTTTCGATGGTGAAATCGGTGCCCGCCTGGGGGCAGGACGGGCCTGCGGGCCCGGCGCGGTCGGGTGCGCCGCGACTGGGACGGCAGGGCGATAATCCGGGACCGGGCAGTTGGCCCATATCGCCTGTGTAGAAAGAGGTATCGCATCCCCAACCGCGACCGAAGAAGTCAATGCTGTCGCAATTGGCAAGGCGGTACTCGCCACGGTAGCCATCGCCGTCTGAATCGTACCCCGGTGTGTCGTAAATCCACCCGGCCCATGTGGCGGCAAAATCGAGATCGGTAAAGTTCAGCCCCTGGACATAGGCATCGGGATTCTGGCAGTCGAATTGGAGGTCCGGGCGCACATGCAGGCGGTCGCCGCAGGCCACGGCATAGGTGAACAGAAGCGAGTCTCCCGGGAAGAGGGGCTCGCAGAAGGGGCCGACCGAGAGAATCAGGCGGGCATCGAGGCCATCGGCGACATCGCAGGCGCCGGCGCGCAGGGGGGGACGCCACCCCTCGGCGGTCTTGTCGATGGCGGCGTACAACTGGCCGTAGTCGATTTCGCCATTGATCATGCTGGCGTAACGGTTGCGGTCTCCCTCCGGCGCGCCGAGCCCGCCCCCGGCGGTGGGGGTGCGCGAGCCGATCCGCGTCGGTCCCCAATTCTGCGCATCGGTGGCGCTGATCAGCCACCAATTGAAACTGAATCCTTCGTGAGGCGGTGCGTGAAGGATGCGCACACCGGCCGCGGCCCTCGGCGCAAAGGCGGAGTATCCCCCGCCCACCGGGTCGCCATCGTTATCAGCCACCCAGGCCACATTCATCGGATCGCGAAACTGCGGGAATGTGAGATTCGGCGCGGTCGGCTGAAACCCCGTGACATCATCGATGTAACCGATGTCGGCCTTCAATGTGCTGTAGGCATCGGTATCGACGAAGATGCCGCAGGCCATCTTGTTGATCGGGCGTCCCCCCATGTTGCGGATCCAGGATTCGATGATCACGAACTGGCGGGAGAAACGGTCGGACCAGGCGTAGGACCTCTGCGAGATTTCGATGTTGAGCGGACGGTGCGGACGGCTGTCGAGTTCATCGATGTCGCCGATGATCAGGGTGTCGCTGTAGCGAACGTAGTACTCCTGGTCGGCCGCGGCGTCACGGCTGTAGTAAATCGAGCCGCGCAATGAGGATGTCTCGGAGATCGTGTCGAACCCCGAAAATTCCCCGGCGAAGGAGCTGCTGACGCCATCCATGGGGAGACTGACGAGCGTGTCCTGTCCGACAATGCCCCCGACCCAGAGCCCGCCGCCGTAGAGGTACTCTGTGCGGGTCCCGGAGGGGAACTCGAGCGACGGCGAATACTCGATGCGGAGAGCCTGCAGGTCCTTCCGGTGCACCCGGTTTTCCTCCTCGGTCCCGATGAGCCCGTAGGAAGTGAGGGCAAACCAGACCTGGCCGGCGTAGTGCAGACGGGTTTCGAAGACCGGATTGGCGGTGGTTTTGGCGGATATGGGGCGGTTGCCGGGGCCCCGGCTTGTCGGCCGCAATGGCCGGGCGTCGGTGCGAGTGATAATCGCGGCGAGCAAGATAAGCCCGGCGAAGACACCCGGAACCCATGGAATGTGGCTGGCCTTCCTGATACCGATTGTCCCTCCAGTGACTCCAGCACGACTACAATCGAGGGCAATCAGTATTCCACGGGGATTGAAATCAACCCCTCAGCGCACCACCTTGATATTAAAATCCGGGGTTCCCAGACTCATGTAGAGGCGGACCCAGAAGGCCACATAGACCTCCAGCCCGCGTGACATGGTTATGTCTCCGATATCCAGGACGTGTGTCCAGCCGAACCACTCCTTGAAAATCCGGGAAACCTCGCTCTTCGCACCGGCATGGTTGCCACAGAGAAAGACGTGGTGGTCTCCGCCGCCGAGCTTCTTGGGGGCGACCATGACCCGGCAATTAACAGTGTTCAGGGTCTTGACCACTTTGGTCTGCGGCAGCAGAAGCTGGATGCGCTCGCCGAGGGAGTCGAAATTGCCGCTGAAGAGCACCGGCGGCATGCCGCCCGAGAAATCGAGAGGATTGCTGAGATCGAGGAGGATTTTGCCCCGAAAGTTCTCGAGCCCGGCCGATTCGATCGCGTCGATGGTCCCCTCGCCCGCCGTGCAGTTAAACAGGATATCCCCGAATCTCGCGCAGTCTGAGAACGTGCCGTGCGAGCCCAGGGCGCCACTGGCGCCCGCCCATTCAGCGGCCTTCGGGTTGGCGGCGGTGCGGGACCCCATGCACACCTCGTGACCCAACGAAACAAGCTTGGTGGCAATTGTCTGCCCCACCATGCCGGTGCCCAGTACTCCAATTCGCATCTTGTTCCCCTTAAACCCGCGGTTGCGCCCGATCAAACCTCAATCCCGGCTCACCGCAACAGCGCCATCTTCCGGGTCTCGATCCGATTGCCCACGAGCAAGCGGCTAAAATAGACTCCGGACGGCGCTTCTCCCCTGTTTTCGAGATGGCCATTCCATGCGACCGCGTGGTGTCCGGCTTCGAGCGGTTCATCCACCAAGGTGGCGATGCGCCGGCCCAGTATGTCGTAGATGTCGAGTCTTCCGTGCGCGGGGCTGGTAAGTTCGAATGTGATCATGGTGCCGGCGTTGAACGGGTTGGGGTAATTTCGCAGGAGGGCAAACCCGCCCGGCGTGGGCGAGTCCGCCGTATCGAAGATACTGCTGTACCCCAGTGTGTAGGTTGTCGTGTAGGTGTAGTCGCCTCCGGTACCGTTGTCGTTGTTGGAGGCCATGGCCGCCAGGTAGAAGGTGACCGGCCCGACATCGGTCTCCGGAGCGGTCCAGCGAAACGCCCAAGAGATTTGGTGAGTGACCCCGGCATCGGTCCCGTTTGCCGTGTGAGCCACATAAGATCGGCCCGAATTCGAGAGTTGCATGGTTCGCGCCGCGTCGGTCAGGGTGAATGTCCCCGCCGGCTGGTTGGCTCCATCGAGGGCGGTGAGCATGAATCCCCAGCGTCCCTGGCTGATCTGCTCGACACTCACTCCCATTTCAAAGAGTTGTTCGAGGTTGTAGGTCCCGCCCAGACCGTAGAATGATGCACTGCCGGGGCCGTCATTGACATGCCCATGGCAGTCACCGCAATTACCCTCGCCGGGGGCATTGGTCGCCTGGCCAATCTGGGTCGCGTCGGGTGATGCCCAGACGGTCAGCGCGATTGACGACAGGCAAAGCAGAGCAATCGCTAAGGATTTCATGTGGTCCACCTCTCCGGTTTCCGGACTGAAAAGGTAGGGATTGGTTGCCTCGACGGCAAGGACGCATGTCAAGCGGCTCTTGCCGCGATCGGGCCCTTATGCTGGAAGTGAAGGAGGCCCGGCGGGAGCCGGGCCTCGGGAACTGGTCAATCTGGCAGCACGCTGATTCGATTACATCGGGAAGGCGGCGGGAGCGGTGTCCATGTATCCCTCACCCTCGATGGCGCCCAGGAGGGCAACGATGGCCGCTACCTCCTCGTCGGTCAGATTGAGCGCGGAGATCTTGGGGCTGAGGTATGGGTTTGGGTTGCCGCCCTTGTTGTAATGCTGGACGACCTCTTCGAGCGTTGCCATGGAACCATCGTGCATGAAGGGCGCGTGCTTCGTGCAGTCGCGCAGGCCGGGGGTCTTGAAGGCGCCCTTGTCGGCCTCCTCCTTGGACACCACGAATCGCCCTTCATCGGCAAAGGTGCTGGTCTCGGCATTCCATCCCACGCCCAAGTTGTGGAACAGGTTGTCTGTCAGGTTCTGCCCCAGGTGGCATTGGTTGCAGAGCGCCTTGCCGAAGAAGAGTTCGTCGCCGAACTTCACCTGGTCGGTAACCGCCGTCTGGTCGCCTGCTTTCCAGCGGTCCCAGGGCGAGTTCCCGCTCAACCGGGTGCGTTCATAATCGGCGATGGCGTGAGCGATGCGGTCTTTCGTAATCTCTGGTGTGCCAAACGCTTCCTGGAAATACTTCGCGTATCCCTTGATGCCCGCGACGGTCGAAATCATCGCCTCGTGGGTGTTGCCCATCTCGATCGGGTTTTCCACCGGACCGAGGGCTTGGGCTTCCAAAGAGGCGGCCCGTCCATCCCAGAAGAAGTGCGGATAGAGTGTCCAGGCGAGGTTCACGAACGACGGGGCCTTGCGTGTGCCCTTCTGCCCACGGATCCCGGTAGACACCGGGGTCGGCTCGGAGAAGGCGTTCTCCGGACGGTGGCAGGTGGCGCAGGAGATGGTGCCGTCGGCGGAAAGCCGCTTGTCATAGAACAGCCAGCGCCCGAGCCGCACCCGTTCGGGGGTGGGCGGGTTTTCCAGCTCCGCGAATGTCGCCTCAATACCCAATGGCGGGGCCGGGATGGCGACGATTGGGTTTGCGGCCTCCCATGCGGGTCGGGCCTGGGTGCAGCCGAGAAGCACGGCAGTGACGATGGTAGTCGCACCCAGCGTCGCCAGGAGTGCACAGCGCAGATTGAATTGATGCATCAGAGAGTCCTCCCTTTCCGGATGCGCATTCAATCAGGAGGGTGATCGCAAGGAAAGCGAAAGGGGGCACCGCTTGTCAAAATTTCAATAAAGTCGGCGGGCGGGTGATCGCTCACACCGGCGATCTCAATGCTGGTGGCGGACGCCGCGCTTGATGAGGATGTAATTGACCGGGTAGGCGGCCGCAAAACCGGCAACAAGCGCGATGCCCATCCCGATCCAGTACATCGAATCATGAAGTCCGGCCTCCATTACGCCCGGGGTGTAGACTTGAACGAGGACTTCGGCGGTTTCCATCACCGCGATGCTCAGCCCCTCGGCGATCAGCACCTGGCGTGCGGCACGCCCCCAGCCGAAACCGGCGCGCAGCAGGGGCCACAGGCCGAAGGCGAATCCAAGCACGAACCCGGCGATCACCGCCAGGACGATGGTGCCGACGTTGGACATGTGCAGGGCCATGCCGACCGTCATGCCGAGGACCTCGCCGATTCCGCAGCCGATCAGGCAGTGAATCGTCGCGCTGGTCGCGAGGCGGCCCACGGAGACGGGCTCCCCGCGATGGGCGCCCGGATGAGCGGGCGTGGTGTGACGGGAGTGATCCAAAACCTGCGGCCCTAATCGATCAGTTTGTCGGCGAGCAACTGCTTGACGATGGTTTCGGCCGTTGTCTTCATCGACGCGCGATTGACATCGTCGCCGTGTTCATCGGTCACCAGCGAGGCACGCCAGATGCGGTCCGGCTTCCACGGGACAAAGAGGCTGGCGTCGTGGCTGACATCGCGCAGTTCGCGGAATGTGCGCCGCTGCCAGGTGGCCGCGGTTTCGCTGACGATCAAGACACCGTTGGGAAGAAACTCCCGCAGGGCGGCCGTGTCCAGCACGGGGGCATCGATCGCCGCCAGCGAGAGGTCTTCTTCTCCCTGGTCGAATACCTGATGCCGTGTGGTGATCCCGTGGTCGCCCAGCAGCTTTGACAGATGGGTAGCGAGCTCGGCCGCGTAGGACTCTTCGACCGATGAATAGCCGACGGCGACATACAACCGGTCGAGGGGACCGGTGAACTCGGGATCACGTTTGGATTGGACGGTGGTCGACGCGCAACCCAGAAGCAGGATGGCAACGATGGCCGCAAGCAGTCTTCTCATGGCGCCCCCGGAGAGTCCTCACGACTCTCCCATCTTGAATGCCGCGGAATGATCGGAGATCGGGACGGGCATGCCAAGGGGATTATTGGTCGATCACTTGGGCGAGAATGTCGGCCGCTGACTCGCACTGCTCGCGGGTGACATCGAGGTGTGTGACCAGCCGGACAAGACGGGGACCGAATGCAAAGACGAGGACGCCGCGCGTCTTGGCGCGTTCCACGACCGTGGGGCCATCGGGGGCATCCGGGGTCAGGCCGAAAACGACGATATTGGTTTGCACCCGGTCGGGATTCAGAATGACGCGTGAACTCTGAGCCAGCCGTTTGGCGATGATCCAGGCGTTGACATGATCGTCGGCCAGCCGGGCAAAGTTGCGTTCGATGGCGTAGAGCCCCGCCGCGGCCAGGATTCCGGTCTGACGCATCGCGCCGCCGAGCATCCGTCGGTGGCGGGCCGCTTTGGTGATGAGATCCTTCGACCCGGCAAGAAGCGATCCGCCCGGGGCGCCAAGCCCCTTGGTCAGCGCGACTCCGATCAAATCAAATGGCGCCGCCAACTCGGCAATTGGGCGCTTGGCCACGATCGCGGCATTCCAGAGGCGCGCGCCATCCAGGTATGTCGCGATCTCGTGTTCGCGCGCGGCGGCGCAGATTCGCTCAGCTTCGTCCTGGGGGAAAACAACGCCGCCGGCGCGGTTGTGGGTATTCTCGATTTCGAGCAGGGTGGTTGGGGGGTAGATGATGTGACCGCGCGGTTTTCGTGCGGCGAGGAATTCCTCCACGGTGAAAACGCCATCCGAACCGATTTCGGTGAATTGCACCCCGGAGTTGGCCGCCGAGCCGCCGGTCTCGTGCCAGACCGCGTGGGACTCGCGCGAGACAATGACATCGTCGCCGGGACGGGTCAGGGTTCGCAGCGCGACCTGGTTGACCATGGTGCCGGAGGGCATGAACAACGCCGCCTCCTTGCCCAGCATCGCCGCCACCAGTTGCTGCAGGAGGTTGGTGGTCGGGTCTTCGCCGTATTGGTCATCGCCCACCGCCGCGGTGGCCATGGCCTCCCGCATCCCGGGCGATGGGCGTGTCACCGTGTCCGAGCGAAGATCGATGATCTCCGGCATTCTTCCCCCCTCAATCCCTCAGTTGAGTGGAATCTTGCTTGCGTTGGCGGCCAGCCACGCATCAAACGATTGCAGCGACGGGTTCAACGAGCGCGAGAACTCAAGACTGCGGGCGCCGCAGTAGTAGTCGTTGAAGTCCCGTTTGAACTGGAACATGTTGCCCAGGTCCTCCGCGCCGGGGAATCCGAACCCACGGTAAACCTCCGGCGAGACCGCATTATAGCGAATCGGCTGGCCCAGCGCCGTGGTCAGCGACCCGGCCATTTCGGCGCCGGTTAAGTGCCCGCCCGCGATACCGACTGTCTTTCCGACAAATTCCGGACCGCGCCTAAAGATCCCGTATGCGCAGCGACCGATGTCCTCGGCGGCGATGCCCGGGAGTTTGGCGTCGCCCATGGGAAGGGTGAATCCGAGCACGCCATCCGGTCCTTTGGCCGGACCCATGCCAAAGTAGATCAGGTTGTCCCAGTAAAACGAGGTCAGAAGGAATGTGACCGGCAGCCCGAGACCGCGGAAGTACTGGTCCATCTCCCCTTTCGAGTCGAGGTGGGGACATTTGTACTTGCCGTAGAGGGTTGGCATGCTGTTGTCCGAAAGCGGGACCCATTTGCGCACATCTTCGAGGGTTGACCAGATAACGTGCTGGACACCGGTCTCTTTGGCGGCGTCGGCGAGGTTGCGCGCTTCGGTCTGTTCTTTATCGACCGACATGTGCGCCCAGTAGAACGTGACGCAGAAGGCGCCGTAAGCGCCCTGGAATGCCTTTGCGACATCGGATTTGTTGTGCAGATCGGCGGCCACCACCTCGGCGCCCATGCCGGCAAGGGCTTTCGCGTTGTCCGATCCAGGGTCGCGTGTCAGCGCCCGCACCGTGTATTCACTGGATTTGTCGTTGAGTATGGCGCGGGCCAGCCCGCCGCCTTGTGCGCCGGTCGCACCGGCGATTGCGATGATCTTCTTTGCTGCCAAGCCAGTCCTCCTGTAAAGTGAGTGGATAATCCAATCGAGAAAGCGCCCCCGACGGTGTGATACCCGCATGGGGGCGGAAAAGTGGAGGGAAATCGTGGGAATTGCAAGAGATTGCGAGGGACTAGCGGGACTCAGTCCATACGGAATCCTGTTCGCAGCGCGTAGGCGAACGTGTCTTGATTCAGCCAGATGGCCGGCCCTCGTGTGACAGAGGCGACTACAAAGAAGTCACCCCACGTTGTTGGCTTGACATTGACTCCGACGCCAAATGTTGTCACGAGATCGCCGGGGAACCGATCCGCCTTTCGTGTGCCTGACGTTTCACGAGTATACTCCTCCAAATAGAACTGCGCTGAACCTATTCCCGCCTGGACAAACTGGTATCTTCCGAGGCGGAATCGGATGTTCGCCGATGCGGTGTAACCCGAGAGCGCACCGCCGTTGGTACCGCTGATGTCCATGAGATGACGCCGCACCTCCAATTGGGGCGCCAGGTCGATGGACCGCCAGAGGTGTATCGGGAGTCCGACCGACGCCGACCAACCAAACTCATGATGAAAGTGGGAGTCGTCTGCTGATAACAGGGAGACTCCAAAGCTGACTTCGGGATCGAGCGCCCCGGCGGCGGTTCGGTCGGCACACAAAAGGAGAATGCCCACCGTTCCGAGCACCACCCCAACTCTGCCTAAAGTGAGTTTCATGGTGCATCACCTCTTCAAGCGGAAACCCAGAAAGAATATCCCATGGCCACCACACCCGGGCAAACCGAAGCCACGGTGCAGTGACAACGCATGCTTCACTTGACCAAACTGGGGTGCTGCCGGATCGCCGGGTCCG
>JBFMFQ010000128.1:0-10570 GCA_040752075.1 Candidatus Zixiibacteriota bacterium | reverse complement strand
TGCCGGATCGCCGGGTCCGCATTGACCGGAAGGCGAACAGTCACGCAGGTGCCCTCGCCCGGCTGACTTTTGATGCTAATCGTTCCGCCGTGGGCGCGGACGATTCGATTGGCGACGGGCAGGCCGAGGCCCATGGCGACTCGCTCGCCCCGGATGGTGAAGTTCGGATCGAAAATGTGTTGAAGTTGCGCCTCCGGGATGCCGGGGCCGGTGTCGCTCACGGACAGTTCGATATCCTGATTCTCCTGCCGGGTGCGAATTGTCACCTCTCCCCTCTCCCCTACCGCGCGAATGGCATTGTCCAGCAGGTTCCAAAGCACCTGGTTGATCTGCCCCGGACTGCAGGCGATCGGCTCAATTGCCCCGTAGTCGCGAATGATTCGCACCCCGACCTGGAGTTTCGATTCCAGAAGTTTGATGGTGGCGTCAAGCCCGGCGTGCAGATCGACAATCTTCCACTCCGATTCATCCAATCGCACAAATGAGCGCAGCGCCTTGACGATCTGGTCGATTCGCTCCACCGCGCGCTGGCTGGTGCCGGATGCCTCTTCGAGGCAGTGCAGAGCGCGCACGATCTCGACTTGCGCGGTCGCGGCCTCGCTGGCGCCCAGCGCGCGTTTCAGTATGCCGACTGCGCGGACGGAGATGTCTGTGCCGGAGGCCACGGTCGCAAGCGGCGAGTTGATCTCGTGGGCCAGCCCTGCCACCAGGTCGCACTGCGCGGCCATGCGCCCGGTTTGCACCAACTGAAGTTGCGCTCCCTTAAGCAGCCGGTTGGTTTCCTCCAATTCGAGGGCGTAAATCCGGGCGGCATCGGTCGCCTGGACCAACTCGGTGATGTCGTGCGCGACACCCGCGGTCATCGACGGATCGCGTGTGCGGTGGATCGTGATGTCAACCAGACGCGGGTCGGAATGACGACGACTCAACATTCGCGCTGTGTAGCGAGTCGGCGAATCCTCCCCAATGCGCCGGGAGTTGTAATAGTCAAGCACCCGACGGCGGTCATCGGGGTGAACCAATTCCCAGAACGGAGTCCGGCTAAGGTCGTCGGGGCTCATGCCCAAGAGTTCCGCGAGGATCGGATTCACTTCGAGGAAGTGGCCGGTTTTGTTGTCGATGACGAAGATTGCCTCGTAGGCATCGTGAAAGAGCGAGGCGTACCGTTCCTTGGCGGCGACAACGTCGGCGTGGGCCCGCGTCTCACGCCCCCGTGTCCTGTAAACGACGCCGGACACCCAGGCCGCGAGAAGGGCCATGACCAGAAGGAACGAGGCGTTGTCGATGGCCCACACAGTGGGCCGGCCGGACACGACCGGGACGATGTATGTCAGAACGAAGTGCACGAGGATCAGGCCGGTGCCGAGCGCGGCCATCCCGAGGGCGGGAAACGGCATCACGCCGACGAGGATCAAAAGCAGAAGGGCGAGATAGCGTGCGGAAGTGTCCACACCACGGACGGCGTCGTCCTGAATGATGACCGCCGCGGCCAGCAAAACCAGCGCCGCTGCGCACCACCGCGCATGACGAATCCCCATCCGCGATCGTGAGAGCACAAGACAGAGACCGCCGAGAAATGTCACCGCCAGTTCGTCCTGCACGCCCATCTGCACACCCGGGATGTCCCTCCAGCCCGGCCGCATCCCCGAGACAATCCGGGACCCGACCAGCAGCAGAGGCGCGCAAAGCCCGATCCACCCCACCACGGCCAAGCCCCGGCGCGATGCGGCGAGGGAATCGGCGGACTCCGATTCCCAACGTACTGCACTCTCTGGCTTTGATGATTCGGTGGCCAATTCGAAGCCTCCGAACGTGCGCGTGGCCGTGCGAAGCCGGCCGCGACGCGTGACTTCCATGCTCGATGGCAAGATAGTGAAAAGGCGGGGCGGGGGAATGGGCTGATTCAATTATCCCCGGCGGAGGTCATGTTTACCACGGACAGTGGTGGACTCACCGGCGGACAAGATCCGGCCTCTCGCTCGAAGGGAGTCCGATTGCCGAGAGGTCCCACCGGCAGACACCGGATAACTTTGTTCCGATCCAGAGGACGTTGCCCGGCCCGGAGGCGATGGCGGTGACACCGCGCTCCGGGAGCCTGGAATTCGCGGTTGAGAGCGAAATCACGCTGTCCGGATCGCCAGCCACGCACCAACGGATGCCCTCGCCGGCCAGCCAGACATCACGGAAAGAGGTTTGCGCAATCCCGCCGGCCCCCGTACGAGGGCTCGAGCGCGAAGTCCAGGTACCTGCATCATAGATGGCCAGCGCTCCGGTCTGCGAGGCGGACCAGATCGCGCGGTCGCTGGTTTCCAGCAAGGACAGGATGTAGTTGCTGCTGGTTCCGGTGTTGGGGCGATCGTTCGTCCAAGACAGATCATCAAACCGGCTGATGCCCTCGTTGGTGGCGAACCATAGGCGGCCGTTGCGGGACTGGATGATCGACTTGACCACCGTTCCCCCGATCGCGCAGTTGCTGGGCGAATACCAAGTCCAGTTCCCATCCACAAGATGCCCGGCTCCGCCAAAGCCCACGCCCATCCAGGGGGTGCCGTCATCCGCCACCAGGATCGAACGGACTTCGTTGCTGCCTCCTGTCACTCCAACGGGCAAGACGTTTGTCCACCGGCTGCCATCGAACCACGATGCCCCCCGCAGTGTTCCGGCCCAGATGTTGCCCTCATGGTCCTCGGCAAGCGACAGGGTGTAGTCTGACGGGATCCCATCGGACACCGTGAAGGTTCGCCATGTTCCGCCGGAGTAGCGCGCGACACCATTGGTGGTCGCGGCCCAGGTATCTCCCCGGCTGTCAACAAGGAGGGCGTTGACAGCGCCAATGGGCAGACCATTTGCGCCGCCGGGGAAATGGGTCCAGCCATTGAGAAGGGTGTTGCGGGAGCTGATTTCGTTGGAGATTTGGGAGGCATTCCCGCGGCCGTCGATTGACCGAACGGAGATATAGTTGGCTGTGTCTCCAAGTAGTTTCGTGAGATTGATCGTGGCCGTCGTGCCCGGGGGACCCGCCGCCACGGTCAGAATGCCACCCAGTTCCGGTTTGTACTGCGATATCCACCAGTTTTCGTCCGTCGCGGGTTCGATTCCCCATCGAACCTGGATGGTGTTGACCTGCCCCGATCCGTGGTTGTCGCTCGGAGCGGTGAAGGAGATGGTCGCAACCTTACTGAACTGCGGACCATCGAGGGAAAGATCGGTGATGCGCGGCGGCGGGATGACGTCCCGGTTGAGGAAGGCATCATCGCCCTGTTGGTAGAGATCCAGGCACGCGGTAGCCTCATCCCACCACGATGGGAGGACTTGACCAGGGTTTTCGCAGGACCCTTCATAGATGATGCGGTCCCCGAAGGAGCGAAAATAGTAGTAGTAGTTCGGTGGACATAACAAGCCGCAGATACCCACTTCCATTGAGAAGAGATACCCGATTCCCCAGGTGAACTGTCGGGCGCAGACGTTGAATCCTCCCGCTTGACCGTTGTCGAAACTCGGCGTGACACGATTCATCCCCGGGAGTCGTTCATACGCCTCGGCCAAGCGGTACGGATTGACCCGCTCGATGGTCGTAACAATTGTGGCGCCATCCGGGTACCCGTCGGACTCGGGTGTAATTCCTGCTTTAAACAGCGTATTCAGGCTGTCCCAGTCGTGATACGTACCCGCCTTTATGCGACTCTTGGTCTCGGACTCCGCGTCAATCCACAATGTTGCAGGGTACGTCCGCGGACGATGCTCGCAGATTAATACCACCCGGCCCCATTGACTTCCGGGTCTTCCGTAGTAGTCGTTGGTGATCGAATCCGCCCAGCGGTCGCGTATGTATGACAGGTCGGCCCGAACTCGCTCGTAGACATCCCTCGGCGCCCATGTCTTCCCCGAGATCAACCACGCGAGGTTCTCCGCTTCCTCATCGGCCCAGGGACCGTGGGGAGTCTCCACTTCAACTTGGACAGGTTCCAGGGGGCGGCGCGAGACACAGGAGAGGGCTCCCGCGGTCAGCAGAGACAGCGCCAAAGCTAGCGAACGTGTGGGCATAGCCACCTCCTCCGTTCATTCACTCCTATTACCGGCGAGGATGGAGTCTATTCCATCCCTATCGGGCTTGTTGAAAAGCCTGCGTCGTTCGGGTGACCGAAACGGCTCGGAACGGGATTGCTTCGTCGCTCCGTCCCGCCCTTGGCGGGACTGCGCTCCTCGCAATGACTTGGAGTTGCTCGTCATTGCGAGCGAAGCGAACCAATCCCAACCCAAGCCGGTGAACCCCCAGTCAGTGCGCCTTCTCAACAAACCCTATTCCGTTGGAGTCATAGGGCCGGGAGGTTTAAGGGTAGCAATGGGATGCCTTACCGTTTGTCCTGCCGGAAGCGCTTTCGGCCCCAGTCGTACCATGCGTAGTCGACCGCGAGGACCAGTTCGCGTTTGGATTCGAGGGTGGCTTCATTTCGCCATTGCCACCCGGCGGCCAGTCCGACCGAAGCGAGGTCGCCCAGCGGGCCGGCCTTGAGGTCTACCCCCACTCCTTTGCCGCCTCGGAAGACGAACGACATCCGGCCGCGGATGATCTGGAAGACGACCCGGGTCTTGCTGTCGCGGAGGTGCTGCCCGAGCGCTTTGGTCCAGAAGGACGCATCCTGCGATTCGATGATGTCTTCCAGTCCGAGCAAGTCCATCGTGTAGGTCACCGGCGAATCGAACGACGCCACGGCATCCCGCACCGACTTCAATGCCCCGGACACGTTTCCGTCCGGGCGGAGCAATGCCAGAGCGCCGGAGAGGTTCATCTGGTGCGTCTGGCGAAAGTCCTGCAGGAGGCAGGGTGTCGGCCCTTCCACCGGCGGCAGGAGGTCCTGCTTGATCGCGCTTTTCATATGCCCGATGCGGCTGATGTTGTTCCAGTTCTGCCGGGCGAGCACGGTGCCGGGCACGATGCCGTCATCGAAATGCGGAATGAGTGTGATGCCCTGGTTGTTCCAGAGTTCATCGGCGAGTGTCTTGAGACTTTTGCCGGGCATGCGGGTTCTCCTTCTTCATTCTGGATTCCTGCACGGGTGCCCCACAGTTCTACTGTGGGAAACGTCGTTGCGCGCTGCGAGTTTCCATGTCCACCTTGCCCTCAGCAGGGCTGTGGGGCACCGGCGTTAACACGGGATCCTACCGGTACATTGGCCTGAGGACTGGGGCCGATTGGTAGGTGAAGCCGCTGTCTCTGTCCAAATCGTAGACCGTGATCATTGCTCGATGTCCGAACATATGCGTCGTTGTGCCAACAGCGTAGCGTTCCTGGCGCCAGGCAAATATGAGCCGGTGGTTGTCGAGCCAGTGGACGCCAAGGTACACGCATGGGGTCCCGCAGGATTCGAGAATCTCGATACTCCCGGTTCCCCCACGATTCCATAGGCAAATCTGGTTGTCCGGATCCCCTCGTTCCGGAGGACCGGTGGTGGCGGCCATTGAGCTGTCCGGGCAGAATGTCCAGTAGTCGAGTCCTTCCGCGAATTCCGGCGTATCGCCGACCACGTACGAGTGTTTTCCCAGCGGGCCCGAGCGCACAAGCACGAAACTTGAGTAGCCAATCAAAGAGGAATCGCCAAGGGTATCGATCAGGAACCGGGCTGCTCGATCATTTCCGGCCAGGATGGAGTCAATGCCGGGTTCGGGATGGTGCTTTTCGACTCTGGCGGGGACGACATGCAGGTCGGTCAGGATATCCCACACGAGTTCGACTCGCCACGCCTGTGGCGGAGTCCACTTGACGTGGTTGTAGCTCGTGAAGTTCAGCGCGAAGTAATAAGCCGAGTCGCCAACCGCGATGCTCCCGACAAACCAGCCAAGCGTATTGTCCTCTTCGATCGATGCCGTTCCGGTCTTGCCGCTCAGGCGATGCCCAGCGGAATCCTCGAGGATCATAATGTCCTTCACGATGTCGACGGTTGACCCGGATACTGGCAACTCACCGGAGTAGAAGCGCCGGAGGAAGTCCACCTGCTGGAGGGCCGAGATGCGCAAGTCCCCATCGAGCCAGAAGCGGTCGATGCCGCCGCCGATGCTCTGATTGCCGTAGTCCAGCCGACGAAGGTACTCTTCCATTCGCCGGGGGCCGATGCGGCGCGCGAGCTCCTGGTAGAACCAAACGACCGAATTCTGGAAGGCGCTGCGGAGGGTGTGGCTGCGCCGCCAACTCTCCGGCCACCACGGCTGCGGCGGGCTCGCCACTGAGTCGAAGGGGAGGGTGAAATCCGCGCCGGACGCGACCCCTGTTTCGAGCGCGATGATTGTGTTCGGGATCTTAAACGTGCTCGCCGGGATCATCGGCTCTGCGGCGCGCTCCATGTTGTAGACTTTGGTCCAGTTCCCTTGCGGATTTGAGACGACAAATGTCCCCCTCACGACGAAGTGACGTCCGACGTCCACCGTATCGATCCGATCTATGCCCCGCATGGGCTCCGCATTCACCGGATTCAGTGGTGTTGCGTTGGCCGCCGCGAGCACGAGTACTGGAACACACGACCGCTTCCAGGTGATACCCCAACTCCGCCTCTTCCCCTCCCGTTGCGCTGTTGGCAGCCTTCGACCCTGGGCACGCCGGGTTGCGGCAGCCGGGGTGGCCCGGACGTTCGTCCGGGTCTCAGAGCACGGCGCCGTACGCCGACGCGGCTCCTCCGGCATTTTGGCTGTCATCATTCTATGGCGTTTCACAACCGTTTCTCCAAAGTCGGGCGAATCAGACCATACCAATTCGCTTTGAGACCCGGGCCAAGGTCCGGGCCACCCGAGGTTGTCACTCATCACTTGTTGTCCCCTGCACCCGGCACCCCCGGTTGGGGTGGCCCGGACGTTCGTCCGGGTTTCAGAGCACATCGCCTCGCGCTGGCGACTGGCGTGCGGGGAAAGGGAATGATCACGCTGCGCACCAAGACATCACTCCCGGGAGAGGTGCTTTGAGACCCGGACCAAGGCCCGGGCCACCCGTGGTTGTCACTCATCACTTGTTGCCCCCTGCACCCGGCGGCGGCGAGGTTGTCACTCATCACTTGCTGTCCCCTGCACCCGGCGCAGCCCACCACCGAGCGTCACTCACTCAGGTCACTCGGCAACGCTTGCAGCCACTGTTCACTCACCCAGGGCACCCGGCGCCTCTACCTTTACTCGTGGCAACAATGGCCGAGACTAACCCGAAAAGCACCCAAATGACGACGATTTCCATGGTCTGATCCTGACCGCTGGACTGAAATCGGCTGAAGTCACGATTCGCTCGACACGCCCCTGGCCCAGTTCAAGCACCCGCTACTTCCACGATATCGCGGTAGCAACAATTACGTCCTTTGTACTCGAAGTGACGCCACCAGTACCGTCCTTGACACCGCCGGTTACGACCGTTTCTCCCGTCAGAGAAGTGATCACAATTGCATCTGCACCAGCCGCTCGTGCCCTGTCCTTCAGGACCTGCATCATCTTCTCCGGTGATGATGCCGACTTGCTCCGGGCCCTCACTTTGATCAACCCGATCTCGACGTAATCCCTCTCTGGGAACTGGGTGAAAACCTCAATCCGCTCAGCAAGCACAGAGTCCGGAGGATCGTTCATTGGGAAGAATTTCGCACTGGGCCCGCAGCCGAGCGCCAGGAACGCCAACAGAATCCAACCACTTGATCGCGGGATCACGTTCACACCCTCCCCTAGCCAGTCCGACCAGCAATCACTCTCGCACTCATCGAAGCAATCCAAGTTCAGTCACCCTCGATAATCTGCGACAGATCATTGGACCTTCCGCAATTGCACCGGATTGCCGATCATTTGCCAGACTTGTTCACAAATCTTCTCAAAGTCGTCGGACTTTTCCGACCTTGCCATGATTGACATCCTCAGCCGGGGTGGGTCACCATGGATTCGATGGTGGTTGTCGCAAAACCACTTGGCATCTTCCGGGGTCGCGTCCCCGATCGGTCTCGCAACCAGAGCCCGTGGGAATCTCAAGTCGTCCAGCATCACCGACCCGCCCTTCGCAATCTCCCGCGTCGTTCCGCCATCGTAGGGCTTGGTTGCACCGAACACCTTCCAGGAACCATTAATCGGAACATCCGTCAAGATTTCAAACTTACACTCGCAATCGACCTCGCCCACATTCTCCAATTTTACTGTCCATTCCTTGGAATACCCAAGCTTGTTCTTTTCGCCCCCGAGGTGAACAACCAGCGCCGGCTTGAGTCTCCGGATCCGTTCCTCCGCAGCATCAGCCAATTCACGCTGCGAGGCTTGCAACTGAAACAGGAAAATGCCAGCCGTTGCGATCAGGACCGCGATCATCGGCGCGTCGTCAAAGAACGACGGCTTCCACCACTTCAACGCATATCCTATCACGACAACTACAACGATCACGACCCCGCTTAAGCCCCAGATCGAACCCGCGCCTTGCGGTCTCCGCGTCCCGGCGGCTGTTGCTTTCGTGATCAAAGTGTCGCTTCCTCTCAATTCGTCTATAGGGTGCAGCGCGGGGTCCAGCCAGTTCAGTTCGCCCCTTCACCCAACAATCCCCGTCGAGTCGGGTGGCTTGCCTCGCTCGGCTCGATCGTAATCATTGGCCGTGGGACCGCATGCTCAGTTACTTGCGGCGCCGGGTACCCCACCGCTCTAGTCGTTGCAAGGATCATCGTCATGCCACTGGTCAACAATTTGCCACGGAGTACAATTGTCCTTGCTATAAAATTCGATTCGGCCTGCATCGACGAGGCGGCTGGGAGAAGTGCACATTTCCTTCCAACGGTACTCAACCCACTTTGCCTCGTTTGCACTCCGAGTAACGCTGCTGTCCGGTACTGACCACATGCTGCTCGTCCATGAGACTACGGTCCAATCTGGCCATGGGCTCCTGGTATTGCAATCACTGGAGCCTGTGCCCTTACTGGAGCCGCCACACCCGGCGACCAGAACTGTGAGAATGAACTCCATCCCTGCCAGAAAGCACCGTAAGTGCTTATTCCATCCCATAGGTGCCATTGGATGATTCAACTGTCAGCCCCCCCTACCCCACCCACACCGTCTTCACCTCAGAGAACTGCCCCACCGCCGCTTCGCCCAAGTCCCGGCCGAAGCCACTGTGCTTGTAGCCGCCGAAGGGGGCGGCTGCATCGTAGAGGTTGATCGTGTTGATCCACACGGTGCCTGCTTTGACACGTGCTGCGAATCGATGTGCGCGGGTAATATCGCGGGTCCATAGGGCGGCGGCAAGGCCAAAGTTGGTCTGGTTGGCGATGTGGGCGGCTTCGTCGTCGTCGTCGAAGGTCAGGATGCTTAGGACCGGGCCGAAGATCTCCTCGCGGGCGATGGTCATGTCGTTTTTCACTTTGTCGAAAATGGTCGGCTCGACATAGTAGCCGGGCATGGCATCAGCCCGTTTGCCGCCGGTGACGACCTCTGCATTTTCGCGCTTACCAGTTTCGATATACTTCAAGACACGGTTTAACTGGGCCTCGGAAACTATTGCGCCCATGCGGGTTTTGGGGTTGAAGGGATCGCCCGGGGCGAACCGTCCGGCTTTGGCGATGACGCCCTCCAGGAGGGCGTCGTGGACCGACCGGTGGACCAGAAGGCGGCTGCCGGCGGCGCAAACTTCGCCTTTGCCATAGAAGATGCCATTGAGCGCGCCACGGACCGCGCTGTCCAAATCGGCATCGGCGAACACGACATTGGGGGACTTGCCGCCGAGTTCGAGGGTGACCCGTTTGAAGGTCGCGGCGGCGCGCTGGCCGATCTCGCGTCCGATTTCGGTGCTCCCGGTAAACGAAATCTTGTGCACCCCGGGATGATCGACGAGGGCGCGTCCGGCGGTTGGGCCATATCCGGGCACGACATTGAGGACCCCGGGCGGCAGACCGGCCTTCTCCCCCATGTCGGCCAGTTCGAGCGCGGTCAGCGGGGTCTGTTCGGCCGGCTTGAGGACCACGGTGCAGCCGCAGGCGAGCGCCGGGGCGACCTTCCATGAGGCGAGGTTGAGCGGGAAGTTCCATGGGATGATCGCGCCGACCACGCCAACCGGCTCGCGCAGGGTGTAGACAAAGGCATCCCAGTCGACCGGGATGGTCTGGCCGGTGATCTTGTCGGCCCAGCCGGCGAAGTAGCGGAAGACGCCCGCGGTCTGCGCGACATCGATCTTCGATTCGAAGATGGGCTTGCCGTTGTCGGCGGTTTCGAGCGCGGCGATGTGATCGGCGCGGGATTCGAGTTCATCGGCCATGCGCCAAAGGATTTTCGCGCGTTTCGCGCCGGTCATCTTGCCCCAGTCGCCCTGCAGAGCGGCATTGGCGGCGGCGAGCGCCTTGTCGATGTCGGCGGCATCGCCTTCGGCGACATCGCAGAAGGGCTGGGCATTGACCGGGCTGACATCGGTCATGCGTTTGCCCGAGGCGGCGGCGGTCCATTGGCCGTTGATGTAGAGGTCGGTGAATCGTGGTTTGATCTGGTCGAGGGTCATGGTCGGGTCTCCGGGAATCGAGGGCGACCCATGGGTCGCCCCTACGGTGTGCAGGCCGTCGCCCTGCGATCGGCGACGGCGCGTGATCGTGTG
>JBFMFQ010000127.1:0-10613 GCA_040752075.1 Candidatus Zixiibacteriota bacterium | reverse complement strand
GAGAGGGCAGGGGTGAGGGGGGAAGAACGCCGGAAAGGAGACGACCGATGAACACTTACAAGACAACCCGCACAGCGCTGATCACCGCCGCGCTGCTGATTATCGCAATCACATCCACCGCGTTTGCCGATGTCCAGATCGACGCGCGCATCCAGATCAACCCGCAGCCACGCGACCTGCAGATCTGGATCTGGCCAGACAGGGGAGAGGGCGCTTCATACTTCCCGGGGGAAACGATCTACATGAATGTCGAGGCCACGCGCGATTGCTTCCTCATTCTCTACAACATCGACACACGCGGCAACATGCGCATCCTGTTCCCTTATGATCCCTGGGACGACAACTTCGTGCGCGGCGGCGAGGTCGTGACCTTCCCGCGCGACTGGGACGGCTACGAATGGACCGTCGATGGACCGGAGGGTGTCGAGTATGTACAGGCCATCGCCAGCGAATTCCCGATCAACCCGCCCGACTGGCCAATCTACATGCGCTCGAACAGCCGTGGCGGTGCGGTCAGTTATGACCGCGACCTGCGCGACTTCCGCGCCGGCCATGACCGTCTTGGCTACATCGATATCATCAACCGCAAGATCACCGGCCGCTACCACGACTACACCGCGACCGACCTCGCGTCATTCTATGTCCAGCCGCGCTGGTACCGTCCCATCAACGTCCATGTCGGCTTCGACCCATGGCCGGATGTTTTCTACGGCGAGATCTACATCGCCTGGCCGATCGGCGGACGCATCTACATCGATGGCGTGTATGTCGGTATCGCGCCCCTCTGGATTCCGCGCCACCACCGTCACGGCCGCCATGTGATCACCTGTTACGATGGACGCCGCCTGGTCCGCGAACAGACTGTGCACTACTACCCGAAACGCGAATACCGCTACCGCACCGACGCCTACAACCGGGTCGATGTCCACGATCGCGGGTATGTCAAGCCGGCGAGACGCGGCGGTGTCGATGTCTACAAACGTGATGTCAAGGAGGGTCGGGTCATCATCCGCGACCACCGGGGCGGCCGCGACCGGGACATCCGCTACGAGAAACCCTCGAAGAGGGGGCGTGACGACAGCCGCTGGGAGGACCGCGACGATGAAGACCGGGGTTATCGCATCAAGGACCGCGATGACGAGCGCTCCGATGACCGCGATGACGACCGCCGAAGCGACCGTGCCGGCAGGCAGGGGAAACGCAACGACGATAACGATCGCCGGGAAAGCAGCTACACGAAGCCGGCCGTGACCCAGAAACCGGCCGCCTCTGTCAAGAAGGAGTCCTCCGGCGGTTTCAAGAAGCTGGTTCTCGATCTGGCTTCCGCGGTCGATCGCTCCGACGACAACGATTCCCGTCATGGAAAATCGACTTCGGCGAAGAAGGAAAGCTCGATCAAAGACTCCAAGCCGAAAAAGGAAAAGGCATCCCCCGCGAAAGCGGGCGGATCCGGCGGGAAGAAGACGAAAGGGGACCGGTAGTACGGCACTCTCAATGACTGTTTGACGTTCCGTCCACACCGATGTATGATGTGGACGGACGTCGGCTGGTGGTGAACGATGAAACGCTTCCTGACCATAGCGGTTACTGCGATCCTGCTCGCCATGACGCAGACCCCCTGGGCAATTACCGCCAAATCGACCGGCAGCCAGACCGCCCAAAAGGAAAGCGAACGCCGGGACACAACCGCGCAAACCCAGCCGGGAAGCGCTCCCGAGAGCGATCGGCCCAAGGCAGTGGCCGCTCCCGCCGCCAAGCCGAAATCCGGCGGCAGCCTTCTCGACAAACTCCGTCGCGAAGTTCTGCAGTCGAAAAAGGAAACAAAACCCTCGTACGACCAATTTCGCGATGCCAACAATGACGGTGTTGCCGACAAAGTAGCCACCAAGCGGGAAGCCGGCGAAGAGAAGACAAAAGAGTCATCGGGAGAGGCCGTACAGACGGCAACCCAGAAAGCCGCCGCTTCCGCACCGGTCGAAACCAAAGCCAAGTCCGACTCCGACTCGGGCCCGAAGTCCAAAGAGACTCCGAAATCCACCGCGCGAAAGAAGCCCTGACCCCCGGGGCAATTAACGGCTAAAGCCGGTACTACAAGGATCACCCTCGCCCGGCCCCAGCGCACACGTTCCTCCGTAGTAACGACTTCAGTCGTTACCGCTCTGCCCATATCCGCCCCGAGTCTTGGCTCCCGGCGCCGGCAACGGCTAAAGCCGTTACTACGAAGCGCCCCCAACCCGCCTCAACATGTCCACCCTCATGTAGTAACGACTTCAGTCGTCACCGTTGTTCGCCCACTTGCCTCCAACCCCGCCGTTTCACATATTCAAGACCGTACCAAGTTCCAACAACGGACGGCCGTTGCCGTCCCCCGACATCCCAGGCCCCGTGCCTGTGACACAACACCGATGCTCGACAACGCCGCGTTCGCACGTGTCATTCGTGAGTTCCTGCGGGATCCCAATGCCGCCGGTAACCTGCGCGTGTTTTACGAACTGGCCTTCCACTTCACTCGATCCTACATCCGCATCCTCCGGACCCGTGGCTGGCGCCTCCCCGTCGAGGATTTCAGCAGCGAAACGGCGATCGATGATCTGACCATCGATCTTCTCGCGCCGCTTTTCGCCTCCGACACCGGCCGTCCCTGCCACATCATCACAGACTATCTCTCTCCCCGATGCCACACGGCGGCCTCCGATGAAGACGTTGTCACATTCGCCAAGGCACTGATCGCCGGCCATGTTCGCCAGGAACTCACCGACCTGGTTTGGGGACGGCGCCCCGAGCAGGGACGGTTGCGGCGACGGATACGGGAAATCACCGAGGGAGATGGCTACCTGCCGTTCGAGGAGTCGGGCACTGTCATGATCCGCTGGCGTCATGCCGACAACGGTCCCCGCGACGAGGCGCGTGTCATCGACGATGGCGAACTGCACGCCATCGTGCTGGAATCCTCCTCAAAACACTCCCAGATGCCCGACCGCTGCCGGAGCGTGTTCGAGACGCTCGACGGCATGGAGTGGCTGCGCAATGCCATCCCGCGCTACCGTCTGGTCGGCGTCTTCTGCCGGGCGCTCGATGAACTCGCGCAAACGACGACACCGGAGACATCCTCGCCACAGGCGGATTACGTGCGAAAACGAGCACGTCATCTCGCCGGGCGGGCGATCGACGATGTCATGCAGTCCGATTTCGCGGTCTTCGAGCTCAAGAAGGGGTTCGATGATGCCATGCGGGGGAAGTACATCGTAGCCCTCACACGGCTGGTCGATGACCTGATCGCCCATGGCGAGCATGACCTTCTGCCGCGCTACCTGAAGGAGCAACTCGGCGAGGATGCCGGGGACTCGTACCTAAGCGTCCACAAGCACAGTTGGGAGACCATCGTCAAACGCTGCCTCGGGCGCCTGCGGGAATTGCTCGCCGCTGAAGGCATGGAACCGGAATGAGTTGCAAAAACACTCCACAACGGCCCGAGTTCGGCCCTATCCACCATGATGGGCCGCAAGGGGACAGGGGATGATTCATCCATCTGACGAACAATTGATTCGCCTGGCGGGGGCACTCCCGGGGAACAGACAGGCGCAGTCCATACTGGAAGCGCACGTCAAAGGGTGCCCCCGTTGCCAGACGCGGGTCGCCGAATTCGCCGACTGGGATACCGCCGCCGTGGCCTCCGCCGCCGAAGGCATCCCGCCCCGCGCCATGAATTTCCTCGATCGACTCATCCCTCCCATTCCTCCCCTTACTCCCACCCTTCCCATCCCTCGCATCCGGGTCATCCCCCTCCACCCGATGACCCCCCACACCTCGCGGGAGCCTGTCCGTCTCGCCGCCGATGGCCAGCCCGCGCCCCTCGCCGGGCTTCAGCATCGCGCGACCCTCTACTCCGAGGACCCCGAACTGGTCCTGCGGGTGATGCACGACCCCGCCAGCACATGCGACATTCTCCACCTCTTGGGCAGCGGCGAAATCCGGCCGGACAATGTTCTTCTTCAGATAGAGGAACCCTCTCTGGAGTTCGTGACCGATGCCGATGGGCGTGTCGTGATCCCGGGCGGGCAGTTGCCCGACCCCGCCGGCCTCAAGTGGCATGTCCGGCTGCCCGATGCCGCCTTTCTCCTGCACCCGCTCACGACCGATGTCGCCGCCGGCAGGGAGGGAGCCGAAACCGAGCTCGAAACCGAGGACAAAAGCCGCATCGCGGTCGCATTGAGCAAGACACCCGATGGGTTGAATCTCCGCGTCCGTCTTGTGCGAATCGAGGGTCATAAGAACCTCGAACGGGTTCGCCTCGTGATCAGCCAGAAGAACGCCGCCGCGCACGTCATCGAGTCGACCGCGTCCGACCCGACCCTCGTGCGCGGGCTCTCGCCCGAGCACTGGATCAACATCCGCATCTTCGCCATGCCGTAAACGAGCCACCGGGAGGGCGAGGCTCCTGCCGAGCCGCCCGCGCGGAACAGAAACACAACCCGCCATGACGCACCCGACCCCCATCTCCCCCCTCGCCTTCACCCGCGCGTACAACACCTACCGTGCGGATTCCGCCGACATCGCATTTGCCGACACTCGCCTCCTGGCGGCGGCGCGCTTCTGGACACCCTTCGCCGGCTCCCTGGCCGATCCGGTGCTGTCCTCTTTCATCGCGGAAGACTGGCCGCCACTGCTGGACTTGCAGGACCCCCCGGATGTCGAGGATCTCCGCCCCGCAGAGATCGAAGAGATCGCCCGTTTCCTTGACATGGTGGCATCGCACCGCCTCAAGTCCAGGGAGCGCGAGGCGCCTGTCGAAGATCCCGTTTCCGGGGCCGAGCCACCCGTGGCGATTCTGCCCGGATCTGCCGTTCCATCCCGATTCGCCCACTACTGGCAGGCTGCCGCACGCAAACACCTCTATGTCGGCGATGCGGATTCCGCGCTGACCGCGCTGAAACACGCCGGACTCATCGACGAAAGCACGGTGGGGCAATTATCCATTCCCGAACTCCCCGAAACGGCCAACGCGACAGATCTGCCATCTATGCTCGCCGAATGGGCCGAAGCGAATCATCCGATGTCCGCCCGTTGGTTCCGCGAATTCGACTCGGATTGGAGCGCCAAGCGCGAGTCCGGCGAGATCAATCAGGCGCAATGCCTGGTCGTCGAATACGACCCAAACGGTCACCCGGTCCGCGGTCGTCTGCGCGCACTCGCGGGCACGGTCGAGCAGATCAAACGCGCCGATGCCTCCGACGAAGTCACGGTCCACCACCAGGTCCGCGCCCCCGACGATCCCCACTTCGGCGCCATCTACAACGCCCTCGCCGCCCTCCGAAGAACCCTTCGCCATCGCGGGGACCCATCGCGATTACAGCCCGAACTGCGGATCCGTCATCCTGAGGAGCGAAGCGACGAAGGACCTGCTGTTGCTCTTCGCGGCCCGCGCTTCCACGCCCGCCTCACCCTCGGCCCCAGCACCGCCGAATCCCACACCGGCGACTCGATCGGCCTCGCGGCCTTCGCCCTCGCCTACGCCAACTGGTGGGCCGCCGACATCCACCGCGAACGCCGCCTGATCGGCAGCAGCGTCGCCTTCACCGGCGGCATCGCCGGCGATGGCTCCATCACCCCGGTCTCACCCGCGACTCTGCGCGCGAAGATCGCCCGTGCCTTCCACAGCCCGATCACCCACCTCGTGATCCCCGAGGCCAGCCGCCGCCCCGCCGAATCCGAACTCGCCCACTTGCGCACAAGACACCCGCGCCGCCGCCTCCACCTGATCGGCATCGAATCCCCCCACGACCTCATCGCCGACCACAACATCCTCCGCACCGAAAAAGTCTGCCTCGGCGAATTCGCGGCAAGGAAGGCGGCACGGTGGGGGAGGAGCGTGAAGGTGCAGGTGGTGGTGTTGGTGGTGCTCCTTTATCTGCTCGCATCAATTGTCAGTCCTCAAATGTGGTTGTTCTTTGATTGGGAGCCGGCAACAATCAAGGTACACCTATCCGAACTGTTGGCGCTCAACGCGCAAGGGCAGATCGTGGGAAGGTACGGTTTTGACACGCGCCAACTTGACACCGAGTTGCATGAGATGGATGCACAGAGATCTGCTAATCGTCGGCGTTACAGTATCTTTGACTTGGACGGCGATCATCGATCGGAGATTTGCTTCATTCCAGCCTTCAGTGATGTGCGTGCAAACGAGCCACCGATTGTGTTCGTTTTCGCCGCTCCGAGGTTTGGATTATTCGGGCGCCAACTTGACACTCTCTTCACGCGCTCTTGTTGCGAGATCCTTGCTCCAGATTCCGCGTTAACCGGGGTTATCCTCGATGGTACCTATTGCACCAACGCCGCAAACTCGGCCGGCTCCCTGATCATCACGTCTGTCACACAGCAATTCCCGGCACGAAACCACCTGCGCTTTTTTGACGCCGCGGGGGCAGTCCGTGGGTGGTTTGTTCACCGCGGAATTCTGGGTGAACCCTTTGTGATCCATGACTCAGGCGAACAACGGCTCGTATTCCTGGGTGTGAACAACTCGGCGCAGTGCGCTGCCGCAGTCAGAATTGATCCCGAGCGGGCCCACGGTTTATCTCCGCAGATCACAGAAGGCAGATGTAGTCAGGAGTTCTCGAATGAACCGGCAGGTTTCCAATATGTCTTGTTTCCCAAGACTGATGTGGGACAGATCGACCTTAACACACTTTACAACACTGCGCGCTCCCTAGAAGTTCTTGCAGATGGGACTTTGCGAATTGGGGTTCTTGAAGGAGGAGAGAACCATATCTTCTACAGGATGGACCATCGATTTCGCCCATTCCAAGTCGACCTGAGTGACGGTTTTATCCGACGCAGACAACAACTTGTCGATGATGGGATGGTGCGCCCCCTACCTCTGACCGCGGTTGCGACATCCGTACTCGATTCCGTCCAAACTTGGCCACCAGACCACACTCTGTAAGAAGTCCTTGGCTCGAAGTCATTCCGAACCGCGAGGGCCAGCCCGGTTCTATTAGCCATTTCAGTGCGGTATTCGAGTCACCGACCATGGATAGCCCTGCACTTTCGACACAATGGAAGACTTGTGCCTACTGGTGGAGGGGAGAGGAGCATGGAGAGTGAGGCGCTCCGCTCTGTCCAACCGGTAACCTTACGCAGGAGGAAGCATGTACCGTCCAGTGAACACCGACTCATGGCGCAGTCAGACGAGCTTAGCCGCACTTGCGATTGTCCTGGCCCTTGTCTCACCGGCGGCCGCGGTCGAGTTTGCTGTCCAAGGGAATCAGCTATGGCAGGCGACGGGTGTATTAGTGGTGTCTGGCGACGTGCTCCAAATAACTTCGTCCGGGTGCATTGCCGTTTCTTCTGGAGATCTTGGTTGGGCCCCAAGTGGATGTGCGTGTCCGTATTCACCAGGCGGAGTCTGTAATTCGCTTCCCGACCCGGGCCCGGATTACCTGGTCCCGCATCTGGGCAACCGTTACGCACTCGTGGGCCGAATCGGCACCGCCGGAGAGGCATTTGTCGTCGGCGATGACTTTGACGGTACTGTTGCACAAGGCGGCGAACTGTACTTGGCGTGCAACGATGACGCACATGGCGATAATAGCATGTCCTGGTTGTGCGAGATTGTGCTAATTCGATGTGATTGCACCTTCCAAGCAGACATGGACGGCAGCTCTTTCCTCGATGCGGTGGATCTCGCGAATCTGATCGATATTGTCTATTTCGGAGGTCTTGATCACCAGGATCCAGATTGTTCCGCCACGCGCGCCGACTTCAACGCAGACGGGGTTGCGGACGCGGTCGACTTGGCTCTCATGATTGACCACGTATTCTTTGGCGGACCGGGGCCGACTCAACCCTGCGCAATTTGATCGTGTGACCCGCTCGCCTCACCCGTCCCGCACCCAGTCATGGCACGGGACACTCATAGGGGGACATCACCCCGGAAGACGCGTCACCTTCCGGGGTTGTGGTTTATTCCTCTTCCGCCAGAACCTCGGGAATGTCGCGAAAGCCGTGCAGGACCCGAAGAATACTAATCTGGTCAGTCTCCACCAAGTACACGATCAGATAGGCATCGACGGGCCAGAATCGGTAGGGTTGTGTGGTCAGGTCCTGCCGGAGGTGACCCAGTCCGGGGTTCTCCGCAAGCCGCGCAATCGTCTCGCGGAGATCCGATTGCGCTGACTCGACGATAACAAAGCGCGCCACCCGCTATCGCTTCCTCTTCAGCAGATCGGCTTTCAACTGCCGCATGAACGTCGGTCCATCCACAAACCGCCCCGCCTCCGCGTCCGCCATCCCCCTGGCGATCTCCCGCCGCAGTTCCTCAATGCGCATCTGACGGAGTTTGTCCTGATCGGCCAAAAGCCGCAGCCCCTCACGGATGACCTCGCTGGCGGTGGCATACTGCCCCGACGCCACCTTCTTCTGGACGAACTTCTCCTGCTCTTTGGTCAGCGATATGTTCATGCCCGTTATACGCAGAATAGCAAGAATTGTTAAATTCTGTTATCCGCAAACTCCCACCCACGCCGCTCCAACGCAATGTCATTCCCGCGAAAGCGGGAATCCATTTTGCTTTTCAGGTTCGTCAAACGACCAAGTGGATTCCGGCTTTCGCCGGAATGACATTTAGGGGGAGGCAGTCTCCGATCGTGGCTTCAGTGCGGATCGCCTCTTCGCCGACGGCCACAAGAGCCTATACTACAAATGCTTGGCCATCAGCCGCCGGTCCGTTATACTCTCGGTTTCCCGGCTGTCCCTATCCCAACCCGCCGGGCCAGACGAGGACACCACACCATGCGCATGTCGCAGACATTCATACCGACCCTGCGGGAAGACCCCGCCGAGGCGGAGCTCATCAGCCACAAACTGCTCGTACGGGGCGGATACATCCGCAAATTGACCGCCGGGGTCTACATTTACCTGCCGCTCATGCAGCGGGTCATCCACAAGATCTCGCAGATCGTGCGCGAGGAGATGGACCGCACCGGCGCGCTCGAAATCACCATGCCGGTGCTCGCGCCGGCCGAGGTCTGGGAGAAAACCGGACGGTACTTCGACATCGGCCCCGAACTCATGCGCCTCGAAGACCGTCACCGCCGCCGCATGGTCCTCGGCCCGACCCACGAAGAGATCGTGACCGATCTGGTGCGCGGCGAAGTGCGCTCCTACCGCGACCTGCCGCTCAATCTCTACCAGATCCAGGTGAAATTCCGCGACGAAATCCGCCCGCGCTTCGGCCTCATGCGCGGACGCGAATTCCTGATGAAGGACGCCTACTCGTTCGATGCCGATGAGGCCGGGTTGGATGTCTCCTACAAGAAAATGGTCGATGCCTATGTCGCGGCGTTCGACCGCTGCGGCCTCGAAACCGTGATGGTGGAGTCCGACACCGGCGCGATGGGCGGCAAGTTCGCGCATGAATTCATGGTGATCGTCAACACCGAAGGGGGCGAGGCAACGATTCTCTCCTGCCCCGAGTGCGGCTATGGCGCCAATCTCGAACGCGCCGAATCAATCGCCAAGGCCGGCCCTAAAGAAAATCACGAGGAAAAACGCAAATTCCGGATCGTCGAGACACCCGACAAGAAGACCATCGAGGAAGTCACCGCGTTCCTCGAAGTCCCGGCACGCAAACTGGTGAAGACCCTGATGTACAAAGCCGGGGAGAAGGTCGTGGCGGCCCTGATCCGAGGCGACCGCCAGATCAACGAGGTGAAACTCTCCAATGCGTGCTCTGTCCCGATGGTCGAAATGCTCGATGCCGATAGTGTCGCCAATGCGACCAATGCCCCGGTCGGCTTCGCGGGTCCGGTCGGCCTTAAGTCCGGCATCACCATCATCGCGGACGAAGAGATTGCCGAGCTGGTGAATTTCGTCGTCGGCGCCAATGCCGCCGACAAGCACCTGGTCGATGTCAATCTGAGCGACTTCCGGATTGACAAGACCGCGCTCATTCGCTCGGCCGAAGCCGGCGAGTGGTGCCCGCGATGCCGTCGCGAACCGCTCGTCGAACGGCGCGGCATCGAGGTCGGCAACACATTCAAACTCGGAACGAAATACTCGGCCTCCCTCGGCGCGACCTACCTCGATGCCGAAGGCAACAGCAAGCCGATGATCATGGGCTCCTATGGCATCGGTATCACCCGCACCGCCCAGGCCGCCGTCGAGCGCTTCCACGATGACCGCGGCATCGCCTGGCCCGCGCCGATTGCGCCCCTCCACGTGCACCTGGTGAGCGTGAATGTCAAAGACGCCGCAATCGTCAATGCGGCCAACGCCCTCTACGACCAGTTGCAGCAGGCGGGCATCGAGGTCCTCTATGACGACCGCGATGAACGCCCCGGCGTGAAATTCGCCGACGCCGATCTAATCGGTCTCCCCTGGCGCATCACCATCGGCTCCAAGGGGCTCGCCGCCGGCCAGTACGAGATCAAGCGCCGAACCGCCCCGGAAGCGGAACTAGTCCCCATGACCGATGCAGTGGGTTGGATCAAGGCGAAGGTCGCGGAGGCGATTCGCTGACACGCGAATCGTGATGCCCTCGCCCCCCCCACCTCAATCTGTCCGCCTCCAAGCCCCGTGGGGTGGGCCGATTCGAACCAAGGAGACCTCCCCCC
>JBFMFQ010000126.1:0-10631 GCA_040752075.1 Candidatus Zixiibacteriota bacterium | reverse complement strand
CTATGTGACGACCGCAGAGCCGGTCGGCTCACGCGTGTTGGCCAACCGGTATCCGCTCGGCCTCTCACCGGCGACCATTCGCAACACCATGCAAGACCTGGAGGAGATGGGCCTGATCCGCCAGCCGCACACCTCCGCGGGGCGTGTCCCGACCGATGATGGCTACCGCATGTACGTGGACAAGCTGATCGAATCGCAGGCCATCCCCGAGGCCCTACAACGCCGGCTGCGCGAGGAACTCGCCATCAAGCACAAGCACGCGATCGATGATATTCTGCAGCAGACAGCGCATGTCCTCGCATCGGTGACCTCGCAAATCGGCGTCACCCTGACCCCGCGCTTCGAGCAGGGCGTCATCTCGCGCATTGAACTGGTGCGTGTCGCCGAACGCCGCATGCTCGTCGTGTTGGGAATTCACTCCGGATTGGTGCGGACCGTGCTGCTCGAAGTCACCGCGGAGATCGACAGCCATGCCATGCAAGACACAGAAGCCGTGCTCAACGAGCGACTCTGCGGGCAGACACTCGGGGTGCTCAAGACCTCGGCGGCTTCGCGGCTGAAGGATGCACCCAACGCCGACGCGCGTCTCGTGAAGTTGTTCTTCGACGCCGCCGAGGACCTGGTGGAAAGGGACACGGCCGGTGCGCTGCACATCGACGGCACCGCGAATCTCTTCGCCCAGCCGGAATTCGCCGATCACGAGCTGTTGGGCGGAATCATGCGCGTCATCGAAAAGCGCGAGCCGATCGTGCGCATGCTCCAGACCCAGGGCGTGGGCGAGGGCCTGATTGTCTCGATCGGACGCGAGGTACGCCTCGAGGGCGCCGAAGGGTGTTCCGTCGTCTCCGCCACCTACCAGGCCGGACGCGTACAAGGAACCATCGGCATCATGGGCCCGACGCGCATGGAATATGCGCGGATTGTCTCAATTGTCGATTACATTGCCCGGCTCCTGTCCGAGCAAATGGAGGGATAGAAGCAGTCTCATGACCGTGAAAGACAAAGAAAAACAGGAGGCCGAACAGCCCGACCAGACAGAGCCTTCTGAAGCCGGCGCCGCGGCACCCGAAGGGCCAACCGACTCGGCAGAGTCCACCGAGTCAACTGCGTCCACTGAGTCCACTTCCTCCACTGAGCCCGCCCCCGACTGGCAGGATCGGTATTTGCGTCTGGCCGCCGAGTTCGACAACTTCCGCAAACGCACCGCGCGCGAATTCGGCGACCTGGTCCGCACCGCCGAACGGGACCTGATCGCCGAACTAACCGAGGTGCTGGATAACCTGGCGCGCGCCGTGGACGCCGATCACAAGGGCGAATCGATGGAGGATTTCGCCAGGGGCGTCGCGCTCATCCGCGACCAGTTGTCGAAGGCGCTCGCCAAACGCGGATTGGAAAAGATGGATTCGGTCGGTCAACCGTTCGATCCAAACGCGCACGATGCACTCTTGCGGATGCCGTCTGCCGAACACGCGGAAGGCATCGTCATACAGGAAGTCACGCCGGGATACCGGCTGGGGGACAAGATTCTGCGGCATGCCAAGGTGATCGTCTCACAAGGTGCGCCGCCGGAAGAATCCGCGCAACGCGGGTCGGAAAACGAGTAGAAGGAGAAGAATCAATATGGGAAAAGTCATCGGCATCGATCTGGGCACGACCAACTCGTGCGTCGCGGTCATCGAAGGGGGCAACCCCACCGTGATCCCGAACCCCGAAGGGGGACGCACCACGCCATCGGTCGTGGCCTTTACCAAGGATGGTGAACGCCTCGTGGGGCAGATCGCCAAACGGCAGGCCATCACCAATCCGGAAAACACCATTTTCTCGATCAAGCGGTTCATGGGACGCCGTTTCTCGGAAGTCGGCGAGGAACGCAAGCTGGTCCCTTATAAAGTCATCGAAGGTCCGAATGGCGATGTCCGCATCGAAGCCGGCGGCAAGGAATCCAGCCCGCCGGAGATCTCGGCGATGGTCCTGCAATCCATGAAGAAGACCGCCGAGGAGTACCTCGGCCAGGCCATCACGCAGGCCGTCATCACCGTGCCGGCCTACTTCAACGATGCCCAGCGTCAGGCGACCAAGGACGCCGGCAAGATCGCCGGGCTCGAGGTCCTGCGCATCATCAACGAGCCCACCGCGGCGGCACTGGCGTATGGCTTGGACAAGAAGAAAGACGAGAAAATCGCGGTCTATGATCTCGGCGGCGGTACCTTCGACATCTCGATTCTCGAGTTGGGCGATGGCGTCTTTGAGGTCCGTTCGACCAACGGCGACACTCATCTCGGCGGCGACGATTTCGATCAGCGCATCATCGACTGGATGGCCGACGAGTTCCGCAAATCACAGGGCATCGACCTGCGCAAGGACCGCATGGCCCTCCAGCGTCTGAAAGAGGCGGCAGAGAAAGCCAAGATGGAGCTGTCCACTACCATGCAGACCTCCATCAATCTGCCGTTCGTTACCGCCGATCAGTCCGGGCCGAAGCATCTGGACCTGACGCTCACCCGCGCCAAGTACGAGTCGCTGGTGGAAGACCTGTTGCAGCGTACACTGGAACCCTGCCGCCGCGCCATCAAGGACGCTGGTCTCTCCGCCTCGGACATCGACGAAGTGGTCCTCGTCGGCGGCATGACACGCATGCCCAAAGTCCAGCAGATCGTCAAGGAGCTGTTCGGCAAGGACCCGCACAAGGGAGTCAATCCCGACGAGGTCGTCGCCATCGGCGCCGCCATCCAGGGCGGCGTGCTCACCGGCGATGTGAAGGATGTTCTGCTTCTGGATGTCACCCCGCTGTCCTTGGGCATCGAAACCCTGGGCGGCGTGATGACCCGCCTCATCGAACGCAACACCACCATCCCGACCAAGAAATCGCAAGTCTTCTCGACCGCGTCGGACAACCAGACCGCGGTCTCGATCCATGTCCTGCAGGGCGAGCGCGAGATGGCGCTCGATAACCGAACCCTCGGACGTTTCGACCTGGTGGGTATCCCGCCCGCCCCGCGCGGCGTGCCGCAAGTCGAGGTGTCGTTCGACATCGATGCCAATGGCATCGTGCATGTCTCGGCCAAGGACATGGCGACCGGCAAGGAGCAGAAGATCCGCATCGAATCATCAAGCGGCCTCTCCGAATCGGAAATCCAGAAGATGGTGAAAGACGCCGAGTCGCACGCCGAGGAGGACAAGAAGAAGAAGGTCTTAATCGAAGCGCGCAACAAGGCCGACCAGATGGTCTACACGACCGAGAAGACGCTCAAGGACTTCGGCGACAAGGTCTCCTCCGACGACAAGTCGAAGATCGAAGCGGCGATTGCGAAAGTGAAGTCGGTGCAGGAAGGCAGCGATGCCAAGGCCATCGATGATGCGGTCGAGGAGCTGATGAAGTCCTCGCACAAACTCGCCGAGGAGATGTACAAGCAGCAGGCCGCCTCAGCCGGCGCCGCGCAGCAACAGCAGTCAACGGCACAGCAGGGCGCTCCCTCCGGCGAGGGACAGGGCGACGGCCAGGCGGTCGACGCCGAATACGAAGTCGTCGACGACAAGGACAAGAAATAACCGGCAACCCGATGATCGCCTGCCACGTGTAGGGGCGGGTCTGAGACCCGCCCCTGCATTGGTATGGCGCAGGCAATTTCACACCGGTCACCAGCCAGAGCATCATGCCCGCCAACGTGGATAAACGCGACTACTACGAGGTTCTCGGGATCGACCGGGACGCCGACGCCGACACGATCAAGAAGGCGTACCGCAAACTCGCGGTCAAATTCCACCCGGATAAAAACCCGGGGGATAAGACCGCCGAAGAGAATTTCAAGGAAGCGACCGAGGCGTACGAAATCCTGAAGGACCCCGAGAAGCGCAAAGTCTACGACCAATTCGGGCACCAGGGATTAAGCGGCGCGGGTGCGGGTCCCGGTGGTTTCTCCGGCGGCGCCTATGGTTTCGATCTGTCCGATGCATTGCGCGCCTTCATGCGCGACTTCGGCGGCGGCGGTGCGGGCGGCGGTATCTTCGACGAACTCTTCGGTGTCGGCGGCGGACGCCGCGGTCAGTCCGGCCCAACGGTTGGCGCCGACTTGCGCGTGCGGCTGAAACTCACGCTCGAAGAGATCGCCAAGGGTGTCGAGAAAACCATCCGCATCAAGCACCGTGTGCGCTGCGACCAATGCGATGGCTCCGGCGCGGCGAAGGGCAGCGGCAAGACCACGTGCATCCAGTGCGCCGGCGCGGGCGAGGTCCGCCAGGTGACCCGTTCGATCTTCGGCCAATTCGTCAACATCTCAACCTGTCCGCGCTGCCACGGCTCCGGGCAGGTGATCGAAAAGCCATGCCCCAACTGCGGCGGGGATGGCCGCATCGAAGGTTCCTCGACGATCAACGTCAAGATTCCCGCCGGCGTGACATCGGGCAACTACCTGACCGTGCCCAATGCCGGTCATGCCGGCCCGCATGGCGGCCCCGCCGGCGATGCGATCGTGCTGATCGAGGAAATCCCTCATGAGGATTTCGAACGCCACGGTGACGACATCCTTTACAACCTGCCGGTCAGTTTTTCGCAGGCCGCGCTCGGCGATTCCGTGGTTGTCCCAACGCTCGATGGCCCGGTCAAACTGAAGGTTCCCTCTGGCACCCAGTCGGGCAAAATGCTCCGCATCCGCGGCAAGGGGATCACGCACCTGCGCGGCTTCGGCGCCGGCGACCAGCTTGTCCGCGTGATCGTCTGGACCCCGACCGACCTTTCCAGCGAAGAGAAAGAACTCCTGCGAAAGTTCGGCACCCTCCAGCATGGTCAGCCGCCCAAGGCCGACCGCTCCTTCTTCGACAAGCTCAGAAGCCACTTCTCGTAGGGGTGGGTGCTCGCGCCCGCCACCGTGCCAGGATGAATGTAGGGTGGGCTCAGCCCACCACCCGGGCGCCCGTGAATCATGAAGGTGGGCAGCGCCCACCCCCTAAGAGCAAGTCCAGTCACAGTGAAGGCCCGGTGAGGTCCGCCCCGTCTTCGTGTCTCAACGCAAGGGCACCTCACCCCGGCCCTCTCCTGAGTTGCAAAAAGCCGCAACTCAGGAGAGGGAGAAAAGCTCCAGGAGAGGGAGGAAAAGCTCCCTCTCCTGGCGGCTTTATCGCCAGGAGAGGGCGGGTCGCAGATCCCGCGAAGCGGGGGGGTGAGGAGCTTTTGACCCTCAAACCGCACTCCAATCCTGCATTCGCCACACCCCCCGATTTGAATTGCTCCGCGCTCTGCAATCCCACTGATTTCCGCCTGTGACCTACCGTGAACGCCAGAAACGTTCCGGTGCGCCGGGCTTCTTCTGGGCGCCGCCGGACCAGATCGAAGGCAAGTCACTCCGTCTGACCGGAACCGAAGCGCGTCATGCGGTCAGCGTGTGCCGTCTCGGTGCGGGGGAGATGATCACCGTCTGCGACGGCGCCGGCAATGCCTACGATTGCGAAATCGCCACCGCCAACTCGCGCGAGGTCACCGCGACCGTGATCCGCGCGCATCGCCAACTCGGCGAACCGCTCGTCCACATCACTCTGGCGGTCGGCGTCGGCAAACCGGCAAACTTCGACTGGGTGGTGGAAAAGGCGGTCGAGCTCGGCGTTTCGCGCATCGTCCCGCTTAGGGCCGCGCAGTCGCCCTCCGGAATCGGCGGCGAACAGGCCTCCGAACGGCGCGCCGAGCGCTGGCGCCGCCTCGTGCTTGGGGCGATGAAGCAGTCGCTGCGGTCCCTGCGTCCGCAGGTGGATGAGATCACCGATGTCTCGGCCATCGCGCCCTTAATCGAGGATCACCAATACGCGCTCGTCGCCGATCCCGACGGCGAACGCCTCGACCTCGCCGGCCAGACCGCTCAGCGCATCACGCGCGCCCTCGTCATTGTCGGCCCCGAGTCCGGCTTCACCGTCGACGAACGCCGCGCCATCACCGGCGCGGGCGCCCTGCCCTTCACCCTCGGCGCAAGGCGATTGCGCGCCGAAACCGCCGCCATTGCCGCCCTCACACTCATCCTGCGGGAACTCGGCGACCTATGAACAGCAATCATCCCTTCGATCCGGGATGCATCTTCTGCCAGATCATCGCCGGACAGAAACCCGCGCGTGTCCGCTATGAATCCGAGCACGTCTTTGCGTTCGATGACATCCACCCGAAAGCGGCAACCCATGTCCTGATCTGCCCCAGGGCGCACTACCCGACATTCCTCGAAACTCCGGACTCGGTCCTCGCGATTCTCGGACAGGAGATCAAGAGTGTCGCCGCGCAAATCGGGCTGTCGCATCATGGTTTCCGTCTCGTTGTCAACAACGGCCCAGCATCCGGCCAGATTGTATTCCACCTGCACTACCACATGCTCGCCGGCGCACGCCTCGGCGGCTTCTAATGGAGCCCATCAATGAAGTCCACTGTGTCCACTTGGTCCACTCTGATCCTGTCAGGTCTCTTTCTCTGCGCCGCCCCGACCCTCGCCGAAGACCAAAAACGAATCCTCGAACCCGGCCATTGGTACCCGACCATCGAAACCGGCGCGACCCTGACCCAAAGCACATTCTCCGACAACTGGAAAGGCGGCGACAAGGGCTCGGTCGTGTGGACCGCGATCCTGAATGCCGGATTGGAAAACCAGATCAGACCATCGCTGCACTGGAACAACACACTCAAACTCGCCTACGGCCAGACCCACCAGCAAAAGGCCGACAGCGAGGGGCGGCGCTTCTGGCAGCGCCCGGAAAAATCCACCGACTTGGTCGACTTCGAAACCATCATGCGCCTCACCCGCGGTTGGGTGGTGGACCCATTCGTATCCGGACGCTTCGAAAGCCAATTCCAGGATGCCAGCGACCCGGCCGGACGCAACCTCTCGCTCAACCCGAAAAAGTTCTCGGAGTCCGCCGGTCTGGCCAGGCAGTTCTTTGACACCGAGGAGCGCTCGCTCCTCTCGCGTCTTGGTTTCACCCTGCGGCAGACCAGCCGCAAGCTCTTCGTCAATGACGCACCCGACAAGAGCACCGTCTCCAAGAGCACCAATGACGGCGGCATCGAGTCGGTCACCGAATACAAGGCGAAGATCCTGACCAAGCGGGTCACCTGGTCATCGAAACTGATCCTCTACAAGCCGCTCTACTATTCCGGCAAGGACAACATCGACGGCATCAGCGCCGACGATCTGACGGCACTGGACGTGGATCCCAATGTCGCCGACTACACGCTCGCCATCGACGCCGACTGGGAGAACATCTTCACCACGCAGATCACCAAATTGCTCTCGGTGAATCTCTACCTGCGCTGGCTCTACGACAAGTACGACAACAGCGTACCGCCGCAAGTCAACGACTCCGGCGAACTCACCAACCCCGGCGATGTCCAAGCGGCCATCCGCAAGGCCGGTCAGTTCAAGCAGACGCTGTCATTGGGGATTACATACCGTTTACTTTGAGATCAGCGGCACTCGGACAGGTGCGTCTTGGATTTGAATCCAGGCAGCTTATTGAGCGACCCTATTCTCTTTGTCGGTGCTCTTCAGTGAGGGCACGTATCCTATTCGTTGTAATCGAACCACTCGAAGTGCCACCGTACACAATCGGCGTCGAGCGCGTGCTCAGGGTGTAAGTGAATTGGCTTCCCATTGAGAGGATCGGAGTCGACTCGCGACGCAATATAAAACCCGCCGGACCGGATTTCAATTCGAAGTAGCCCCCGATCGAATTGAAGGTGATGGTTCGGACAGAGGATAAGCATATTACCAAGTTTGTCTGGCCCATCGTGCGGTTTCCCGAGGGGTTTGATATGGGCTGCTTGAGAGTAATACTCTGTCGGATCAGTCCCCACCTGCAGTCGCATATCGCAGAACACGCACCGGTTCTCGTAGAGTGCCTTCAGGGCAGTTGCGCTGGCACGGTTACGCTGCAGGGCATTAAACTGTCGGAGCTGCCTTACTACAACGGCGTCAGTTGTCGCTTGCCTGATCGCGTTCAGGTTGATATAAGGTAGATTCCCTTGTCTAACACGTCGCTTTCGGGCCCCCTGTGCACCCGGAGGCGAGAATCGCATTAGGCATCCGGCGTCAACGTACATTTCCGCGAACGCACCTGCGTCTTGCAGAAGGAGTGACTGGTCAATGCCAATCAACTTGTGAATCTCCAAGGATTCAAGTAGCTCGAGCAGCTGGGGGATAGGAGCATCCAATTTGCCGTTGTCAGCTAGGACCCTATCCCAAGTCAAGAAGACGGCGGCCCCGGACCAGTGCTGGGGGTTGGTGTTAATCAACTCTCCCGGGCCTCTCGTCAGGCCGCAAAGCTCGAACAAGTGCCGGTAATTTGCCCTGCATTTGACTTGTACCTCGTGCACGGCCTCAAGCCGACTTTTCAGGAACGAATCCATCCTGATTGGGTCAAGCTCAGCTATGGTCCAGCCTCCATTCTGCCACAACTGCTTGCGAACGAACTCGTTCGCCCAACCGGCAGGATTCTGTTCTCCGACGTTATATCCGTCTCGGACTCCCACTTTACTGAGATGGAAAGCGAAGAGTGCTAGGAGGTCGAACGAGCGAGCATGTTCAGCGGAGATCGCTTGGAAGACCAATTCGTCTACAGTGATGAAGTTTGTGCCATCCGCGACTGTATTGTGGAGGAAGAAATTGACCGGAATCAATTCCAGATTCGAATCGCCGATCCCCGAATTGTCCCGCCACTCCTGCCGTTGAACAGGTCGTAGGAGGCTTCCGAACCCGGCCCGGATTGCCTCGTGGAGCTTCTTCATTCCCCGGCCGTGCCAAGCGAAATTCTTGGTGAAGCTCCCTGGCCTGTACTTCATCCCCGGAATATAGGGTGGAGGCCACACCAACTCCAGAAAATGATTGACCGCCTGCCGGCTTAAGTCTATCTGTGTGTCTCGGGAGGCATGATGACCAGCGCGGCTGACTCATTGGTTGGTTCAATAAGACGCGGCAAGTTCAGAACGATCCTCGCGGACCCTCCTTGGAGGTTTCAAAATCGGACGGGGAAGATCGCTCCTGAGCATCGGCGACTTTCTCGGTATGGGACTTTGACATTGAGCGAGATTGCAGCGTTGCCTGTAGCGCAAGTCGCCTCAGAGACGGCGCATCTTTATCTGTGGATTCCTAATGCACTCCTTGCTGAGGGACTCGACGTATTGCAGAGTTGGGGATTCACTTACAAGACGAATCTCATCTGGCACAAAGTCCGAAAGGATGGAGGGCCAGATGGCCGTGGTGTCGGTTTCTACTTCAGAAACGTCACAGAGATGGTCCTCTTCGGGGTCCGCGGTGTGAACGCTCGGACGCTATCCCCTGGCAGGAGCCAGGTGAACATCATCCGGAGCCAGAAGCGCGAGCACTCACGGAAGCCTGATGAGCTTTATGATATCATCGAGGCCTGCTCTCCAGGCCCTTATCTCGAGTTATTTGCCAGGGGCACGCGACGCGGCTGGACTTCGTGGGGTGATCAGTCCGAGTTCTATGAACCGACTTGGCCTACATATCGCAATCACTCTCAGAGCGTCGTTCCCCTGGCGGCCTCTGGCAGCCCGCAATAGCGTGGGCGCAACAGGGCCCGCCTCGCCCAAACTTACCGTTCTGCGACGGAACGCGCGTGCCACCGCCAAAGTGTAGGTCAGAGTCTTCGCCCCTCTACCCCCCCAGCGCCTCCGCCCACTGCCTCGTATCCGTGTACTGCTGAAACCCGACAATTTTCCCGTCGCGCAAACGCCACACATGCGCAAACTGCGCATCGATCGGCTTACCGGTCGCCTTCACTTTGCCGCGGTAACGTCCCTCAGCGAGGACGCCATCGCCACCCTCCAGAAACTGCTCCGGCGTGACAGTGAAATTGTCCACATCGGCCATGATGCGCATGAAAACTCCCTCGGCCACCGCCATCGGATCCCGGTAGGGATTGCGGTCCGCGTAACGGACACTCTCCGCCTCTCTCCACTGGATGTTGGCGTCGAACGCACCCAGCACCGCCGCCACGTCGCCCCTCGCGAACGCTGCGTAAAGGCTCCTGACAATGTCGCCATTCTGTCCCATTCTTCTCATCTCTCCCATCGCGCTTCAGTTAACATTCAACAACTCTCTGATCTCTCTCGTGTGCCCCACCACCCAATCCGCCACCCCGAAATCCATCCCCGCGGTGGTCGCCGTCGGAAACGCGATCGCCCGCATCCCCGCCGCCTTGGCGGCCCGCACGCCAACGTCGGTGTCCTCAATGGCGATGCATGACGATGGCGGGAGTCCCAGTCGCCTTGATGCTTCCAGATAAATCTCCGGCGAAGGTTTCGGTGTGCGGACATCATCCCCGGTGACCACCGCCTCGAAGTGAGAGAGAAGATCACCGGTACGAAGTGTATGCTCGACAATCCGCCGCAGCCCGGATGATGCGACCGCAAGCCGATAGCCCTCACCCGCCAGGTGTGGGATCAGATCGCGGATGCCCTCACGCCAGGGAAGACCTTGATTCTCGACGATCTCAAGGTAAATCGCCTTGCGCCGGGTGATCAGCTCCTCGACATCCGGAGCCAGTGAGTGCCGCTCCCGGAGCACCTCGAACATTCTCCGGTCCGTGGACCCCAGAAACTCGCGATTGTCCACTTTCCCGAAGTGCACCCCGAACGAATCCCGAAG
>JBFMFQ010000125.1:0-10647 GCA_040752075.1 Candidatus Zixiibacteriota bacterium | reverse complement strand
GAAGGCCTGGGTGACTCCGCCGATGAGTCCCGCCTCACTCCCCCTGGCGAAGAAGAATCCATTAAGCATGGACTCCAGGACCACGAAGATTGCAACAAGTAGCCCTCGATACCATCGTTCCCTTGTGGAAACGACATTGGGAAGTCGCGCCAGATTGTGTTCTCTGCGGAACGCCTCGAACTCTTGCTCTCTACCTCTCACTTCCTCGCGAGCGCTATACAGTTGATTGAAATCATCAACTGCCTGGACGCGGAAGTCCGCGAGCGCACTTTCTCCTGCGGCTTCAATCGAAGTTTTTCCACTGGCTGAAATCGAATCTCGCCGGATCCGGCCGTTGTAAACGTCAAGTTGTGAACGGTAGTCCTCCTCCGCTTTCCGCGCCAGCGTCTCGATCTGCGCAACGATGTCACTTTCGGCGGCGTCCCCAACATCGCTATCCCCTGCCGGCTGGTTCAGATTGCCGCTCTCTTTGGCCCGCGCCTCGAGGCGGCAGTTTCTTGCGACCTGCTCGATATCAACTGGAGGGAATGCCTGGATACTGGGCAGCACACCTTCGCGTGATCCCGCCAGTGACTTAATCAGATCGCTAAGGGCACTGGGCATCCATCCCCCTACGATGAAACTGATTGCATTGCACCTCTTTAGTCAGCCCCGGTCCAAGAGTAGTGCGTCTGGCTGATTTGCCGCTCCGCACACAAAGCGCCCGCCCGCCGCCCTTCAGTTCCACCGGAACGCCCCGGGCTCCCTATTTGGCATTCCATTGCAATCGTCTCATGGCTGACCCGTTAACTGGCACGCCTCAGTTCACCCTGCCAGACCCGCCAACGCGCCAAGGCTCAGCAATATACGACATTTAGGCACGTCATGCCTTCGAATTGCCCGATGGTTCTCCCAAGAAGTCCAGCAGGCGGGCGAGCAGCCGCTTTATGGGCCGACGCTTATTTCGCTCCCAACCTGCCAGAGTGGTCGGGTCTACATCCAGTTGACTTGCCGCCCCTTTCTGTGACAGCCCAAGCAACCGCCGGTGACGGACCAGCCTCTCTCCAAGACTCCGAGCCGGCGGGAATGGGTCGTAGCCCAGAAAGCGCACGATCGGGCTCCAGTAATGCCAGTCTGGAGTGGTTGCGTTGAGTTCCCAGTTGCGGAGGGTCGTCTCGTGGACGCCCAGTCGGGTAGCGAGCTCGGCCTGAGTGAGCGCGAGATCAAGTCTCCGCTTGCGAATGTGATCCCCCAAGTGTATCAATGACTTAGGATAGGCGGGATTTCGGGGACGGGGCCCGGTTAGCTTCAGGCGACAAAAAGGCAACGCGGGAATGCCCGTGCGGCTTCTATGGCTCCGAATCCCACGATTGCCAGTGTTCGCCGCAGCAGATCACCCGTTACATGAGCAAGATTTCCGGCCCGCTTCTGGACCGCATCGACATCCACATCGAAGTCCCAGCGGTAAAATTCAAGGAACTCTCATCGGAAGAGGCGGGCGAACCCTCCGCGGTGGTTCGTCAGAGAGTCAACCGCGCCCGCGCCATCCAGACCGAGCGTTTCCGTCACGAGCCCGGCATGCACTGCAACGCCCACATGGAGTCCAAGCACCTGCGCACCCTCTGCCCCATCGACAACGAATCCCTCGAACTCCTGCGCCGCGCCATCACCAAGCTGGGCCTCTCCGCCCGCGCCTACGACCGTATCCTGAAAGTTTCCCGCACCATCGCCGACCTCGAAGGCACCACCGACATCCACCCGCAACACATCGCCGAGGCGATACAGTACAGGAGTCTGGATCGGAATCTGTGGGTGTGAGGGGGGAGGCGATGTGCCCCGATGAACTAATCCCCAAGCATGGAGGCTACCGTCGCCTGAAGAGCTTCCGCATGGCCGAACTGGTCTACGACGTCACGGTGCGATTCTGCGACAAGCACATCGAAAAACGCAGCCGCACCCACGACCAGATGGTTCAGGCGGCGCGCTCCGGTGTCCAGAACATTGCCGAGGGGAGCCAGGCATCGGGGACATCGAAGAAGATGGAGTTGAAATTGACCAATGTCGCACGAGCGAGCCTCGAAGAGCTGCGCCTCGACTACGAGGACTTCCTGCGGCATCGGGGACTCCGTCTGTGGGACAAGAAAGACCCACGCCGCCAAGACCTGATCGACCGGCGCCCGGCTACGGCAGACGATGTCGCCCGGTGGGCACGGGATGTTAAGAATGGACTCAGTGGACTAAGTGGACTACGTGGACAAAAGGCTCCAATGCCCAAGTCCAGTGTGTCCACTGAGTCCACTGAGTCCACTTCGTCCACTAAGTCCACTTCGTCCCTTCCCCCCACCTACCCCGAAATCGCCGCCAACGGCGCCCTCGCCCTGATCACCGTCGCCTGCTTCCTCCTCGATCGGCAGCTGGTGGCCCTGGCCGCCGCCTTCAAGAGGGACGGCGGCTTCACCGAGCGCCTCTACCGGGAACGAACCCGAAACCGTCCGAAGTAGCCCCGCCAAACCCATTGCCCCCCAACCCCCAAACCCGTATCCTGAGCGGCTGTGGGCCGTTGGAATGGCCCGAACCCCAGGAGGCTCCCCCATGGTGGACCCCGATCTTAAGGACGCTGTCTGGCAGGTCCTCGAACAATACGCCAACTTCGCCCCCGACCAGAGCATCCACTCCGATCTGATCATGCGCAAGTTCCCCATGGTCAATGAGCAGGAGTTGATCAACGCCATCGGGGAATTGATGGAAGACGGCAAAATCACCCTCAAGGCGAGTTCGCAGGACGCCCATGGTGTCGCCACGGCCTACCACATCCGGGTGCGCGGTGTCCAGGACCGTCCGGGCGGCCCATCCAAGCCGCCGCGCTCCGGGGTCGGCGAATTCAATGTCGGCTTCGGCGACACCGGGGCCGCCTCCTCACGCCGCGCGACCGAGGAGCCCAAGAAGCCCGACCGTGTCGAAATGAAGGTCAAAGACGACCAGATGTCGGTCGGCTTCGGGGTGGATAAGGAAGAGGACGAGGAGAAGCCCGACCGTCTGACCATCAAAGCCGGGGGACCGGCGGCCACCAAGCCCGCTGGTGGCGAAGACGAACCCGCCGAGCTGTCCGACGCCGACCAGGTTTTCGCCGATGAAGCGGCATCGTTCTTTGCCGAACTCGCGATGGCCGACACCCGCGACGAGGACGCCAAGCGCTCGCTCATGGACCAACTGACTGTGCTGACCGCGATGTTCCAGTCGGGCGAGGTCGATTCCTTCACCACCCCGATCAACAAACTCGCGGCTCTCAAAGGCAAGCTCAAAGCCGTCGCGCCCGATCTCGTCGGCGATTACGTCATCCTGATGCAAAGCGCGGTGCGCGCCTGGCTGGGGCGAATCTGACATTCGTCCCATGATTCCCATCCCTCCCATTTGCCGATGAACAAACACCAGCGCACCATCGCCAATACCGCTCAATTCTCCGGTGTCGGACTGCACACCGGCGTGAACTCCACCATCCGCTTCTATCCCGCGCCGGTCAACACGGGGATCATCTTCCGCGTGCAGGCCAATGGCGGCACGGTGGACCTCAAGGCCGACATCGACAACGTGATCGATGTCAACCGCGGCACCACCATCGCCATGGGCGAGGCGAAGGTGCACACGGTCGAGCATGTGCTCTCCGCGTTGGCCGGTCTCGAAATCGACAACTGTGTCTGCGAACTCGACAACATCGAGCCGCCGGTCGGCGACGGCTCCAGCAAACCGTTTGTCGATGCCATCCTGCAAGCCGGGATCGAAACCCAGGACGAACCCAAAATCTACTTCGAGCCCGACGGGCCCATCAACTATTCCGAGCCCGCGCGCGGCGTCGACCTGATCGTGGTCCCCTCCGATGATTTCCGGGTCACCTTCATGGTGGACTACAAAAACCCCGCGCTCGGCACGCAGTACACCACGCTGGCGTCGCTGGAAGGCGAGTACGCCACCGAATTCGCCCCCGCCCGCACTTTCTGTTTTCTCTCCGAGGTCGAGTTCCTGCACAAGCAGGGGCTGATCCGCGGCGGAACACTCGACAGCGCGGTGGTGATCTGCGATGACAGTTATACCCAGGCCGATGCGGACCGTCTGCGCGAGGCAATCGGCTATCCGAAGGCGTTTAAGATCGGCAAAAACGGCATCGTCGATGATGTCGAGCTGCGATTCCCCAATGAACCGGTGCGTCACAAGGTGCTCGATTTGATCGGCGACCTGTCGCTCATAGGCCGTCCGATCAAGGCGCACATCCTCGCGGCGCGCGCCGGCCATGCCGCCAATGTCGCCCTGGCCAAGAAGATTCGCGCCGAGATGGACAAGCGCAAGCTCGCGGAGAAATACCACGCCCCCGCGTCCGGGCGCGGCATCCAGCTCGATGCGCGCGCGATCTCGCAGATCATGCCGCACCGCTACCCGATGCTGCTCATCGACCGCATCATCGATCTTGAGCCGGGCAAGCATGTGACCGCGCTGAAGAATGTCACGTTCAACGAGCCGTTTTTTGCCGGGCACTTCCCGCACCATCCGGTCATGCCCGGTGTCCTGATTGTCGAGGCGATGGCGCAGGCGGGCGGCCTGATGCTCCTCAACATGATCGACAACCCGCAGGAAAAAGTGGTCTACTTCATGGGCATCGACAACGCCCGTTTCCGCAAACCGGTCCACCCGGGCGACCAGTTGCGTTTCGAGGTGGAGATGGTCACCTTCCGCCGCGGCATGTGCAAGATCGCGGGAAAGGCGTTTGTCGGCGACGACCTCGTGACCGAAGCCACCATGATGGCGATGTTGATGGAAAAGTAGGGGCACGGCTTGCCGTGCCCTGCCCCGCGCAATAGGCGGGCGCGGCGACCCGCGCGCCTGCATGCAGAGGATTCCTGAATTGTCTACTACCACCGAAACCCGAATCCACCCCACCGCCATCATCGACCCCGCCGCCCGTCTCGACTCCGGCGTCGTGGTCGAGCCGTATGCGGTGATTGATGCCGATGTCGAAATCGGCGCCGGCAGCGTGATCGGTTCGCACACCCGCATCATGCCCGGCGCGCGCATCGGCCGTGACGTGAAGATTCACCCCGGCGCGGTGATCGCCAATGTCCCGCAGGACCTCAAGTTCGGCGGCGAGCCGACCCTGCTCATCGTGGGCGACCGCACCGTCATCCGCGAGTGTGCGACCCTCAACCGGGGCACCATCGCCCACGGGAAATCGGTGATCGGCGCCGATTGCCTGATCATGGCTTACTCGCATGTCGCGCATGACTGCACACTCGGCGACCGTGTCATCCTTGCCAACGCGGTGCAACTGGGCGGGCATGTCACCATCGGCGACTGGGCGATTCTGGGCGGCGCCGTTGTGGTGCACCAGTTCTCGCTCATCGGCGAACACGTCATGATCGGCGGCGGCTTCCGCATCACCCAGGATGTGCCGCCCTTTGCCGTCGTTGGCGGATACCCGGCGCGCGTTTTGTCGGTCAACAAAATCGGCCTCGAACGGCGCGGGTTCAAACCCGATGAGGTGAAGGACTTAAGCCGCGCCTTCCGCATCCTTTACAAGAGCGGGCTGAATGTCACGCAGGCGATGGAACGATTAAACGCCGAGGGCCCCCACACGCCGCATGTCAAACGGCTGATCGAGTTCTACGCCCAGTCCGATCGCGGGGTCATGCGTTGATGGACGAGGGCCGTCGTCCGCTCAAGGTCGGCGTTGTCGGTGTCGGCCATCTCGGATCGCACCACGCCCGCATCTACCACAGCGCCGCCGGCTGGGAACTGGCCGTCGTCTTCGACACCGATCCCGCGAAAAACCAGGCGGCCGCCGAGAAGTACCTCCTGCCGGTTTGCCGATCCATGGAGGACTTGTTCGAACGGGTCGATGCGGTCTCCATCGTGACGCCGACCGATTCGCACTTCACCATCGCCGGCGAGGCCGCGGCGAGGGGGAAGCATGTGCTCGTGGAGAAACCGGTCTGCGGCACATTGGAGGAAGCCCAAAAACTGGCGGCAAATGTCGCAAAGGCGGGCGTGATCGCCGCCGTGGGACACATCGAACGGTTCAACCCGGCGGTGCAATCGCTCCCGGAACGCATCGGACGCCCGCGCTTCATCGAAGCGCACCGTCTCAACCAGTTCAGTCCCCGTGGACTGGCGACCGATGTCCTGCTCGAACTCATGATCCACGACATCGACCTCGCGCGCTGGCTGACCGGCTCCGAGCCGGTCGAAGTCCATGCGGCGGGTGTGCCGGTGCTGTCGGCGACCGATGACATCGCGAATGCGCGGCTGGTATTTCCCGGTGGCTGCATCGCCAATCTGACCGCCTCGCGCATTTCGGCCAATCCGATGCGCAAGATTCGAATCTTCTCGCAGGATCATTACACGTCAGTCGATCTTGCCGCCAAGTCGGTGGAGTCGTACCGGTTGTTCGACGCCGGATCGCCGATGGACGGCAACTACCGCACCCTGGCGCAGCTTGGCGAACGCGCCATCGCGCGCTGGTCCGCGCCGGCGGATGTCTATGATGCGCTCGAAGCCGAACTGGAGGATTTCCGGCTGGCCATCGCCGAACAACGTGCGCCGCGTGTCCCGATCGACGAAGGCGTCAAATCACTGAAGGTTGCCTTGGATGTCGCGCGCGCTTGTCGCGAGCACGTCGGAGCGGTTTGAATCCCAACGCCGGGGCGACGCCGGCTGAGGAGAGGAAGAAGCTTGTCTCCCTTTCCTGAACCGCGGCTTTATGCGGTTCAGGAGAGGGTCGGGGTGAGGAGCTTCTAACGACTTCGCATCAGACGCAAGCGAACCATGCCCAACTACCAATCCAAATCCCTCTTCCTCCTCGCCGGGGAACCCTCCGGCGACCTGCACGGCGCACACCTCGTCGCCGAGATCAAGCGCCGCCACCCGGATTGGCATCTCTGGGGCGTGGGAGGTGACAAGATGGCCGCGGCGGGTTGCGACCTGTGGCAAAACGCGCGCGAATGGGCGGTCATGGGATTCGTCGAGGTGCTGCGCTCCATCCACATCTTCCGCCGCCGTCTCAATGACCTCACACGAGAAATCGAACAGCGGCGGCCGGATCGTGTCATCCTGATCGACTACCCCGGTTTCAATTTGAAACTCGCGCCGCGTGTCCACCGCCTCGGGATTCCGGTCATGTACTACGTCGTACCGCAGATCTGGGCCTGGGGGAGAGGACGCCTGAAGATATTCCGCCGTCATGTGGACCGGACGGTGGTGGTCTTTCCTTTCGAAAAGGAATTCTTCGAGCAAAACGGCGTCCCGGTCGATTGGATCGGCCACCCGCTGGTCGACATCGTCAGGCCAACCGCCGAGCGCGCCACCCTGAAGCGCCGGTTCGGTGTGCCCGACGGGCACCGCCTTGTGGCGATGATGCCCGGCGTGCGAGTTCAGGACTTTGAATCCCACTTGCCGCTGTTTTCCGAGACGGTCAAGCTCATCGCGGAGTCGGTGCCCAATGTCCATGCCGGGATCGGTGTTTCCGGTGCGCTGGCCGAACGCACTCAACGCCTCACCCACGGGCCGGTGCCGCTGGTCATGACCCCCGATGTCCATGACCTCATGGCCGCGGCCGATGTGGTGCTGACCAAGACCGGCACCACCACGGTGGAGTGCGCCCTCTTGGGGACACCCATGGTCTCGGCCTATCGGACCGGCGCGCTCAACTTCGCCATCGCCCGCGCCCTTGTGAAGGTTCCCTTCATCGCCATGCCGAACCTCATTGCCAACCGCCGCGTGATTCCCGAATTTGTGCAGTCCGCGGCGACCCCGGAGGCGCTTGCGCGCGAGGCGATCGGCCTTCTCACCGATGAGGCGACCGCGCAAGCCCAGCGCGATGGTCTCGCCGATGTGCGCCGCCGTCTCGGCGCGCCGGGCGCGGTCGCCAGAGCGGCCGATCTGATCGACACGTGGTTGGCCTAATCAGGGATGAGCAAACAAGCCGATCAACAACACCAGGCAGGGTTCTGGGCACGCCGTCTGACCAGCGCCTACAGTGTCGGCGTCGCCGGACTCGTCGGGCTCGGCGCGACCTGGTATCGTCTCCGTGGTCCATCCGCAAGCAACGGTCTGCGCCAGCGCTTCGGCGATGATCTCCCGCCCCGCCCCGCCGCCGGTCCCATCTGGATTCATGCCTCGTCCATGGGCGAGGTGCGGGTCGCCGGGCTTTTCGCGCACGAACTCCGTCAGCATGGCGCCGCGCTGATTGCCTCCGCCATGACCGAAACCGGCTTCAACCTCATCCCGCAGGTGTTCCCCGAGGGCACCGCGCCGTTTCGCATGCCCTTTGACATCCCCGGACCGATCCAGCGCACACTCGCCCACTTCAAGCCGGCGGCGCTGGTGCTGATCGAGACCGAGTGGTGGCCCAATCTCCTCCTGCACTCGGCGGAGGCGGGAGTGCCGATCTTTGTCGTCAATGGGCGTCTCTCCGAAAGATCGTTCGCACGGTACCGCTTGGGTCGCCCCTACTGGAGGCAGGTTCTCCGCGCGGTCGAATTGTTTTACATGCGCTCCGAACCCGACGCCCTGCGAGTGCGCCGATTGGGTGTGGATGCGGGGAGAACCCGCGTTATCGGCGCCATCAAGGCCGTCGATGCCGGCAACAACGGCAATGGACATCCAATTCCGCCATGGGTCGAGAAGTCCGGCGGACCTCTCTGGATCGCGGGCTGCACCCGTCCGGGAGAGGAAGACCTTGTTCTCGAAGCTTGGGCAATCGCCAGACAGAGTGTGCCGGACCTGCGCCTGTGGATCGCGCCGCGTCACCCGGACCGGTTCGCCCCGGTTGCGAGACTGCTCGAACAGCGCGGCCATGTCGTCTACCGTTGGTCCGAACACGAAGCCGATGCCAAACCGCCAACAGGCGGAACCGTGGTCCTCATCGATCGGCTGGGTATTCTGGCATCGCTTTATCGCTATGCGGATGTCAGCTTCATCGGCGGCAGTCTGCAGGAATACGGAGGTCACAGCCCGCTTGAGCCTGCGCTGGCCGGCGCCCCGGTGACATTCGGACCGCACATGGATGAGCAACGCGACGCCGCCGACCTCCTTTTGGCCAATGGCCTCGCCCGTGAAGTCTGGGGACCGGCATCGCTGGCGATTGCACTCCTCGAATTTCTCGATTCGCCTTCCGCGGTCGGAGAACGCCAGCATCGCATCAAGCGGCTCTTGGAAACCCTCACCCGCAATCGGGCCGAGGTCGCACGCGACCTGATCGCCCGCATCAGAAGCCCGCGGAACTGACCGGTGGATCGCTCGTGACACGCCGGCTCCACGATCTCTTCCGACGCTGGACCTCAGGCGAACGTTCTCTCTCTCTCTGGCTGTATGGACTTCCCGCGGCCGCCGCGGAGGGGCTCTACCGAATCGGTGCGGCCGTTGACCGTTCCCGGTACCCCGAGCCGCATGCGCTCCCGCCCCAAGTCGATCTGACCGTCGTGACCTCGCCTTTGGTCGGCGGTGTCGGCAAAAGCCCGCTGGTCGCCCACCTTGCTGAAGGACTCCGGCGGTCCGGTCGAAACACCATCATCATGACACGCGGCCACCGGCGCAGGGGAGAGACTGATCTCACTCTTGACCCCGATGACCGAAGTCAATCACCCGGCCAGACCGGTGATGAGCCGCTCATGCTCGCGCGGTCAACCGGTTGCAAGGTTATGGTCAGCGCCGATCCGCCACGGCGTCTCCAGACCGAATTCGGCGACGCTCCGCCAACATGGGTCCTGCTCGATGATGGAATTCGCAACCGCTGGCAGGGCGAGCGGCGGATTGTGGTCTTCGCCGATTCCGATCTCGAGTCCCCCGTGCGGCTGATCCCCTATGGACGCTGGCGCGTCACTCCCGCAACCATGTGGCCGGCCGCCGGGGTCGCCGTGACCATGACCGAAGCAGCAGCGCCGAGGCAAGCCGTCCACCGGGAGTTTCTCGAGCGCATCGGACATCACGGCCCCATCGGCTGGTACCGCCGCTCGCTCGGCCCGCTCGCGTTTCTCTCCGGAGGCGCAATTATTTCCGGCGAAAATCCGGATGGCCGGCCTTTGGCATTCTGTGGGCTCGGCATGCCCATGCGCTTTTGGGCCGACCTGCGCACGCTCGGAATCAATCCGGTGGCAGAGGAAACATTTCCCGACCATCACCCCTACAGCGAATCGCAACTTCTCGCGCTGTGCCGTCGTTGCGAGGCGCTCGGGGGACGCTGGCTTCTCACCACGCACAAGGATGCGATCAAGATCAATCCCGCCTGGAAGTTGCCATTGCCGGTGCATGTTCTGCGAATATCGCTTGAATTGGCCGCCGGCGACGATATGTTGTCGCTCATTCCGGAGCCGGCCGAATGGGCAAAAAGCGATCACTCTCACCGAACCCCGTGATCGCCGATGAGCGCGTTGACTTTCTCATCATCGGATCCGGCATCGCCGGGCTCTGGACGGCCCTGCAACTGGCCGACTTGGGCCGCGTGATTCTCGTCACCAAAAAAGACGAGGCCGAATCCAACACCAACTACGCGCAGGGCGGCATCGCCGCGGTGGTGTCCGGCGCGGACACGATTGAAGCGCATCTGCGCGACACGCTGATGGTTGGCGGCGGGCTCTCCGATCCGCGCGTGGTGCGGCGCGTTGTCACCGCCGGACCCGCCCTCGT
>JBFMFQ010000124.1:0-10699 GCA_040752075.1 Candidatus Zixiibacteriota bacterium | reverse complement strand
CAAAAGCGCCAATGTATTCCTGCCCCCGTGGCCCGGGCCTTGGCCCGGGCGAGCGAAGCGAGCGTAATGATACAAGTGTCCCCGGCGTCATGGCCGGGAACGTCGACCATTGTCGCGCGGCGGTGCAAGGACTGTTCCCTTCCCCATTGATCCCTCGTGCCCCGCTCCCCATATTCCCGCCCAACCTCCCGTGCCGACGGATCGCCGCGGGGGACCGTCCACCTCCCAAGGAGCGCATCATGTCCCGATTCTCCCACCGCGCAGTCTCCGTTGCCGCTTTCCTCCCGGTGTTTGTGGTGATGATCGCCGGCGCGTCGTTAGCGCAGACGCCCGTGACTCCCTATCAGCACGGCGGCAATCTCATGGATCACTTTCAGGGTATTTCCTACGACCCCGCGATCCCGACACCGGAATCGGTACTCGGCTTTCCGCTCGGTTCGCGCCCCGTGCGCTATGATGAAGTGGTGCGCTACCTGAAGGCCCTCGATGATGCCTCGCCGCGGGCCGAACTGCATGTGTTCGGGCACACGCACGAGGGACGCACCCTCTATTACCTGATTGTCGGCTCAGAGGAGAATGTCCGCCGCGCGCAGGGGATCAAGGCCGGCATGGCGAAGGTCGCCAATCCCTCGGCCGAACGCACCGTGGCGACGTCGGACGCGATCGAGTCCGGCAACGCCTCCGCCTATCCGAACGCCGCGGCCGTGATCGCCAACTCACCGGCAATTGCCTGGATGGGCTACTCCATCCATGGCGATGAACTGTCCGGAGTGGACGCGTCGCTGTATGTCGCCTACCGCCTCGTGGCGGGAACCGATGCCGAAAGCCAGTTGATCCGGGACAGCGTGCTCACCCTGATCGACCCCAATCAGAACCCCGACGGACGTGAGCGGTACCTCTCCGACATTTACTCGCTGGCCGGCGCCGCGCCCTCGACGCATTCGGACGATCTGCAGCACGGCGGTTTCTGGCCCTACGGACGCGCCAATCACTACCTCTTTGATATGAACCGCGACATGCTCGCCCTGGTTCACCCGGAGTCGCAGGCGCGCGCCACGGCCATCACCGGATGGAATCCGCAATTGCTGGTCGACGCCCACGAAATGTGGTCGGCCAGTTCGTTTCTGATGTCGCCCGCCCGCGAGCCGATCAACCTGAACGTTACTTCCACCCAGCACCGCTGGTGGGATATCTACGCCGCCGAGCAGGGTGCCGAGTTTGACAAGCGCGGCTGGAGTTATTACACCGGCGACTGGCATGAGGAATGGTACCCCGGTTACATGTCATCCTGGTCGCTCTTTACCGGCGCGATCGGCATTCTCTATGAGCAGGCAGGCACCTCGGGCAGTTCCGTGAAACGGCCGGACGGCACCGTGCTGCCGTTCGCCGAGGCGGTTGCGCATCAGGCGGTCAGCTCCCTGTCCAATCTCTCCACGACCGCGCGCCACCGGCGTCAACTGCTGACCGACTATGCCAAGTACCGCGCCGATGCCGCCGCGGGCGCGGTCAAGGGGCTTAAGGGTGCGTTCATCATCCCAAGGGGCGCCAACACAAGCCGCGAGGATCGGCTCGTAACATCCCTCATGCGGCAGGGCATCGACGTGCGTCAATCCACCGGCGCCTTCTCCGCGTCGGTTGAGCTCGCCGGCGGCAAACGCGAGAATCGCTCATTCGCGGCCGGGTCGCACATTGTGCCGCTGGCCCAGCCGCAGGGGATTCTCGCCAAGGCGCTCTTGGAATTCGATCCCCACCTCACCCAGGAATTCCTGACCGAGGAACGCCGCGAGCTGGAGAAGGGGAATGGGACCCAGATGTACGAGGTCTCCTCCTGGTCGTTGTCGCTGGCCTACGACTTGGGGATCGCGTACTCGCCGGGCGGCGTGTCAGCCGCATCGACCAAGTTGACCACGCTCCCCGAACCACCGAAGGGTTCGCTGACCGGCCCGACCGATGGCTACGGCTTTCTGGTTCCGATTGAGGATGACCGCAGCATGAACGTCTTGGTGCGGATGCTCGAAGAGGGGCTGAAGGTGCGCTCCTGCTACCGTCCCTTCACCCACGACGGCACTTCCTACATTCGCGGCACCCTGCTATTGCGCGCCGCCGAAAATCCGGGTGACCTTGGCAGCCGCCTGAGCGCCATTGCCGCCGAGGAGGGAATCGACATCCGGGGAGTGGCGAGCGGCTATTCATCCGAAGGCCCCGATCTCGGCTCCGACTACTTCCAGTTGCTCGAACGCCCCCGCATCGCCCTCCTGATGGGCGCCGGCATCGATTTCACCAGCGCGGGATTCCTCTGGTATCTGCTCGACTACGAAATGCGCATTCGCTGTTCGCTTGTGGATATCGGGCAAATCGGCTGGACCGATCTGGATCCGTACAATGTCATCATCATCCCCTCGTACTGGGGCGGCGCTCAGGGTCTGCGCACCGCTCTGGGCCAGAAACTGCCGGCCCTGCGCGACTGGATCAAAGCGGGCGGGACGCTCGTCACGGTGGCCAATTCGACTTACTTCTGCGCCGACTCGGCCAGTGAACTCTCAAGCGCGCGCGAACGCGGAGCGGTGCTGGACAAACTGGCGGAATACGAGAAGTCATGGCAGGAGGAGCGCAACGCCCCGACCCTGACGGTCGACAGCAATGCCGTCTGGACGCCGCGTTCGCCGAAAGGCGGGGAAAAGACCCCCGGCGAATCCAAGCCGTCGGACCTTGAAGCGCTGAAGTCGGCCAACGAAAAGGGACGGCTGTTCATGCCCCGCGGCGCACTCCTCCGTCTGGACTTCAATCCCGAGCACTGGCTCTCGTTCGGTGCGGGCGAGCACTCACACGCCATCGTATACTCATCCGATGCGCTCATGACCAAGTCCCCGATCGAGACCCCCGCGCGCTTCGCCCAAGCCCCCGACCTCCGTGTCTCCGGCCTTCTCTGGCCCGAAGCACGCGAGCGCTGGGCCAACACCGCCTGGTGCGCACGCGAGTCGATGGGACGCGGTCAGATCATCATGTTCGCCGATGAGCCGTATCTGAGGGCGTACTTCCACGGGACCAAACGGGTGTTTCTTAACTCGGTCCTTTTGGGTCCAGGTTTCGGGGCAAACCGTCCCACACCGTGGTAAACGGCAATCCTGAAATAGACATTCAAGATTGAGCCCCGCCCCAACAGAAATAGACTGGGGCGGGGTCTCTCATGGTTGCCCGGGCGGCATCGCGCGTTACTTTACGTTTCACGTCTATCTCGTTGTTGAGCAATTTGATACAAGTGACCCGAAAAGAGGTCATTCCGAGTCCTCAATTATTTCCCATGGGTGCTACAGGCCCTGCCGGAATTTCCGACATGTTGAATGTGTGGTGCCTTCCTGAACAACATTGATCTGTTTGCCAAGCGGGGGGAGACTTCGCATGAAATCGAGGGCGCGTGTTCTGGTGGTTGATGACGAACCATTGATGCGCAAGCTCGTCCGGGGAATCCTCGTGCGGGAGGGGTACTCGGTGGCCCTCGCCCAGTGCGGGGAAGAGGCGCTGGAAAAGCTCGGGCGCACGAATTTCGACATCGTTATCAGCGACCTCTGCATGCCCGAGTTCGATGGATTCGATCTGCTCACCACAATCAAGAAGACCTGGCCCCAACTCTCGGTTGTCGTCATGACCGGGTTTGGCGATGCGAAGACCGCCGATGACGCCCGCCGGCTCGGGGCCGATGAGTACATCACCAAGCCATTCAACTCCCGTGAGATCGAAGTGATTGTCGAGCGAGTGTGCTGGCGCCGCCTGGTCGACGGTTCCATCCAGCGCCAGGAAGACACCGAATCACAGCCGGTGCGCAACTAATCCGTCTCCCGAATCCCCGCCCTTTGGCAATCCCCATATCAACCCGGTCATTGCCCGGAGGATTTGTCAATCCGGCAAGTCCCGCCTTTACCGGCGCCTGTTGCGTCCCTAACTTCAGAGGGTGACAGGGGGGCGGATGACCATACGCGTTCTGAGAAAAGAAGATCTGGCGGCCTACGGCGCGATTTGCCGGTACGCCTTCGCGATGAGCGAATCGTATACGGACGTTTACACGAAGTGGGTTCAACGGCAATTGAAGTACACCCGTGGTGCATTCGACGGCAATCGCCTGGTGGCCGGCATGTGGTACTATCCCTACCAGATGCGCGTTGGAACGGAGCTGATCGGGACAGGGGGTGTCGCGGCCGTTGCGACACGACCCGAGGCCCGAAACGGCGGGCTGGTCCGGCAAATGATGCTCTCGTCGCATCGGCAAATGCGCGACGAGGGATATCCGCTGGCGGCTTTAATGCCCTTTAAGAATTCCTTCTATGCCGCCATGGGTTACGCGGATGCCTTTATGCACCGGGAGTACCATTTCACCCCGGCGCACCTGGCCCCGGTCACCGGCGCGAAGGGGATGAGCGTGCTCCCGGTGGATGGGGCGGCGAATTGGGAAGTGCTCGAGGCGCTCCGGCAGCGATGCGGCGCGGCGCGAACCGGGACTGTGCGTCGTGATGCGGCCTACTGGGATGTGCGTTACTTCAAGTCCTGGCAGGGAATTCGCAATGTGTACCTGATACAGGCCACCGGCAGCCGAAAGCGCCTCTCAACCCCGATGGGGTTTCTCGTCACCACGCTGAGCACCGAAGAGGGGTTCGGCAAGGTCCGTCTCCGGGTCAGTGACGCCGGCTGGCTCAACAACGACGCCTTGGCAGCCATTCTGCGATTCCTGAGGTCCCACCGGGATCAGGTGAAAACCGTCCAGTGGTTCACACCGGCTGACGTCGATCTGTTCCCGTGGTTTTCCGATCCCGGTATCGAGTGCAACCTGCGCGTGAAAATGATGCTCAAACTGGTCGATTTGGCCGGTGCGCTTGAAAAGCGGACTTTCCCGGCCGGTTTGAACGATTCGCTGCATTTGCAGATTGATGGCGACTCGACCAGTCCCTGGAACACGGGTGATTGGCGCGTGGACTGGGAGGCCGGGCAGGCCAGAGTCAAAAAAGTGAAGGCAAATTCGCGCAAAATCGCCTCGGCGTCGTGCGACATTCAGACTCTGGCCGTATTATATTCAGGACTGAGGACCGCATCGACACTGCGAGAGGAGGGGCGACTGTCCGTCTCCGACAAGGCCATGACGACACTGGAACAGGCCTTCCCGTCCGCCTGCCCGCACATGGAAGAGTGGTTCTGATGACGGTGGCAGGGAGGGGAAAACGCGACATGGCGCCGATATCTTTAACAGGGCAAAGCCGATGAGCGGTCATTCCCACAACCAATTAACTCCTTGCATGAAACCTTCAGCGGTTGCAACTTGGACGCGAGAATACGGGAGGGATCTCCGATGAACGGCGGAGGATATCACTGGGCACGGGCGGTTATTTACGGACTGCTTGTTGTTTGTTGCCTGGCCGGTCCGGCAGTTGAGGCTCAAACGGCTGATCCCGCGGTAATCGGCGCCGTGATTTCCTTAAGCGGGCGCGATTCCGCGTTCGGGCAGGCCTGCCTGTCGGGGCTGCAGGTCGCCATCGATGAGGTAAACGCGGAGGGCGGGGTTAAAGGACAGCCGGTTTCCCTTCAGGTCTATGATGACCGCTCGGATCCGGTCCTGGCCGCCGAGGGAGTCCGCGTCCTCGTGCGCGACTTTCGTCCGTTGGCCATCATTGGCTCGAACACGTCCATGGTGACTTCGGCGGCGGCGGTCGCGGCCCAGTCGGTCGGTGTCCCCCTGGTTGTCCCTGAGGCCACCAACCCCAACATCTCCGCCATCGGCGATTGGATCTTCCGGGTCTGCTTCGTGGATCCGGACATGGCCAACGCCCTCGCCTCGTTTGCCTATGGGAGGCTCGGACTGCGGCGCGTGGCCGTCCTCATGGAGGAAAACCACGATTACACCCTTTCCCTCGCGCGCTCCTTCAGCCGCCGCTTCCGCGAACTCGGCGGCGAGGTGGTGCTGCAGATGGGATACGCGCCGGGCGAAACGAAGTTCGCCGATCCGTTACGGCTAATCGGCGAAAAACAGGCCGATGCCGTTTTGGTCTCCGGATTCTATCCCGAGGCGGCTGCCATTTTATCCGCCGCACGCGACAAGGAGATGAATGTTGCCTTCCTTGGCGGCGACGCCTGGGAGGACGACGCGTTTTTTGCGATTGCCGGCGATGCCATCACCGACAAGTCGCGCATTTATGTCGCGTCGCACTTCTCCCCCGACCTCCAGCGCATCAAGGTAAAGGGGTTCGTCGCGGCGTTCCAGGAACGGTTCGCGCATCGCCCCAACACCTCGGCGGCGCTCGGGTATGACGCCTGCGGTGTCGCCGTGGATGCCATTCGCGAGGCGGCGGAACTCACCCCCGAGGCGGTGAAACTGGGCCTGTCGAAGGTGCACCACGAGGGTGTCACCGGCCAGATTGACATCGACACCACGCGGAGCACAGTCAAGCGCGTGATCATCATGCAGGCGACCCCCGACCGGCGTTTCACTTTCCTTGAATCCGTTGGCGGCGGTGAGAGCACCCCCCAAAGCGAACGGGCGGGTGATGGCGCGCGGCCGTAAGACGCCAGCGGTGCGAAAAGAGCGGTTTCGTCAGACCATCGAATTGACGTTGAGACGCCGGCCCGACAGCCGGTGTTCTCTTTTGGAGTTGAGGCTGAATTCCCGCCTGTGGAATGATCCCACCTGTTATGTCCGCCCTCAGATGATCCGAGACGATCGAGCAATCGAACGGTCCCCGCGTCCATTCGCTTGTCCATCGCGAAACCCCGAACCGGCGGCGATCGGGAAGCTCACACGCCGTTACCACCCTCCCCGATGACCGCCCTGTCGAGAGCCCGTCTCGCTGACCTTGGTCTCTTCTACTCGGCCTTTGTCTGGGGCGCAACGTTTGTTGTCGTCAAAGATGCCCTCGGCGCCGTCCACCCGGTTTCCCTGGTCGCCTGGCGGTTCCTCATCGCCGGGGGGCTGCTCACCGGTTATCTGCTCTGGCGGCGTCAGCCGATTCTCGCCGATTGGAAACGCGGGCTCTTCCTCGGATTCATGATCTGGCTGCTCTATATCACACAGACCATCGGGCTGACCATCACCACGGCATCCAACTCCGGGTTCATCACCGGTCTGTTCGTGGCATTTGTGCCGCTTTTCCTGTGGTATCCCTTTCGCCGCACACCAACACGGTTCGAAATTATCGCGGCCGGGATTGCGATGACCGGCCTCGGTGTGTTGACCGGCGGGCTTCACGACATCAATTCCGGTGATGCCCTCACCCTGGTTTGCGCCGTGATCTACGCGCTGCACATCCTCTACACCGACCGGTACGTGCGCGAGGGGAGCAACCCGTGGGCGCTGGTTTGTCAGCAGTTTCTGGTTGTCAGCGGGCTTTCGCTTCTTACCGCACTGGTGTGGCGGGTTCCGCTTGAGGTGCGGTCAACCGGGGCGCTCTGGGCCATCGTGCTGCTGGCCCTGTTTCCGTCTTTGACCGCTTACGTGATTCAGATCCACGCGCAGAAGATCGCATCGCCGCTGCGTGTCACCCTCATCTTCGCGCTCGAGCCGGTTTTCGCGGCGATTGTCGCCTGGACATACGGAGGCGAGCCGTTTGTCGTGCATCGCGCCCTCGGCGGACTGCTCATCGCCCTGGCGCTTGTGATCTCGGGAATCCCGCCCAAACGCCCGCAGGATTAGAGGGGGGGAACACCACCGGTGCGGTATCGAGCGAGAGAGGCCGGTGGAACCAGCCTCTCGAGGAAGTCCAGCGCACGGTCCAAACTCCCCGGCAAAAGTGGCGTATGCCCGCCACCCTGGTAGAGATAGGACTCGAACTCAGGCGGCGTGCGTCCCAGTTCGGTCATGACCTCGATCAGACGCTCGGCCTCGCTCACCGGGACCGTAATGTCCGCGGTCCCATGATGGAGTTGAAGAGGGGGAAGCATCTCCGCGAAGTAGACCGGCGAGCGCCGGAGCATGGCCAGCCGGACGGCTTCGTACGTGAGCTCACCGTTCTTCAGCGGTTGAATGAGTGACTCGTTCAGGTCGGCCAGACCCGGCAGGGCGCGCAGATCGCCCTTCAAGGCGTTGGCCGTGAGACCCTGCACAAATCCTCCAAAGAAGTCCACCGGTCCGAAGTACTCGACCACCAAATCCACCCGCGGATCGCGGATCGCCATCAGCATTCCGACACAGGCGCCCCGGCTGAAGCCGATCACCCCCACCCGCTCCGGATCGGCGGCGGGCTCGGAGGCCAGCGCAAGGGAGAGAAGCGCCATGGCGTCATCAACATCCCGGTCCCAGGGGCTCGGATCCCCTTCGGATACATAAGTCATGTTGTCAAAGTGAATCGGCTCGGAACGAAACGACGGAATGACATAAACGAAATCGTCCGGGACCCCCCCGAAGGCAAGATTCAAAAGGAAAAGCAGGTCATCGATGTCCTCGCCGTCGTCACCACCGTGACAATACATCAGCACGGCCTTGCTCCTGGCGGCCGATCCGACCGGGGTGCAAATCGCGCCGTAGTGAATGGCTCCATCCACACGGTGGGCGACAATGCGAATGTCAAACAACGCGCCCGCACTGACCGTCTTCTGCTTCACCGTCGCCGAGTCGGCGATTCCAGGTTCCCGGCTCTCCCAGTCGGATTGAACCGCCTCGATCTCCGCCTCGGTCGGCGGGGCGAAGAGTTCTGTCAGATTGACACCCTCGACGATCCAATCCGAGGGAGGGGCGGTGGAGCTCGAACAACCGGCGATGGCAAGAAGCGACAAAAAAAGGATGAGCCCGCCCAAGATCTGCCTTCGGCAAGGGCTCGGGGAGACGGCATCAGCTCGGGCGGTCATGGGTTCAGTGTAACCCACGCTCACAAGTCAGTCAATGCCTCCGCCGATGGAATGGCTCACGGCACCTGGAAATGTCACCACCTCCTTGCCTGAGACGCCTTGATCCTGCAAATTGTAGAATTGCCCGGACGATTGGGTTGGAGTCAGGGATGAAGTGGTTTCCGCAGCGCAGGATCGATCGTTCGTGGCAGATCTCTCAGTGGTGGCTCGCGCTGGGGGCGGTGGTTATGCTTGCCGGAGCCGGGTCACCGGCGGCCAGACCGATTCCCAGCCTCTCCGATCCGATCCGTCGCCCACCGTTGTTTGCCAAGCCGGGAGTCGTCGAGCCGGTCTACCAGACCCGCATTCAATACGCCGGCCGTCTGTGGATGGCCATCACCAACTACGGTCTCCTCGGCACGGAAGCCGAGGATCGCGCCGACTTTGCCGACAAAGTCCGCCTGCGGATCAACTACTCGCCATCGCTGGAATTCCCGGCGGGCACGCGAAACGAGTACCTCTATGTCGGCGGACTGTGGGTGGGGGGCATAATCGGGACCGACACACTTGTCTCCATGGCGGTGACCCCGGAAGGCAATTCAACCAACGGGGAGTTTGTCTCCTACGACTCCCTGGTCGAACTCTCCAACATCCCCGGTTCGCCGTCCTACCACCCGGACGCCAAAGCCGAACAGATCTACATTGCCCACTACGCCGACACCGGCGTGATCGGCGGTGTCGACCCGGTCGACAACCGTCGTCACCGGCCCCTTCACATTGCCGTGACTCAGCGCAGTTATGCCTGGTCCGACCCGTTCGCGCGGCAGTTCGTCATCCTCGAGTATTGGATTGCCAACATCGGCGAGCGGCCGATCGACCGGCTCGCCTGCGGGCTCTTCCTTGATCCCGACATCCTGAATATTGAGAATGGCGATCCGCAACTGGGAACGATTGATGATGTTTCGGGATTTGCCCCTCTGGGGGCAAGCCCGGTCAACGAAAACCTGCGCGATCCAATCAATGCCGGCTGGTTCGCCGATGCCAACGGCGATCCGGTCGGCGGGACCTACCCGATTGCCGCCCCCAACGCGGTTATTGGTGTGCGGGTCATTAATGCGCCGCCGATTGAACGCTTGAGCTTCAATTGGTGGCTGGGGGAGTCCCGCAGCAGTTGGGGGCCGGTACGTGCCGGTGCGCGTCCCCCGAGCCTCAACGGCGGCCTTGGCGCACCCCAGGGAGACCGTAGCGCGTACTACATCATGACCAACGGGGAACAGGACTACTCCCAGTACGTGGCCAACATCGATCATGCCAATCAGGGCTGGCGAACTCCGCCGATTCACGGCGCCTGTGATATCGCCGATGGCGGGGATGCGCGACAGGTCATCGCCGCCGGTCCGGTCTGTGACCCGCTACTCCCGGGCGACTCGATGCGGTTCGCCTTCGCCATCTTCGGGGGAACCGATTTCCACCCCCCACCAGATTACCCATACTCCTGCTCCTACTCCGACGCCTACCTTGCCGCGCTGGACTTCTCGGACTTCGCCTTCTCGGCCGTCTGGTCTGGGTGGGTGTACGACACACCCGGCGTCGACAGCGACAATGATGACTACGAAGGCGCCTACCGGGAGACCGACGGCGGACGGCAGTACTACTCGGGCGATCTCGGTCCGCCGCCAGGATATGGCCCCGCGTGCGTCGACTACGGCGGACTTCCCGATTTGGCGGGGCCGACCGGGCCGCCATGTCCCCAGCAGGGAACGAGTCTGCAAGTCGAGACTCGGCCCGGCGAAGTGATCATGCGCTGGGATGGACGCCGCAGCGAAACGACGCCCGACCCCGTGGCCCGGGTGGTCGACTTCGAGGGCTACCGGATTTACGCCGGCCGTTTCAATTCGCC
>JBFMFQ010000123.1:0-10715 GCA_040752075.1 Candidatus Zixiibacteriota bacterium | reverse complement strand
CAATGCTACGGATGCGTAGGCGCACGGCTCGCCGTGCGCAAAGCCGAGGATGCGTAAACGCACGGCTTGCCGTGCGCGAGCGAAGCGAAACCGCCGAACCCAACATAAACCATGCTCCCAAAAGAACTCATCGCCCAAATCCGCCGCATCGAGATTCACACGAATCGTCTCGTGAATCACCTGTTCGGCGGCGAGTACCACTCGATCTTCAAAGGTCAGGGGATGGAATTCGAGGAAGTGCGCGAGTACCAGCCCGGCGATGATGTCCGCATGATCGACTGGAATGTCACCGCCCGCAGCGGCGCCCCCTTCGTCAAGAAGTTCCGCGAAGAACGCGAAATGCTGGTCATGCTTTTGGTCGACCTCTCCGCCTCCGGCCGTTTCGGCACACGCTCCAAGGCGAAAAACCAGGTGGCCGCGGAGACCGCCGCGGTTCTCGCCTTCTCCGCGATCAAGAATAATGACAAAGTGGGGATGATTGTCTTTACCGATCAGATCGAGCTTTTCATCCCCCCCAAAAAGGGCCGTTCCCATGTCCTGCGCCTGATCCGGGAAATCCTGTATTTCACCCCCCAGCACCGTGGCACCGACATCCGGGGCGCCCTGCAGTTCCTCAACCGGGTCAGCCGGCGCAAGGCGGTGGCGTTCCTGATCAGCGATTTCCATGACCGTGGGTATGAAAAGGACCTGTCCATTGCCCATCAGAAACACGACATTATCGCGGTGCGGGTCGAGGACCGGCGCGAACGCGAATGGGTGGATGTCGGGCTGATTGAATTGGAGGATTTTGAGACCGGCGCCCGGCGGCTGATCGATTCCAGCGACCGGGTCGCCCGTACACGGTTTGAACAGACGGTCGCCCGGCATGACCGTGAGCGGCAGCGGTTCTTCGATTCCATCCGTCTCGACTCGGTCACGGTGGCCACCGACCGTCCGATTGCGGAGGCGCTGATCAAGTTTTTCCGGCAACGGGAGCGGCGGTCCCGGCGTTAAGGACCGCATTCCCAAGCCCGGCGGCAGGGAAGGGGTAGTGAAATGACCCAGGCAGGTTTTTCGCCATTGGTCGCCATCTTCGGGCTCGGCGCGCAGGAGATTCTGCTCATCCTCGTGGTGATCATCTTCCTGTTTGGCGCCAAGAAGATCCCGGAGATCGCGCGTGGTCTCGGCAAGGGGATGAGCGAGTTTAAGCGCGGTATGCGTGAGGGGCCGGAGGATTCCGAAAAGCCGCCGAAGGACGAAAAGACCCCGTAATCTCCGGCCGAACTCCTTCGCCTCATTTGTCGTATCAGCGGTGATGCCGCCGGTCAAACCGGCGGCATCCGATGTGATTACCTATGTTCCCGACCGCGTTGATGACGAAGACCCAACCCACCCCAGCCGGCATGCCCCGCCGGAAGCCATCCCCAACTGCACGGCTGCCTTTGGTCGCGGCCATTGCCGTGATTCTCGCGATGGCCGCCGAGTGCCCCGCGGTCGTCACCCCCGATATTGCCGTCTCCCTGTCGCGGCAGTCCGCGACGGTCGGGGACCCGGTGGACCTGACGATCCAGGTTCGGTACGATTCCGCCCTGCAATTAATCGTCCCTGTGTTTGGGCCGACCTTTGGTGAACTCGAGGTTCTTGGCGACACCACGCTGGCGGAGGGGAAAGTCGAAAACGGCCGGCGCACCTACTCCCGGCGGGTCCGTCTCGCCGCTTTTAAGCCGGGTCCGCTCTGGACGCCGCCGGTGCAGGGCGAACTGGTGGATTCGACCGGAGCGGCCATCCCCTGGCAAAGCGACTCGCTGCTTCTTGATGTCACCTCCGTCATCGGCGAGACCAGCCCCGATTCGCTGGACATCAAGGCGCTGAAAGCCCAGTACGAAATACCGGAATCAAGGTGGCTCTTCTGGGCGATCTCCGGTCTCCTATTGGGAATCATCGCGCTCGCCTGGTGGTGGTGGAGGCGCCGTCAGGTCCCTGTCAGCGTCAAGGCCGATGTTCCGGGCGCCCCCTCGTGGGAGATTGCGCTTTCGGCCTTACAGGAGCTGCCGGCGGACGTGGACCCGGAGCAGGACGGCGGGCGTCAGTGGTACTTCCGCCTCTCGGAAATCCTGCGGCGCTATCTGGACGACCGTTTCTCCTGGACCAGCATGGACGAAACGACCTCGGAGATCCTGAGGCGGCTGCCTCAAGCCCCCTTCGACAAGGGTCTGCGCGAACGCGCACGCGAGTTCTTCCTCCTGGCCGATCAGGTCCGCTATGCCCGTTCCCCCGCGCGCAGCGGGCGTCCGGAAGTGGATCGAATCTGGGTGCGGGATTTTGTGGAGGCGACCATCCCCGCGCCAACCATCGATGTGAGCGCCGCCGTTGATGCCCAATCGCCGCCGGCCGAAACGTCCGAACGCACCGGGGTGGCCGCATGATCTTGCGCTTCGCCGAGCCTTGGTACCTGGCCGGGCTGATCCTGGTCGTCGCCGGAATCTGGTATCTCCGTTGGCGCAAGCACTCCCGCCCGGTTACGGCCTTCTCCGATCTCGAACTCATGCGGCATGTTCAGCCGACCTGGCGCACACGCTTTCACTGGCTCCCCACCGCGATGCGCGTTTTGGCCCTCGCGCTGGTCGTGATCGCCATCGCCCGCCCGCAATCGGGCAGCGCCTCGCGCGAAATCACCTCCGAGGGCATCGACATCGTCCTCGTTCTCGACGTCTCCGGTTCCATGAAAGCGGAGGATTTCAAACCCAACAACCGCCTCTATGTCGCCAAGCAGGTAATCCGCGAGTTTGTCGAGGGACGCACCAACGACCGGATCGGCCTCGTGGTCTTCTCCGGGCAGACCTTCACCCAGTGCCCCCTGACCCTGGACTATGATGTCCTTCTCGGATTCCTGGACGACATCGATTTCGGAATGATCGAGGACGGCACCGCAATCGGGATGGGACTGGCCAACGCGGTTAATCGGCTGCGCGAGTCCGAGGCCAAAAGCAAAATCATCATCCTGCTCACCGACGGTGTCAACAACCGGGGCCAGATCGAACCCTTGACCGCCGCGGAAATCGCCCACACCATGGGCATCAAGGTGTACACAATTGGCGCCGGGAAGCCGGGCAACGCGCTCTACCCGGTTGAAGATCCGGTCTTCGGCAAGCGATACGTGTACATCCCCAATGAAATTGACGAAGAGGTTCTCCAGCAGATTGCGGACAAGACCGGCGGACGCTACTACCGTGCCCAGTCGGAGCAGATGCTGGAACGGATCTACAAGGAAATCAGTCTGCTCGAAAAGACCGAAGTAAAGATCAAGGAGTATGTCCAATACCGGGAGCTGTTCAGCTACTTTGCGGCCGCGGCTTTGGCCGCGCTCGTGGTCGGCGGATTTCTGGAGTCCACGGTGTTGAGGCGGCTGCCGTAGTCGGGATGGAGTGAATCGAGATCATGCGGTTTGGTGCGTTGGATTGGTTTTGGGCTCTCACGGCGGTTCCCGTGCTCATTTTGCTGTTTGCCTTCGCCGCACGGCGCCGTCGCGGCCTCGCCACGGTGTTTGCCGAGTGGGGCGCCTGGCTCAACCTCACCAGCGACACCTGGACCGCGGCGCGCCGCTGGAAGACCGTGCTCTACTTCCTCGCGATCATCTGCCTGACACTGGCCCTGACACGCCCGCAATGGGGGGCGCGGGCGGTGATGCTCCAGCGCCGCGGCCTCGACATTGTGGTGGCCCTCGATGTCTCGCGCTCCATGCTGGTCTCCGATGTCAAGCCCAACCGGCTCCAGCGCGCCAAGCGCGAAATCGCCGGAATCCTCAATCGCCTCAAGGGCGACCGCTTCGGCCTCGTGATCTTCGCCGGCGATGCGTTTGTGCAGTGTCCCCTGACCATCGACATCGCCGCCGCGCGGGTCATGCTCGATGCCGTTAATGCGCAGTCGGCCGGACGCGCCGGGACTGCCATTCCGGATGCCATCGAGACCGCCACCAAGATGTTCGATCCCGCCGAAAAGAAGTTCAAAGTGCTGATTCTGGTCACCGACGGTGAAAGCCACGAGGGCGATGCCCTCGAAGTCGCCAAGACCGCCGCCGAACAAGGCATCCGCATTTTTGCCGTGGGCATCGGCAGCCCGGCGGGCGAACCGATCCCGGTCTTCGACGAGAACGGAAACCAGACCGGATTTAAGAAAGACGAAAGCGGCCAGGTTGTCCTCTCGAAGCTGGACGAAGTGACGCTGCAAAAAGTCGCCCTGGCGACACAGGGTCGCTACTTCCGCGCCGGTCCGGCGGAGAACGAACTCGATGAGTTGTTCGAAGAGCTCTCGCGAATGGAGAAAAAGGAACTGGAAGGACGCCTGTTTACCGAGTTCGAGGAGCGTTTTCAGTACCTGCTCTATCCGGCCTTTATTTTCCTGTTGGCCGCCATTCTGTTGCCGGAAACCAGGCCCCGGAACGTCGTGGCCGTCGGCGCCTACCGTGAGCCGACGAGCGTGGAGGCGGGTCGCCGATGAAACCCGCTGTGTACAATAGTTTGCGGACCGCTGGCCGGCCCGCCGGATTTTCTGCGATGATCGTGATTTGCGGCCTGGCTCTCCTCCTTCTGTCGGCGCCCGCCCACGCCGTTGGGCTGGCGCGTGGCAACAATGCGGCCAATGATCTTGTCGAACGCGGCGAGCTCGATGCCGCCCTCGAGAAATACAACGAAGTGAAAATCGAGCATCCCGATGCGCCCGAGGTCGATTACAACGCCGCCAATGTCCGCTTCATGAAAGGGCAGCTTGATTCGGCGGCCCTCGAGTACAAAGGCGCGATCGCGTCCCTGACCGGCCCGGTCGCCCCCAACGCCAACTACAACCTCGGCAACACGCTCTACCGGATGCAGGAATACGGGGCCGCGGTCGAGGCCTACAAGCAGGCGCTAAGGCTCAATCCGAACGATCAGGACGCAAAGTTCAATCTCGAATTGGCCCTGCGCCAGATGCAGCAGGATTCCTCCGAGCAGAAAAGCGAACAACAGCAAGAGCAGCAAGAGTCCGACTCGACCGGCCAAAACCAGAACGAGGAACAACAGCAACAAGAAAAGAACGATTCGGACAGCACGAATCAGAATCAGGAACAACAGCAGCAGGACCAGCAGAATAAGGACTCCGCACAGGGACAGCCGCCTCCGCAACAGCAGGATGCAAAGGACCAGGAGCAGCAACAAGGCCAAGCCCAGCCGCAGCAGGCAGGGATGACCAAGGAAGACGCCGAACGCCTGCTCGATGCCCTGCGGGATCAGGAATTGGAAGTCCAGAAGCGGCGCCTGCAGAAAGTCGCGACACCCGCCGCGGTGGACAAGGATTGGTAATGTCCATGCGTGTCAGACCCACCCAAATGGTCGTTTTGGCCGCCGTTCTCATGACGGGATGGGTTACGCTTGCCTTCGCCGGCACGACCATCAACACCAGCGTCGATCGCAACAACGTCGCCGCGGGCGAACCCATCAACCTCACCATCGAAGTCATCAGCGATGGCAGCTCGATCAGCCAGCCCCGCTTCGATGACTTGGGCGCCTTCGATGTGATTTCCTCCGGGAGCACGCGCAACATCCAGCTCATCAATGGCCGGATGAACGCGTCACTGACATTCAGCTACACGCTCGTCCCGCGCGACGAAGGCAAGTACACGATCGGGCCGGCCAAGGTCAAAGTCGGCGACACCGACTTTCTCACCGACCCGGTCACCATCAATGTCTCCCCGGCGCGGATCCGCCGCGATGAGCCCGACAAGCCGAACGAGTCGGCTCCGTCCCGAACACCGTCGCGTCCCTCCGGCGAGCATCGTGTGTTTATCACCGCCGATCTGGACCGCGATACCGCATTCGTAAACCAGCCCATCACCTACATCTTCCGGTTCTACCAGGGCGAGCGCCTGCTCTCAAACCCGGAATACTCGAAGCCCTCCTTCCCGGGTTTCTGGGTGGAGGATCTCCCGCCGCAGAAGAAATACACCACGGTGATCGAGGGTGTCCGCTACGACGTCACGGAAATCCGCTACGCGTTGTTTCCGACCGATGCCGGCACGAAGACCATCGGCGAGACCCGTCTCAAAGCCACCGTCTCCTCCGGACGCCGTTCGCGGGGCAATGATCCCTTCTCGATTTTCGGCAATGATCCATTCTTCGGGTTTGATCGGGGAGAGGCGCTCAACCTCGCCACAAAGCCCGTGCGCGTGGTCGTGCTCCCGCACCCCGCCGAGGGCCGGCCGTTAGACTTCAATGGTCTCGTCGGGAGTTTTTCGCTCTCTGCCGAATCGGATCTGAGCACCGTTGCCGTGGGCGATCCCCTGACCGTCACAGTGACCTTAAGCGGGGAGGGGAATATCAAGGCGGCAACCGCGCCGGTATTCGATTCCGTGCCCGGTCTGCGCACCTTTTCCGCCGGCAGTTCCGAGGAGGTCTCAACCGCGGGCTACAAGATCAGCGGGAAGAAGAGCTTCGATCAGGTCTTCGTCCCGCAAAGGCCGGGCACCTACCGCATCCCGCCCTTCACCATGTCATTCCTCGACCCCTCAACGCGGCGCTACCGGACCCTCCAGACCGAGCCCATCGAATTCAATGCCACCGGCGCGGCCACGGATTTCACAATCCCCTCGTTGCGCTTAAGCCAGGACGAACTCTCCGACCTCGCGGCCGATGTCCGCTTCATACACACCGATGGTTCCGGTCTGCGGCGACACAGCGATCCCGGCATCTTCGGCTGGCCATTCTGGATCGGTCACGTGCTGCCCCTCGCGGGGCTGGTGGGGTTCATCGTTTGGCGCCGTCACACATTGAATGTCGCCGCCGACCCCGTTGGCCAGAAACGCCGCCGCGCGTATCGGGTGGCCGTCGAGCAGTTGTCGGTTCAAAACGGCGGGCAGGGAGGAACCCCGCCTGCCTATGAGACCATCGCCGAGGCGCTCTTGCGCTACTACGGCGACCGGTTCAACCGCCCGTCCTCCGGCGCGCGCCGCCAGGACATCCGGGCCGATCTGTTGAGTGCCGGCGTGCCCGATCCCCATGTCTCCGAGTACCTCTCGCTCCTGGATGAGTGCGACCGGAATCGCTATGCGCGGCCATCGGCCTCGACATCGATCACCGATGCCGCCGACCGCGCCAAACGGGTCCTCTCGAACTTGGAGGGGATCAACTCATGAAGCGGCTGATCGTCTGCGCACTCGTCCTCTCCGGCATCTTCATCCTGACCGCGCCGCAGGCGACACATGCGCAGGATGCCCCGTCCGTTTTCGCGCGTTCGGTCGATGCCTACCAGCGCGACCAATTCGACTCGGCCCGCACAGGCTTCGAGCAACTGGTGCAAGCCGGCATCGATGATCCGCGAGTCTGGCACAACCTCGGCAATTGCTACTACAAGACCGGACGCATCGGCGAGGCGCTGGTCGCCTACAAGCGCGGTTTGCGCATTGCCCCCCGTGATGCCGACCTCGACGCCAACTTCCGTTTCGTCCGGCTCTACGCCGTCGACAAGATCGAACCGGTTGGCGAGTTCTTCCTCGAGGAATGGTGGCGCGCCTTCGTTTCGAATTTCTCCGTCTATGAAACCCGCTGGGTCGCCGGGCTCGTGTTCTGGATCGCGGCAGCGATCACCGCCTGGCTGCTCTGGCCCGGACGTCTGCGCGTGCCAGTCTGGCCCATTGTCACGGTCTGGCTGCTCTGGGCCGTTTCAACCGGCGCCGCAGCGACCGCCTACTCGCGCGATTATCAGACACGCTCCGGCGCCATCGTTGTCACCGAAACCGAGGTCCGCGCCGGCCCGGGCGAGGACTATGCCGTTCAGTTTGTCGCCCATGATGGTCTCCTGGGCGTGGCCGAACGCGCCGAAAGCGGATGGTTTCTGGTCCGGTTCCCGAATGGACTCAAGGGCTGGGTCCCCGTTGCCACCTTCAAAGTCATTTGACCGCCGTACCCCCGCCTGCTAACATTCAGCATGATCCGCGACACCACCGCGGGGGCGGGTGCCGGGCGGAGTGCCTTCCCTCCGACCCGTCAGTCCGCCATCATCGCCCTTCGCAGCGGGAGCGATCCCGAACGGCGCCGTGCGCTCGACACCCTGACCGGGATCTACTGGAAGCCGGTCTACAAGTACATTCGTCTGCACTGGCACCGCGACTCCGATGCCGCCCAGGATCTGACCCAGTCGTTTTTCCTCGCCGTGCTCGAGCGCGACTTCTTCCAAGATTACGATCCCTCCCGCGCCCGTTTCCGGACCTTCCTGCGCACCTGCCTTGACCGTTTCATCATGAACGAAGACCGCGCCGCCGGACGCCAGAAGCGCGGCGGCGATCACGAACGCGTCTCGCTCGACTTCGGCCAGGCGGAGTCGGAAATCCACCTCACCGTCGGTGAGGACGAGCCCGATCGCTTGTTTGAACTCGAGTTTGTGCGCAGTCTGCTCTCCGGGGCGGTCGACACGCTGCGGCAGGAGTACCACACGGGCGGCAAACAGCGGCACTTCGATCTGTTCGAGCGGTACGATCTCGATCGCGCCGATTCCGGCGAAAAACTCTCCTATGGCGACCTTGCGGGCGAATTCGGCCTCACCATCGAGACCGTGACCAATCATCTCGCCGCGGCGCGCCGCGACTTCCGCCGCATCGTTCTCGACCGCCTGCGCGCCATGACCGCCTCCGAGGAGGAGTTCCGCGAAGAAATCCGCACCGTGCTCGGAATCGATGCCGCATGAGCGCGCTTTCCGATGACCATCTCGGAAGCCTGCGCGGTCTCCTCGACTACCCCGACCTGACCGGCACCCGCTACGAAATTCGCCGCAAACTCGCGGTCGGCGGGATGGGCAGTGTCTATCTCGCGCACGACCGTGCGCTCGACCGGAACGTCGCCCTCAAAGTGCTGACCATTCCCGATTTATCCGGGGAACGCGCCGCACGCATGATGCGCGAGGCGCACGTGGTCGCACGCCTCGAGCATCCGGGCATCGTTCCCATCCATGATGTCGGACGGCTCTCCGATGGCCGCGTGTACTATACGATGAAGTATGTCGAGGGCGCCACGCTGGAGCAGTTTCGCCAGCCCGAGACCCCGCTTCCCGATCTGCTGCGCCTCTTCCAGCGTGTCTGCGAGGCGGTCGAGTTTGCCCACTCCCGGGGAGTCATCCACCGCGATCTGAAACCCGCCAATATCATGGTGGGCCCGTTCGGCGAAGTCCTCGTCATGGATTGGGGCATCGCGCTCGCCGCGACTCTCACTCGCGACCCGGCAACCACAACGCCCGATTCGCGCTCCGAACGAGCATCCGAAGCGGGACATCCCGTGCCCGGTGGGGAAAGCGCAGGATCATACGTCCCGACTCCGAATACCGCCGCCGGCACGATCCTCGGGACACCGGCCTACATGTCCCCGGAGCAGGCGCGCGGGGAGACCGTCGACCACCGCTGCGACATCCATGGGCTGGGAGCCATTCTCTACTTCCTGCTCACCGGCCGCGCTCCGTTTGAGGTATTCGACAGTCCAGCATCGCCCGATCGGATTCGGAAGGGGGAGGTCACGCCACCGCGGACTCACGACCGCCGCATCCCACGACGGCTCGAGGCCATCTGCCTTAAAGCCATCGCGCCGTCACCGGATGACCGGTACCAGTCGGCCCGCCATTTTACCGACGACATCGTGGCGTACCTGGATGGTCTGCCGGTCAGCGCCTACCGCGAAACACCATGGGAAGTCGCTTTGCGCTGGTTTTCGCGGAACCGCTTTATTGTCTTCATCGTTGTTGCCTACATGGTTGTCCGGTTTCTTCTCTTGCTCTGGCGCGGAATCTAAAGAACTCGATGTAAACGGTTAATGGGATGGCAGGGCGGATTGGACCGTCCGGCAAATGGAGGATGCAAATGTCGAAACCTGTGTTGGGACTGATTCTCGGGGCGGTGCTCGGCGCGCTCGATGGCCTCACGGCGCTCTTCTACCCGGAGACCGCGCCGCAGATCGTCGGGATTGTTATCGGCTCGACCGTCAAGGGCGTGATCGCCGGTGTCATCATCGGCTTCGTAGCCCGCAAGTACCAATCGCTTCCGATCGGAATCGCCGTCGGGCTCGCGGTCGGTCTGATTCTCGCCTACCTCGTCGCCATGATGCCCGATGAGCAGGGCAACCACTACTACGTCGAGATCATGATCCCCGGCGCGCTGGTCGGCTTGATTCTCGGGTATGTCACACAACGTTACGGCCGGTTGCCCGCGCGAGCGGGTCACTGAGCAGGGTCCAATGTCAATCTCATAACCGTTCAAGAGGAGAATTCCATGGCCCAACCAGTCGTCCACTTCGAAATCGGCGCCGCCAATCCCGCGAAGTCGCGCGATTTCTATGCCAAGCTCTTCGGGTGGGAGATCTCCACCCACGAAGGGATGAACTATCACCTCGTCCAGCCCGCCGGCGATGGCAGCATCGGCGGCGGCATCGGCGGTTTTCCCCCGGGCGGGAAGCCATACGTCACGGTGTACGTCCAGGTCGATGATCTGCAGAAATACCTCGACAAGGCGGGAGCCATGGGCGCCACCACGCTCCTGCCGCCGACACCGATCCCCGGCGTGGGCAGTTGCGCGTGGTTTGCCGATCCGGATGGCGTCGCCATCGGCTTGTTTAAGCCCGGCGCATGATTAGTAACTCTCGATATGGCGGTCCGTGGATGACCCGGACCGCCACCGGCTTCAGGCAAGGCGATGTCCAGCACTTGGAAAGTGAGATCCCCTGTCGGTC
>JBFMFQ010000122.1:0-10730 GCA_040752075.1 Candidatus Zixiibacteriota bacterium | reverse complement strand
CACCCGCCGACATCACCGTGTCGCGATGCGGGTCATCCCGATGTGGTCTTCAATGATCCCGATGGATCGCGAAGTGACGTCGGGGCGACCCCGAGCATAGACGACAGGGACTTTGACGGGATTCGCGACTCACTGGACGTCTGCTACTTCGATCCCCTTAACGACGTTGATTCCGATGGGGTTTGCGGCGAGCAGGACAACTGCCCCGCCATCGCGAATCCCGATCAGACCGACTCGGACTCGGATGGAATCGGCGATGTGTGCGACCTGTGTCCGTTCGATCCGCGTAACGATCAGGACTCTGATGGTGTCTGCGGGGACCTGGATAATTGCCCGTTTGCCTTCAATCCGGACCAAGCCGACTCCAACAGTGACGGGGTTGGCGACGCGTGCGAATGCAGTTGCCCGTGGCACACAGACATTAATGCCGATGGGCTTCATGATGCCGTGGACCTTGCATTCACGATCGACTGTGTCTTCTTTGGCTGCCCCGACGTCCAGGATCCCATGTGCCCCACGAATCGGCACGACTTCAACGCCGATGGATTTGCGGATGCGACCGATCTGGCACTCCTGATTGATTATGTGTTCTTCGGCCAGGACGGGCCGTGCGATCCCTGCAACCCGGTTCAACCGACCTGTGCTCCCTGAGTTGGTTTGCCCCCGGGTGTGGGGAACCACCCGCATGACTGAATTCGAAGCATAGAGGGGTGGCCCGGACCTTGGTCCGGGTTTCACTGTGCGTAGGCCATCCACAAGGGCAGTGCCCGGCGCCAACGGGACATGCATAAGCGAGATTGCACTTGTGATGAATGGGCCGGGCGCATTGAGACCCGGACCAAGGTCCGGGCCACCCGCCGCAACTCCTTCCCCCACTGCCTCTTGCCCCACCCTGTCCGTCCCGTCAATACTCTCTGCCGCGGGGGGAAATCGCTTGACACCACCGGCTTATCCTTGGTACTGTCGCCAACTCGGCGAGGGAAGTCCCTGTTACGCAGCGGACTTTCGGCCGGGATCGTGGTTGGATTCACAAGGGGAGGATCGTGGTCTCAGACTATGCCGCTGTAGCCGTCTTTCTGCTTCTGGGCATCGGCTTTGTCCTGTTTAACTTCTTTCTGGCCCGCCTGCTTCGCCCCTCCGACCCCACGCCGATCAAGCTCTCCACATATGAATGTGGCGAAACCCCGGTCGGATCGGGATGGATTCAGTTCAATGTCCGCTTTTACATCTTTGCTTTGATGTTCGTGATTTTCGATGTGGAGACCGTCTTTCTGTTTCCCTGGGCCATTGCCTATCAATCGCTTGGGCTGTTCGCGTTCATCGAAATGCTGATCTTTATCGCCATCCTGCTTTACGGGCTGGTGTACGCCTGGCGCAAGGGGCTCTTGCGCTGGTATTGACCGAGCACGGCGGCGGCCCTGCTGACTGAAGAACTCGCATGCTGGAACTCGATAAACTGGTCAAGATCGTCGGCGATGCCATCGATGCCGGAATCCGGGCGCTCGGCCTGGGTTCGGCATGGGTCATGGTCATTCAACTGGCCATCGCCGGCCTCGTTGTGGTCGCGTTCGCGGCGGTCATGGTCCTGTTCCTGGTCTGGCTCGAGCGCAAGATCTCCGCCCGCATGCAAAACCGTCTCGGCCCGACCCGTGTCGGCCCCGCAGGAACCATTCAGACCATCGCCGACGCCCTCAAACTCCTGCAAAAGGAAGACATCACCCCAAAGGCGGTCGACCGCGGCGTGTACTTCTGGGCGCCAATCATCACCTTCGTCGCGGCGCTCGCGGTGTATGTGACAATCCCGTTCGGCGAAGGCCTCATTGTCCGCGACCTCAACATCGGCGTTCTCTACATCCTGTCCATCACCACCTTCACGGTAATCGGCCTGCTCATGGCCGGCTGGTCGTCGAACAACAAGTACTCGCTTCTGGGCGGGTTCCGTTCGGCGGCGCAGGTTGTCTCGTACGAAGTCCCGCTCGCGCTGTCGGTCATCGGGGTGATCATGTTCACGCAGACCCTCTCGATGCTGGAGATCGTAGAGCAGCAGGAGAAGTTCCACCAGTGGTACATCTGGCGGCAGCCGCTCGGATTCTTGATCTTCCTCATCGCGGGCACCGCCGAGGCCAACCGGACACCGTTCGATCTTCCCGAAGCCGACTCCGAACTGGTCGCGGGATTCGTGACCGAGTACTCGGGCATGAAGTTCGCCATGTTCTTTCTGGCCGAGTTCCTCAACATGTTCACGCTCGCGGCGGTGGCGACCACGCTGTACTTCGGCGGCTGGAACGGCCCCATTCTCCCGTCCTGGATGTGGTTTATCGCCAAGTGCATGGTCGGCGTGTTCATCCTGATGTGGTTCCGCTGGACCTACCCGCGTTTGCGGGTGGACCAGTTGATGGGCTTTGCCTGGAAGACGCTCATTCCGCTGGCCTTCATCAACCTGATTTTGACCGGCGTGGGGATTCACCTGTTTTAGAAGGCGCTATGGACAGCACGGCACTGGCGTTTTACTCACTGGCGTTCATCATCATCGCCGCGGCGATCTTTGTCGTGACCGCGAAGAACATCTTTCATTCCGCGGTCTACCTGATTGTCGCGCTCTTCGGCGTGGCCGGGCTCTTTGTGCTGTTGCAGGCCTTTTTCCTTGCCGCCGCCCAGGTGCTGATCTATGTCGGCGCCATCGCGGTCCTGATGATGTTCGCGGTGATGCTCACCGCGCGCATCGCCGATGCGGGGGTGCGCCACACCAACGAACAGGTCGGGACCGGGCTTCTGGTCTCGCTGGGCCTGTTGGCGGTTATGCTCTACTCGCTTTGGGATTCGCCCTTCCAGTTCTCCGGGGCCCCCGTCGCCGAGGGCGCGGGTCTCACGCTCGGCCGCCAACTCTTGACCAAATTTGTGCTGCCGTTTGAAATTGTCTCGGTGCTTTTGTTGGCGGCGTTGATCGGCGCGGTGGTCATTGCCAAAAAGGACGACACCGGCAGGGCCGAACCGAAGGCGAAGTACCCGGCCGCGCGCGCGTTGCGCGAAGATCCGGATATCGTGAGAAAGGTGCCCCGGTGATGATCGGCCTCTCTCATTATATGGCGTTGTCGGCGATTGTCTTTTGCATCGGCGTCTACGGCATGCTGACCCGCCGCAATGCGGTCGCGGTCCTCATGTCGGTGGAACTCATGTTCAACTCGGTCAACATTGCGCTGGTCGCCTGCGCGCGTTTTGTCACGCCCGAAACGGTGACCGGCCAGGCGGTCGCGGTCTTCACCATCGCCGTGGCGGCCGCCGAGGCCACGGTGGCGTTGGCCATCGTGCTGTTGATCTACCAGCACCACCGCGGCATCGATGTCGACCGCGTGAACTTCATGAAATGGTAAAGGTGATCTGACTCATGCTTGCCAATGCCTGGCTCATACCGGTTCTGCCCCTGGTGGCGATGGCGCTGATCATGCTGGTCACGCACCGCAACCGGACTTTGTCGGCCGGGATTTCCATTACGGCGATGGCGATTGCCTTTGTCTGGGCGTGGGCCATCGCCTTCACGGTCTGGGGCAACCCGGTTGAGCAACGGTTCCACTTCGAATGGCTCAACCTCGGGCCGAGCATGCACATCCCGATCGGCATCCAGATCGACGGTCTTTCGGCGATGATGCTGATCGTGGTGACCACCGTGGCGCTCATGGTGCAGATCTATTCGCTCGGCTACATGCACGGCGACCCGCGGTATTCGCGTTACTACGCCTACCTGTCCTTGTTCGGCATGGCGATGCTCACGCTTGTTTTGGCCGACAACTTCTTTCTCATGTTCGTGGCCTGGGAGCTGGTCGGCCTGGCGTCGTACCTGTTGATCGGATTCTGGTTTGAAAAGCAGTCGGCATCGGATGCGGGCAAGAAGGCGTTTATCACCACGCGCCTGGGCGACCTTGGATTCATCATCGGTCTTCTCATGCTTTACGCCGGCGCGGGCACGCTGACCTTCGAGGGCGTGTTCGGCGCGGTCGAGAAGGGCCTTCTGGGCGGGGCGTTTCTCACCACCGCGGCCATCTTCCTCTTCGGCGGCGCGATCGGCAAGTCGGCGCAGGTGCCGCTGCATGTGTGGCTGCCGGATGCGATGGAGGGTCCGACTCCGGTCTCCGCACTGATCCATGCCGCCACCATGGTCGTGGCGGGCGTTTACCTGGTGGCGCGCGGCCTCACCTTGTTCATGGCCGCCGAGACCGCCGCCATCACGGTCGCCTGGATCGGCATCATCACCTCGTTTATGGCCGCGACCATCGGCCTGGTCCAAAACGACATCAAGCGGGTCCTGGCCTACTCGACCGTGTCACAGTTGGGGTACATGGTCATGGCCCTCGGGCTCGGCGGATTCACCGCGTCGACCTTCCACCTCATGACCCACGCCTTCTTCAAGTCGCTGCTCTTTTTGGGCGCGGGCTCGGTCATCCACGCGGTGCACACCAACGACATCCGCGAGATGGGCGGCCTCCACTCCAAGATGAAGATCACCTCGACCACGTTTCTAATCGCCTCGCTGGCGATCGCGGGGATTTTCCCGCTGTCGGGATTCTGGTCGAAAGATGAGATCGTGGCGGCGACATCGGGGCACCCGGTCTTCATGATCCTGACATTGGGCGTGGCCTTCATGACCGCCTTCTACATGTTCCGTCTGTATTTCCTGACCTTCACCGGCACCCCGCGCGACAAGCACAAGTTCGATCACGCGCACGAGTCGCCGAAGGTCATGACCTACCCCTTGATCTTCCTCGCGTTTTTGTCGGTGGTCTCCGGCTGGATCGGGCTGCCGTGGCTGCACCATGGGTTCTCCTCGGTGGTGTATCACGGGGAGCCGCACCACGCCGAGTTCCACATCAGTCTTGCGTTGATCTCGACCTTGGTGGCGCTGTCGGGGATCGGGCTGGCATACCTGATGTATTACAAGCGCTCGATCGACCCGGTGAAAGTCGGCGGGGCGATGCCCGGGCTCTACCGCACGCTGCTTAACAAGTACTATGTCGACGAGGCCTACGCGGTCCTCTTCATCAAACCGTACTATGTGTTCTGCCAGGCCATGTTCTGGTTCGATGCAAACGTGGTGGATGGCATTGTCAACGGCACTGGGCAGTTTGGCCTGCTGTGGGGCCGGTTTCAGCGCTGGTTCGATGAGACCTTTGTGGATGGCGCGGTCAACGGCCTCGGCTGGGTGACACGCGGTTTCGGCGCGACGATCCGTTACCTGCAGACCGGCAGCCTGCAGAATTACGCGTTCATCGTCTTCGCCGCGCTGGTGATCCTCTGGATTTTGCGGTGAGTCAACGAATGGAGCAATCATGATATCCGGCATTCTCTCCTGGATGATTTTCATCCCCCTGATCGGCATGGCGGTCACCATGCTCTTGCCGAAGGACAATCACCGGCTGATCCGCTGGACCAGCGTGATCGTCACGTTGATCCCGCTGGGTTTATCGCTGTTGCTCCTCAAGGCATACGACTCCTCGACCGCCGCCTTCCAGTTCCAGGAACTCGCCTCCTGGATCCCGGCGTTGAATGTCAACTACCACCTGGGTGTCGACGGCCTTTCGGTGCCGATGGTATTCCTCACCGCGCTTCTGTCGTTTGTCGGCGTGCTGGTGTCCTTCAACATCGAAAAGCGGGTCAAGGAGTACTTCGCGTTTTACCTGCTTCTGGTTTCCGGGATGATGGGCGTGTTCGCGGCGCTCGACTTCTTCCTCTTCTATGTGTTCTGGGAGATCATGCTGGTGCCGATGTACTTCCTGATCGGCATCTGGGGCGGACCGCGCAAGGAATACGCCGCGATCAAGTTCTTCCTCTACACGCTCTTCGGCTCGATTTTCATGCTCGTTGCGATCCTGGCGCTGTACTTCACTTCAACGCCGAATTCGCTGTCGATGGTCGAACACATCCAGCGCGCGCCGGAACTCACGCGCGGCTTCCAGCTCTTCGCGTTTTCGTTCTTCTTCATCGCCTTCGCCATAAAGATCCCGACCTTGCCGTTTCACACGTGGTTGCCGGATGCGCATGTCGAGGCGCCGACCGCGGTCTCGGTGTTGTTGGCCGGCATTCTGCTGAAGATGGGCACCTACGGTCTATTGCGGATTTCCTTCCCGATGTTCCCCGAGGCCACGCGCTACTTCGCCCTGCCGGTGGCCATCCTCGGAGTCGCCGGGATCATCTATGGCGCCTTCGTCTGCATGGCGCAGACCGATCTGAAAAAGCTGGTCGCTTACTCGTCGGTCTCGCACATGGGGTACTGCCTGTTGGGCATGGGCGCGGTCGGATCGGTCGCGGCCATCTCGGGGGCGATGTTCCAGATGGTCTCCCACGGCCTTATCACGGGAGCGTTGTTTGCCCTGGTGGGCGTAATTTACGACCGCGCGCACACACGCGAGATCAGCGCCTTCGGCGGGATGTGGATCAAGGTCCCGGTTTACTCCGGCATCATGGTGCTCTTTGTGCTCGGCTCGCTCGGATTGCCGGGGCTCTCCGGTTTCATCAGCGAGTTCATGGTCTTTCTGGGCGCGTTTCCGTACTTCAATGTCACGGTGGCAATCGGCGTGGTCGGCGTGCTTCTGACCGCGGCCTATTTCCTGCGCATGATCCAGAAGATGTTTCTGGGCCCGGTCGCGGGGCACACCGAGGGATTAAGCGAGATCAATGCCCGTGAGATCATCGCGGTGTTGCCGCTCGGGATTCTCATGATCGCGATCGGCGTCTACCCGGCGCTTTTGTCCGACTACATTCAGGCCACGATCACCAACCTGGTCCGCCTGATTGGAGCGTAAATGAATTTCGATTTTACCGCCTACTACGCCGCCTGGCAGACCATTCTGCCCGAGACTTTTCTCACGATCTGGGCGTGTGTGCTCTGCACGCTCGCGGTGATCCAGAAAGAGGGTGAGACGGGACGCTCCGGTACGTTTGCGGTTTGGACATTGATCGGCGCCCTGATCACCGCGGCCTGGGTTGCGGTCACCGAGGATGGCGCGGCCTTCGGCGGGATGTTTGTCTTCGACCGGATGGCCCTGCTGTTTAAGGAAATCGTTCTTGGCGGCGTGATTCTGACCGCGATTGCCTCGATCGGCACGGTCGGGCGCATGTCCCACCACCGAGGCGAGTATTTCGGGCTGGTTCTCTTCTCCGCGGTGGGCATGATGCTGATGGCGTCGGCCACCGAGCTTTTGACACTCTACATCTCGATCGAACTGGCCACCATCCCGCTCTTTGTGCTGGCGGCATTCCACAAGACCAACCGCCGCTCGGCCGAGGCGGGATTGAAGTATGTGATCCTGGGTGGGATTTCCTCGGCGATCCTGCTTTACGGTGTCGCGCTGCTCTATGGTTTGACCGGGCAGACAGAGCTGGCCGCGATCAAGACCGCGGTCTCCGACCTCTACATGCGCGAGGGCGGATTCCCGCCGGTGATGGCGCTCGCGTTGCTGATGCTGATCGCGGGGTTCGGGTTCAAGCTGGCGCTGGCGCCGTTTCACATGTGGGCGCCAGATGTCTACGAGGGCGCGCCGACCCCGATCACCGCGTACCTGTCGGTCGCATCGAAAGCGGCCGCGGTGGCGGCGTTCCTGCGTGTCTTCTTCGTCGGTCTGGAATCCTCGATGATGATCTGGACACAGGCCGTCGCGGCGCTGGCGGCCCTGGGGATGATCGTCGGCAACGCCACCGCGATTGTGCAGTCCAACATCAAGCGCATGCTCGCCTATTCATCGGTGGCGCAGATCGGGTATCTTTTGGTCGGCGCGGTCGCGGTCGATGAGTGGGGCGCGACCTCCATGAGCTTCTATGCGCTTGCGTATCTCTTCGCCAACATGGGCGCCTTCATTTGCGTGATCGCGTTTTCCGAGCGCAGCGGCTCCGATGAGATCATGGATTACACATCGCTGGCGCGCCGGTCGCCATCGCTCGCGACTTTCTTTTCGATCTTTCTTCTCTCCCTGGCCGGCATCCCGCCGACCGCCGGTTTTTTGGCGAAGTACTATGTCTTTCTGGCCGCAATCAAGGCCGGCTACCTCTGGCTGGTCTTGGTCGGCGTGCTCACCTCGGTGATCGCGCTTTACTACTACGCGACCATCATCCGACGGATGTTCTTCCCGCTGGATCAACCCGAGGGCGGGTTCGCCGTGTCGGGCGCCCTCACCACCGCGCTGGTCATCACCGCGCTCGGCGTGATTTTCTTCGGCGTGTTCCCCGGCCCGCTGGTCGATTTCGCGAAGAACGCCGCGCAGATGTTCCTCGCGGCACTCTGATCCGAACACACAACCGCCCCTTCTGGGATGCGGTAACGGCTGAAGCCGTTACTACAAACCCTTCCGGCGCACATCAGTTGTAGTAACGACTTCAGTCGTTATCTCCTGAATCGCCAGCGCGTTGCCCCCGCAGGGTCTGCTTCGCACGTCACAATGTCGTGGTGTTAATCACTGGTTCCGGGACAGAAACCGTCTGAATTAAGATCACTATCCGTCATCGGTGACGCCCCCCTAAATGCCATTCCGCCCGGTTGACCGCATGCGGGTTTTGGATTATCTTAAAGAAGTCGCTGTCGTTTGGACCACCACAACCCCAAGAGGCGTCCATGAGCACCGGACATGCCATCCCCCCTCGCCGCCGGCGGGCGATACTCCTTTCACTGCCCCTTCCTCTCCTCTGTCTCTTTGTCTTGGCATCCACGGTCGCCGCCCACGCGGCGGCCACGCTCGACGATGGCGGATTCCTGATTCCCCGTGCCGCGCGTCAACTGGACAAAGTCGCTCCCGATTTCGTCGGTAAGATCGCCGGCTCGCCGACCTCCCTGCAATTGGGCATCAACCGTGGCGGGGCCACGGTGTGCAGCGGCGATGGTTATGGCGGGCCACTGGGGCAGTACGCGAACTGGTTTGCGGGGGATGAATTCTTCGCCAGTTTCCAGGATCCGGAGGAATTCGGCAATTGCGCGGGGGCGACTGACCTCTATCCGGTCGACGTGACCGCCATCAACTGGTGGATCATCTCCAACTCCCCGGCGGCCTACGACATGCAGCCGCTGGTTTATGAGAATATCGGAGACGCCGTCTGGGCGATCCCGGGCAACGTGCAATGCGCCGGCCCGGTCTATGTGATCGACCTGTCGGCCGCGTCGGCCGGTGAGTCGTTCACTCTGAGCCTCCCCTTTCCCGACGAATGCTGCATGTTCGATCCTTTCTTTGCGGGTGTGTATGTTCCAACATTCACCGGACCCGGATTCCTTGGCCTCGTGGTCGATGATGACGGCGCGACGGAACACTGGCAGTACAACGACTACGGTTCCGGCTTCGAGGATCTGACGGTCGAGTGGGAATTCGACGGCGATATGTTCCTCTGGGCGGATGCGCTCGCCTTCGATCAGAATTCCTGCCCGGGCTTTCCCGGAGTATGCGATTGGCAGTCCTGGTTTGCCGGCCCGGTCGCGCAGTACTGGGCCGACCCCAATGGCTACGGCCAAACAGAGTACTTTGTCCGCTTCGAGTCCTCGACCGCTTGCACATTGACCTCCGCGCGTTTCCTGTTTTACTGCCTCGGCGCCGCCGGCACACCGACCGTAAGGATCCGCGTGTACGGCAACAATGGTCCGGTCCGTGGCAGTCTTGAGTATCCCGACCTCTCAAGCGAAGGCGCGAACTTCCTCGGGTTTGCCGATATCCCCTTTGGCGATCTCGCTTGTTACCCGGCGTACACGGAAGTCGATCTGAGTTTCCTGGGGCCGTTTGTCTCCGGAGCCGGGGGGACTTTCTTCATCACCTGTTCGCTTTCGCCATTAACCCCCAATCCCGGGACCGATGTTGCGGCATTCCTGACAGGCGCGGGCAATGGCGGCGGACTGGGGATGAACCCGCATTCGGGTTCGTATGTCGGGACACTCGGTGACTACTACTACTTCGGCGAGGCATTCTCAAGCGGGCAACGGGAGCTCGCGATTGACGCATTCACGTGTTGCGAGGAACCTCCACCCACCACGCCGCCCTGCGACGCTCCCGGCCCGGATGACTGGAACACCTGGGCGCACGATTACCAGCGCACCAGTTGGTCGAACGTGGAAGTGGGCGACCCCTGTCAGGTCACGGCGGTTTGGACGCGGACATTGAACAGGATGAGCAACTTTTGTGAGCCCACCGCAGCCGGGGACTTGGTCTATATTAGCAGCGACGACAAACTCTGTGCATTTGAGCTGGCATCGGGTTCGCCCGGAGGATGCGTGGGTGGAACACCCTATATCTTTGGGCGCAACCGTGGAAACGCAACAATCGAGGGCGGGTATGTGTACATCACCGGCGGCACTGCCCGATCATTCAGCAAGTGGACTTCCGACCTGTCCAGTCAACTCTGGATATACGGGATACCGGTCGGGACACCCCTCTCCGGCGAAGCCCGATTCGGCGTGACCGCTGTGTACAATGTCGGTGGCACTGAGATCGTCATCGTCGGTGACGACAACAACAGATTGTACGCATTCAAGACATCAGACGGGTTTCTCTATCCCGGCTGGCCAACCAACCCGCTCATCCTCACCGGCGCCGCCCTCCACTCCCCCGCCTATGATGGCGCCGGAACTCTCTACGTCGGAACCACAGAAGCGGCCACCAACTTAAACGGGAGCATCTACAGCATCAACGCCGCCACCGGGGCGATCAACTGGGTATACAATGATCCCAACCTGACCGACGAGGGATACCCCGGCGGCGTGTCGTACGAGG
>JBFMFQ010000121.1:0-10783 GCA_040752075.1 Candidatus Zixiibacteriota bacterium | reverse complement strand
CTTTCGATGGGCACAGGCCGGGGAACATGGATACCGGCTTCTCACCACGGATTGGGATCGCTTCGACAAGTACCTCACCCCATCCGTGGAACTGGACACCCTGAGTTACAGTACCATGCGGCGGCTGCAACTGCGGATGTACTTCGAGACCTACCTGCGCAATCTTCGCTTCGGCGATCTGACGAAGCTGATCTGGCGGAGCCGGTCATTCGTCGGGCCGGTTGTACGGAGCCTCTTGCGCGGTTCCGCTCAATCTGATCAGACTGGTTGAGGTGGCTGTAATGAGAAGCCCCCGTTCGGCCGAACCGAACGGGGGCTGGCATGGTCATCTGGGTTCGGATTAGACCTTGCGGACGTTCGAGGCCTGCGGGCCTTTCGGACCCTGGGTCACCTCAAAGGTGACTGCATCGCCTTCATAGAGCGTCCGGTGGCCTTCGCCGTCGATCGCGGAGAAGTGAACGAACACATCCGGTCCGCCCTCCTGCGAAATGAAGCCAAAGCCCTTGCTGTCGTTGAACCACTTGACGGTACCTTCCGCCATGATCCACTTCCTTTGCTGTACAGGGACGTAACGGCGTCCCACATCCGTTGGCCACCATGGCCGTCGAAACCAGTCGATCTCTTCTTGGATTGATCAGGGAGTCTGGTACCGTGGAGTCGTTCCTTGAAAAGCCTACCGTTTCGTGTTCTGACCGAGTATACGCAACACCTTGGGAAATATGTCAATCAAAAGGGGTCAAAAAAAGTGGTATTTTTGTGCAGTCCGGAAAACGAGGTCGGGAAGCCCGGTTTGACCTGGCACCGGGCCGTCCGAATCTCGCTTGAATCGAGGTCGCTTCGGCAACAAGTTGAGGTCGGCCAGGCAGCGGTCGCCGTCCCCGCATGGCCTACGCCGGGCGTCGGTGACCCTCCACCTCGAGCGCCCCATCCGATCATGATCAACGGTTCCTCATTGTCGCTCTCGGCCCCCGATGGGAGATAGGCGCCTGACTCTCAAGTCGACCAGTGGACTTCGAATCCTGTCCCTGCTGGGACTCCTTTACGCGTTCTTCGTTTCAATCGACCTGATCGGGTCCGGCTTCAAACTCACGGGGGAGGGCTTCGCCGAGGCCCTGCTGACGACCACTTCGAACCCGATCGTTGCCCTGTTCGCGGGAATCCTGGCCACCGCCCTTTTGCAATCATCCTCGACGACGACGTCGATTGTCGTGGGCTTGGTCGGCGGCGGGGCCATTTCGGTCCACGCCGCGATCCCAATCGTCATGGGCGCGAACATCGGAACCACGGTCACCAATACGATTGTGTCCGTCGGCCACATCCAGCGGCCCTGGGAATTCCGCCGCGCCTTCGCTGCCGCCAGTGTCCACGACTTCTTCAATCTCATCACGGTTTGCATTCTCTTCCCGCTCGAACAGGCATTCGGAATCCTCGCGTTTTGCGCCACCCACATCGAGGAGTTCTTTGTTCAGTTCGGCGGGCTGCGATTTTCATCGCCGTTGCACCTGATCACCAAGCCGGTGGTGTCATTCCTGATTGGCGTCACGGGCGGGAGAGGCTGGATCCTTCTGATCATCGCCATCGCCCTCCTGACCCTCGCGCTGCTCGGGATGGTGAAGACTCTTCGCCTCTTGGTTCTCAATCGGGTGGAGGGCTTTTTCGGACGCACGATTTTCGGCACGCCGCTTCGGGCGTTCGCCTTGGGCATCGCGCTGACCGTTGCGGTTCAGTCGTCATCCATCACGACTTCCCTGATTGTCCCGCTTGCCGCCGCGGGCGTGTTGACTCTCGAGCAGATATTTCCCTACACGCTGGGCGCCAACATCGGGACAACCGTGACGGCGTTTCTCGCCTCCATGGCGACAGCTAATCCGGCCGCGGTCACGATCGCGTTCGTCCACCTCTTGTTCAACGTTTTCGGCACCATCATGATCATCCCGATCCGACGGGTGCCCATCTGGCTCGCCAACAGCCTTGCCGAGTGGACATTGAAAAGCCGGCTGGTGCCGATTTTGTATATAGCGATTGTGTTTTTCGTATTGCCTCTGTTGGTGTATTGGCTTGGTTGAGGGACAAGTGAGGACCAAATCATGCTGGAAATCCTGAAGGAACTCTTTCGCGGCGAGAGCCTGCTCGATCAGGCCTACGAGGAGACCGTGGCCATCCTCGGTGTGGCGCGCGACATGACCCTCGCCGCCAGCAACTCGCTGCGCCACTCCGATTCGGTCGATGACTCGCTCGACCTCTACAAGACCGATAAAACGATCAACAAGTACGAGCGGGAAACCCGCCGAAAGGTCCTCACCCACCTCGCAGTTTCGACAGCCGCCGACTACGCCCCGGCGCTGGTTTTGACCTCCATCGTCATCGATGTCGAGCGGATCGGCGATTATGCCAAGAACATCCTGGAGCTGGCGCGCGCACACCCTCGCGCGCTCCCGGCGTATGCCTACGAGGACCGTGTCCAGCGCCTCGAAGAACGTGTGCGGGTCGGCTTCGGGCGTGTCAGCGAGGCCTTCCAGAATTCCGATGAGCAGTCGGCACGCGCGTTCATGACCAGCCACGACGAATTCTCCCGCCTCGCCGATGCCATGGTGGAGGAGATGATCACCCGCGATGATGGTGTCCCCAAGAGCGAGGCGGTCGCGCTGGCGCTGTATGTCCGGTACCTGAAGCGGATCGAGGCTCACTTGACCAACATTGTGTCATCCGTCGTCAATCCATTCCCCCGGATCGGATTCAGGAACAAGGAAGACAAGGCGGCCGGCGGCGGGCCGAAGCCCCAATGAATCCGCCCCGGCGGTTGAACCGTGTCGTGGCCGTGTGCGTTGCGGCCGCGATCCTCCCCCTGTGCCCAGCGACGGGTTCCCACGCTCAGCCGACGGCCAACCTGATCATTAGGAATGCCAACGTCATCACACTGGACGAACAAACGCCAGCGGCGCAGGCGATCGCCATTCGCGACGGGAGGATCATCCGGGTCGGCAACAACCGAGACTGCGACGAACTGGCTGGTGACTTAACTCGGGTTCTTGATTTGGAGGGCGCCCTCGTGATCCCGGGGCTGACCGATGCCCATGCCCACCTCATGAACCTTGGAAGGTTCCTGGCCAATGTCAACCTGCTGGGAACCGCCTCTCCGGAGCAGGCGCGGGAACTCGTGTTGAAGCGTCTTGCCGAAGCCCCCTCCGGATCGTGGATTCAAGGCCGCGGCTGGGACCAGAACGACTGGGCATCGAGGGAGTTTCCCACTTGGCGCGACCTGGCTGGAACCGAGACCCACCCGGTGTATCTGCGTCGGGTCGACGGCCATGCCGCCTGGGTGAACAAGACCGCGTTGGACGCTTGTGGTATCACGAGGGACACACCCGATCCCCCCGGCGGCCGCATCGAGCGGGATGCCGATGGTGAACCGATGGGCGTGTTTGTGGACAACGCCACCGACTTGATCACCGCGCACATCCCGCCCGAATCATTCAACGAACGCATGGACCTCGCACGCAGGGCGCTCGCCGAGTGCGCGCGCAATGGCCTGACCGGGGTACACGATGCCGGTCTGGACTCGCTTGCGATTGAGGTCTTCCGCGAATTGGGCCGTCGGGGGGAGTTGACGCTGCGTGTCTACGGCATGCTCTCGACCGACAGCCTCGCGTTCGCCATGCGGCAGATGGCGAGGGGACCGATCGATGACGCGGACGGTCTGTTTCAAGTGAGAGCCGTCAAACTCTACGCCGATGGCGCGCTTGGTTCCCGCGGAGCGGCCCTGCTCGCCCCGTACAGCGACGACCCGGCCAATTCCGGCTTGTTTGTCACCTCGACCGAGACGATGTCGACTTTGTGTTCGCTCGCGGTCGCTCATGGTTTTCAGGTTTGCACTCACGCCATCGGGGATGCCGGTGTCTGCCGCACGCTGGACATCTACGAATCGGCGCGCCAGGATCGGCCGGACCTGGATCACCGGTTTCGCATCGAACACGCACAGGTTATTGCGCCCGCGGACATCCCGCGCTTCGCATCGCTGGGCGTCATCCCATCGATGCAACCCACGCACGCCACATCCGATATGCCCTGGGCAGAGGCCCGGCTGGGGCCGGAGCGGATCAAAGGCGCCTACGCATGGCGTCAACTGCTGAGTGCGGGCTGCCGAATCCCCTTCGGGTCGGATTTCCCGGTCGAGTCCGTCAACCCGCTCTGGGGCATTTACGCCGCCGTAACACGGCAGGACCACGATGGTCATCCGACCGGCGGCTGGCGATCTGAAGAATGCATGACCATGGATGAGGCGGTGCGGGGGTTCACCCAGCATGCCGCCTATGCTTCCTTCATGGACTCTGCGCTCGGGGTAATCCGGGAAGGCGGCATGGCCGATCTCACGGTGCTGGATCGTAACATCTTCAAGGTCGCCTATTCCGAAATCCTGGATACCCGACCAATCTATACGATCGTGTCCGGCCGGGTTGTTTATCAGACAGATTAGCCATCCCACTCGCCGCCAGTCACTTTGAGCCCTTAAACCGGCACGCATCGCCGTCGGTATAAGTAATCAAGACATTGGGGATCCGATTGGCACCCTGTTGTGCCGTCGGTCCTCTCCAGACCACGCCTTCGGGCAGACCGAAGGTGTGCCGGAATCCCGACATCACCCGGAGAGATGTCGCGGGGCGGCACATCACGACGTGTCAGTTGTCCGCTTGAGGATGACACGTCGCTGACGGCGGGACAAGATCCGTAATCTCGCGCAGCTCCAGGTTCCGCTCATCAACCCCAAGACGCCGTTTGTGCGGCGCCGGAAGGAGGAGTTGTATGAAAGGCAGAATGCTGCCCGCGGTCATGGTGCCGCTTTTCACCTCGTTCGTGCTCTCCTGCTGTTCCACTTCACAGGAAAGCGCCGGGGACTACAGCACCACGACCTCAGAGAATTCTCCGAGCGCGGAGAAGGTGACCGTGCCGAGCGGGACCACCGTCATTGTCGCCCTGGATCGGCGGTTGCGCACCGACGTCCAGAAGACGGGCGACGAGTTCACGGCGCACACAACGACCCCGGTCGTGATCGATCAGATGGTCGTCTTTCCGGAAGGATCACTCGTGCGCGGTCGTCTCGCCCATGTGGAAGAACCGCATCGCTCCGCCGGCAAGGCCCAGATGACGCTGTCGTTTGAGGAAATCGTTGACGCGTCCGGCCAGACGCGCTCGCTCCCTTCAGAGTTGATCGTGCTCCAGGGCGCCGGCGATGAGATCAGCGACGAGGAGAAACTCGCCGGGGGCGCGGTGATCGGCGGCGTGATTGGTGCGCTGACCAGCCGGGACCGGACCAGGGGTGCCGCGGTCGGTGCGGCGGCGGGCGCCGCCGCGGGCGGGGCGATTGCCCTGGCCACGAAGGGCGATCAGCTCGAACTCCCGGAGGGACAGCGATTCTCGGTCCAGCTGACCCAGTCCATCCGCGTGCCGGTCGCCAGCTTCGGAATGCAGAACTGATCCACACGCGGTGCAAAGCGGCGTGCGACGGCTCCCGGGATGCGTTACATACTGGGGAAGGAAAATACGCTTCCACGCGGCCGTCCACGCCGCCGCATTTGAAGAGGTGAACCGATGGGCCGGAAAACGGCGGTAAGCGGTACGCGATTCGAGATTCTTCGCCGGGAAGGGCATTGGGCGCTACGCCACACCCGGCTTGTTCACTTCCCAGATGGAATCGGCGAAATAGCGGCGCGAATCGAAGAGATGCTCGCGCACGGTAAACCCTGTCTCGGAAGCGAGTTTCTCGATGTCCGACACGAGATACTTGTATGAGTACTCCGTGTGAATCGGCTCCCAGGGATTAAAGGAGAAGGCTCTGCCGATAGCCCCGATGAACACCGACTGGCGCTCGAGGCTGACCAGGTAGCTTTCCATGGCGCCGCTGAAGACATCGTAGGTGCCGAAGTGCCGGAATTTCGCTGTATCGAATTCACCGCCCAGTTCCCGGTTGATGCGGGTGAGGACATTCAGATTGAAGGCGCTCGTGACACCGGCCGGGTCGTTGTAGGCATCGAGCAGCAGTTCAATGTCCTTCTTTAAGTCGAATCCCAAAAGCAGGCGGTCACCGGGATTGAGCACGTTCCACAGGTTGCGCAGGAAGAATCGCGCCTCGGCGTGGGTAAAATTGCCGATGTTGGAACCCAGCAGGAGCACGAAGTTCCGGCGGGAGTGCCGGTGATTGAGCCACTTGAATCCGTTGAAGTACTCCGAGACGATCCCATGTGTGTCCAGAGCAGGAAACCGTTCGCCGAGATGCCCGGTCAGCTCCCGCATCGCGGATTCGGAGATGTCGATCGGCACGTACTGAAAGTCCAGAGACTCGCCAAGGAAGTGCTCGATCAATACCGATGTCTTTTGCCCGTCACCGGCGCCCAATTCCACCAGATTGAACGGCGCACCCTGAACATGGCGGACAATCGCGGCGGCCTGCGCTTGGAGAATCTCCAGTTCGCATCCGGTCAGGTAGTACTCGGGAAGGCGCGTTATCTCGGTAAACAGGCGGCTCCCCTCGGCATCGTAGAGGTACTTCGATGCGATGGACTTGCGAAATTCCGAGAGACCGACCAGAATGTCGAGGGCGAATTCGTGTGTTTCACTGAATGAGTCGGCGAAATCGGCCGGGTCAATTACCTTGTAGGTCGCTCCCAATCGCCACCTCGCCAATCACTCATCTTGGGCCAGACGGAAGCCGGCAAACGGCCAGCGCTTGTCGCATTGAAAGAAATTCCGGTAGGTGGCGCGTATGTGCGAACGCGGCGTGCCGAATGAGCCGCCGCGCAGCACCATCTGGTTGCTCATGAACTTGCCGTTGTACTCTCCCAGCGGCCCGGCCGCCTGACGGTACCCCGGATACGCCAGATAGGCGCTCTGCGTCCACTCCCAAACATCGCCAAACAACTGCTGCAGTTCATTGGGTGTAATCTGGTCCGCATTGGCGGGTCGTGGACCCCATGCACGGTCCTCGAGGAGATTGCCGGTCCGGGGAGTGATTCCGCGCGAGCATACGGCGTGTTCCCACTCGCCCTCTGTCGGCAAACGCCGGCCGGCCCACCGGGCAAACGCATCGGCCTCGTAATAGCTGACATGACTGACCGGCTCGTCGAGTACCAGAGGCTCATATCCCCGCAATGTCATGACCATCCAGGTTCCATCGGCCTCCGCCCAGTACAATGGCGAACGCCAGCCACGCTCCCGCACGGTCGCCCAGCCGTCGGACAGCCACCAGCGCGGGTCGTCATAGCCGCCCTCCTGAATGAAGACGAGGAACTCGCCGTTGGTGACCAGCCTCGTCATCAGGCGAAAGTCGTTGAGAAACACCCTGTGTTTCGGGCCTTCGTTGTCATAGGCAAAACCTCTTCCCCCATGCCCGATCTGGGTCACGCCTCCCGGGATCTCGGCGAACTCCATCGGCGGGGGCAGGGTGCCTTGGGCGCGTTTCCGGTCACCGGCCTCCCGGTAGACGGGCCGAAGCGGATTGGACGCAAAGATGTGCTTTACATCCATAAGCAGCAGTTCCTGGTGCTGCTGCTCGTGATTCAGTCCGAGTTCAATCATGGCCGCGATCTCGGGCCAATGAGGTTCATCGACGGTCTCGATCAAATCACCCATGGCGCGATCAATCGCAGAACGGAAGTCGTAAACCTCCTGCACCGTTGGACGGGAGAGAAAACCGCGCCGGTCGCGGTCGTTGCGCGGCCCCAATGACTCGTAGTAGGAATTGAAGATGTAATTGAACAGCGGGTGATGCGGACTGTAGCCGGGAAGGTACGGCTCCAGGAGCAACCGCTCAAAAAACCACGTTGTGTGCCCAAGGTGCCAGTTCGGCGGACTGACATCCGGCGATGTCTGCATGACGTAGTCTTCGGTCACCAAGGGACGGCACAATTCCTCGGTCTCGAGGCGAACCGCAGAGTATCGCTTGATCAGCGTATCCCGGGAGACCTCCCCGGTCTCCGCGTCCTGTACATCGAGTTTGATCGTCATACCTCTTTAGACAGAACATCGGGTCGGACTGTTCCGCATGGAAACGTCCCCGACCCGTGAGATGACTCCCGGAATCCGGTGTTCACCGTTCGGCGACAGTGAGTTGAACGAACCGGGGAGGCGGCCAGAATCCGCCTCCCGGCCCTTATCGATCGATCTCGCCCAGGACGATGTCCAGCGAGCCGACGGTGGCAACCGCATCGGCAATCAGCACCGGACGTTCGGAATCCTGAACGATGGCATTCAGTGCGGAAATGGCGGTGAAACAAGGGGAACGGACTTTGCAGCGGAGCGGGATGTCGCTCCCGTCGGCCACGATGAAGTACCCGAGCTCGCCGCGCGGAGTTTCGGTGCGGCAGTACAATTCACCGGCCGGCACACGCGCCTTGCGCGGGATGGTCTCACGCACATCGCCTTCGGCCGGGAGCGCATCCAGCGCCTGGTGACAAAGTTTCACCGACTCGGTCATTTCGTAGACGCGCACCATGTAGCGGTCCCAGCAGGAACCGAGCGGGCCATGCTCGCCGGTCCCCACAATGACCTTCCAGTCGAAACGGTCATAGATGGAGTATGGATCATCGCGGCGCAAATCCCAATCGACCCCCGAGCCGCGCAGGTTCGGACCGGTGACCCCGTACGACAGCGCCAGCGCCGGCGAGATGATCCCGACATTGGCGGTTCGCTTGATGAAGATGTGATTGTAGGACAAAAGGTCGTTCAGTTCTTTCAGTTTCGGCTCAAAATAGCGTAGGAACTGACGTGTCTTGTCGGTCCAGCCCTCCGGCAGGTCGCGCGCCACGCCGCCGATCCAGATGTAGTTGTACAGCATGCGCGCGCCGGTCAGCCACTCGAACAAGTCGAGAATCATCTCCCGGTCGCGGAACGCCCACAGAAACGGCGTAAACGCGCCCATGTCGAGCCCGAAGGTCCCAAGCGCCACCAGATGGCTGGCGATGCGCTGCAGTTCGCAGCAGATCACGCGGATGTACTCGACCCGGTCTGGAACCTTGATTCCCATCATGCGTTCGACCGCGACCGCCAGACCCATGTTCTGCGAAATGGCGGCGATGTAGTCCATCCGGTCGGTAAACGGCATGATCTCGGGGTAGGGCAGATTCTCCGCGTGTTTCTCGAAACAGCGATGCAGGTAGCCGATGTGTGGGCGCACCCCAACCACGACCTCGCCGTCCATGTCCAGTTCCAGACGGAGCACGCCGTGGGTCGAGGGGTGCTGCGGCCCCATGTTGACGCGGTAGTTCTCGGTCAGGTACGCGCCCGAGTACTTTCCCGGCGCCTCGACATCGATGAGCAGCTCATCGTCCACCACTTCGTAGCGTGCGGGAGCCTGCGGTGCGAAGACATTGTCCATGCGGTGCAATCCTCGGGTGATGCCGGACGGGTCCCTCTCAGCTCGCCAGGCCGGCGTCCGTGAGCGGAACCAGGTGCCCCTTGCTGTTGACGGCAAAACGCGTCCGATAGCGGAATCGCGTATCGGCCACGACATAGACATAGACCCAGCTTTGACCCTTGGTCATCTCGATCTGCGGTTCGGGCCACCCCTTGGATCCGAATGTGTAAGCTCCGATCGGCAAATCATTGAATTCGTAGACCACCAACCCGGAGCCGGTGGAATCGGCGATGACAAACCGCAGCGACATCGCGCGGTTCAAGCGGACATGCAGAAACTCGTTGAAATCCGGCGCGGGCTTTGGCTGCCCGGTCGCCTCGGAATGGTGCTGAACCACAATGGCCGTGTCCGGCGCAAAGGGACGGAGCGCCGAGTAATTCGGCGCCAAACGAACGAAATCGCGGTCCTCTTTCAAGAGATAGCCGTACTTGCGCTCCAGCAGTTCCGGCGATGAGGCGTTGGCCGGCACGATGCTCGCGCCCGAACCGCCGTCACTTCCGGAAGAGCAGCCCCCCACGATTCCCGCGGTAACCAGAATGATCGCGAACAAACTCAGGTTTCTGGCGATGCGATGGATCATGGTGTCATTGACTCCTTTGAATCTTAAGGCTAAAGGTTACGGGTGAATGCCGATCGTCGTGGTCTTTCCATCCACCGACGCGCGAACCCGCTGGACGTCTTCGTCGGCGTACGTGGCGTAGTGATAGATCAGGTTGTTGCGACCGTAAACCGAGTTCTCATATTCCTTGGTCATGTAGAGGCATTCGGTCGGGCAGGGGTCGGTGCAAAGGGCGCAGTAGCAGCACTTCGCGAAGTCGATGTCGAACCGCAGCACGTGCAGTTTCTTCTTCTGCCCGTTTGAAGTCTCGCCCAGGTCCTCATCCTTGCCCGCTTTCGCGGTCTCGATGGCGATGCAATCGACCGGGCAGACACGGGCGCACTGAAGACAGCCGATGCAGTCTTCGATCTTGTTGAACAACTGCCCCTTCGCGCCGATCGGGAGTTCCCATGTCTCGTCGGGGTACTGAAGCGTATTCGGCTTGCGGAACATCTGCACGAAGGTCGTGCGCAGTCCCACAATCAACGACCACATTCCAATCAGGGTGCTTTGGCGTTTAGGCATGGTTTTCACTCATTCCAATCAGAGAAGATCCTCAGATGCCATCCAGGTTTGGCTCACGGATTTCGGGAATCTCGGGGCGACGGTCCGGAATCTCACGGGAGATCCAGTGTCCGCGGTCGGGATTCAAACCCTCCGGGTAGGGAACCTTGAGCCCACGGTAGGTCTCCTGAACCTTGTAATCCTTGCGCAACGGCCACCCTTCCCAGTCATCGGGACAGAGGATGCGCCGCAGATCCGGATGACCGTCGAACACC
>JBFMFQ010000120.1:0-10962 GCA_040752075.1 Candidatus Zixiibacteriota bacterium | reverse complement strand
ACGCCGCTTAGGAACTCTGGGATTAAACTACCACTCAACTCCTGATTCGTCAAGACAGAGAGTGGAGCCCCGGAAAAAGGACATCCAAGGCGGCATCCAGTGAGGTGTTGCCGCGCAGCGATTTGCGAACTCTGTCAAAGCCGCGTAAAATTCCCCGGTAACGGGCTGAATTACTCCTGAATTGACATTCTATCCGGCCACGGACAATCGGTGCCTACGTATCAGTGTGACACGGTGAATACCGTGCTCCAGGACCACCCCAATGGGAGGGAGTGGGCGACTCATGGGGTTTTGACAGATGATGCTGACAAGAACTGTCGCGAGTGACACCCCTGTGACAAGCGTACTGAAAAAGCCCTTTTTTTGCCCCTTGATGTTGCGTGAGAGGAGCCAAAGAGCATGATGTCATTCGGGGTCATCGGCACGTCGGTCAGGGGTGGAAACATCGATCTTCTCAGCTCCCTTACCGTTCCAGAGGAGTCGCGAACCGAAGTCCTTCGCCGCCTGAAAGATGCCTGCGGATTCGATGAGCTGGTCGGGGTTTTCACCTGCAACCGAGTCGAATTCTACTATGTCTCCAATGCCCCGACGGTCGGCGCCGCCAACCGCAACCGCTTATTGGACTTCTTCTTCCGCAATCAGGAGAAGGTCTCGTTCGAACCCGAAGATTTCTATTACCACAGCGCCTTCCGGGCCCTCCGTCACCTGTACCGTGTGACCGGATCCCTCGACTCCATGATGGTGGGAGAAGCGCAGATCCTCGGGCAGATGAAGAAAGCCCTCAGCGACGCCCGCGAATCCGGACTCGCCGGCCCGCGCCTGACCAACCTCTTTAACGAGGCCTTCAGGGTCGCACGCAAGATCCGCCGCGAGACACCGCTGGGTGAAAAGTCAGTATCGATGGTCTCCCTCGTTGTGGGATCAATTGTCGGTCATCTTTCGCAGGAGCCTCGCTCCACAGTCGCGATCGTGGGGGTCGGGCCGATGAGTGTCAAACTGGCCGCCGCGCTCAAGGGCCGTGACAATATCGATCTGCTCTTTGTCAATCGCAGCATCGACCGGGCGCAGGAACTCGCGGGCGAATACGGCGGCCGCGCTTCCGCCCTCGCGGACTTCCTTGCCAATCCTGCCTCAGTAGACGTCGTCTTCTCGGCCACATCCGCACCGGCGGCGATTGTGACTCCGGAGGCCGTGGTGCGCATTCAAGAGGCGCGACAGACAACGGATTCGCTTCTCCTGATCGACCTGGCCATCCCGCACGACATCGATCCCGCCTGCGCGAATATCCCGGGTGTCACACGCCAGGACATTTCCGATCTCCGCGCCATGGCCGACCAGAATCGCCGGGCCCGATTCGTGGCCGTCGATGCCGCCGAACAAATCATCGAAGGGGAAATCGGACGCGCGCATCGGGATTACGCCGAGGCCCAGTTCCGCCCCGTCTTCGCGTCCGCCGTCAACGAGGGTCTTGCGTATGCGCAGGCCGGGCTCGAGCGGCTCTTCGAGACTCGTCTGCCGCACCTCACCGGCACCGAACGCGATGCAATCAGGCACTACGTCGAAAAACTCGTTCGTTACACGAACCAACTCCCGGTCAATGCCCTGGTCGAGCAGGCCGATCTGGGCGTGGGCGAATGCGCCATGATCGCCGGCTACGGCTGCATGCAGACGCGCGCCTCCGAACTCGTGGATTCCGCCGACCCATTGGCCAACCGTTGCTCGCAAATGGAGAATGGTTGCGCCGCCTACGGCGTCCTCTCACCGAAGCTGCGGAGATCATGAAACTCGGAACCCGCGGCAGCGACCTCGCGCTTTGGCAAGCCCGCCTCGTGCGGGCTTCTTTGCTTGATGCCGCCGGCATTGAGCCCGAAATCGTCATTATCAAGACCCAGGGTGACAAAGACCAGGTGGCGACCTTCGACAAGATGGAAGGAAAGGGGTTCTTCACCAAAGAGATCGAAGCCGCGCTTCTGGATCGCTCGGTCGATCTGGCCGTGCACTCCCTTAAAGATCTCCAGACCACCATGCCCGGTGGCCTTGCCCTGGGCGCCGTCCTCAAACGCGCCGACCGCCGGGACATGATCCTGATCCGCCCCGAGGCGGCCGACCCGTCACGCACCCTGGGCGTTAAGGAAGGCGCAACAATCGGCACGTCCTCGGCAAGACGGGTCGCCCAGCTGCGGTTTCTCCGTCCGGACTTGAACATCGTTGCCTTGCGCGGCAATGTCCCGACCCGTGTCCAGCGCCTGCGCGAGGGCCGTTTCGATGCCATTCTCATTGCCGCCGCTGGTCTGGACCGGCTGGAACTCCCGCTGGATGGTCTCGTCACCCAGCGCCTCCCGGAGGCGCTGTTCGTCCCCGCGCCGGGACAGGGCGCGCTGGCGATTCAGATTCGCGAGGGAGACAGCGCGACACAATCCGCCGTCGAGCGGTTGCACAATGAGGAGCTGGCGGGAATTGTCTGGCTCGAGCGCGAAATCCTGCGGCGCATGGACGGCGGCTGCCAACTGCCGCTGGGAACATGCGCCGACCGGACTCCGGAGGGAATCCGCCTCCAGGTCTTCCTGAAGCAACCCACCCGCGAATCCCCGCTGCGGTTCGTGGTTGCCGGCCACGACAAAAGCGAGATCGCCGATGCCGCACTCGCACGCATCAACCGCGCATCGGCCCCGCCGGACAAAGTGAATGTCTGGATTACCCGTGAGTATGATAAGGCCGGGGAATTCATCAATGCCCTCGATCCCGCCCGCTTCAAAACTGAGGCACTCTCCGTCCATGCCATGATCGAAGCGGGCGATCCGCAGCAACAGTCCGCTTCCCTGAAGAACCTGACCGCCTACGACTGGGTCCTCTTCACGAGTCAAAAGACCGTCGCCCGGTTCGCCGCCCTGCTCAAGCAGCACGGTGCGTCCTTCCAATCCGGCCAGCGGCTCGCGGCGGTCGGGTCGCGAACGGCGAAGGCGATGCGCGATCAGGGCTGGCGCGTGGATTTCATCTCCGAGGTCGCCGATGGAAAGTCCTTCGGCGAGGCCATGCGGGCCCGCCTGCGCGACACCAACGCCCGAATTCTCTTCCCCTGTGGCGCCAAAGCCTCCAATGATCTCGAGGACTCCATTGGTGGTTCGGGGCTGGACTTCGAACGGCTCGTTTGCTACGACACCGTCGAGTCGCCCTCCCTGGCGCCCCAGCTCGAGCGCCTCGCCGAACCCCATCTAATCGTCTTTACTAGCCCCTCGGCGGTTGATATCCTTCTCTCCCGGCGTCGGGCCACGCGGAACACCACGGTTGTCTCCATTGGCCCGGCCACGACTGACCGACTGCTGTCCCATGGTTTCCCGATCGTGTGGGAGACGGTCGACCGCAGCATGACGGGGCTTGCCGCAGAGGTGAATAGTGGACTCAGTGCCGATTAGACGCCCCCGACGGCTTCGCCGCAACGCCACAATCCGCAACGTGGTGGCGGAGACCTTGCTGTCCACTGGCCGCATGATGCAACCGTATTTCGTCGGCGCCAACCAGGCGGAGCGATTCCCGATTCCCGGCATGCCGGGGATCTTCCGGGAATCCGAGGACGATTTGCTTGCGTCCATCGCGGCCGATCACAATCTCGGGATCCGCAATGTCATGCTGTTTGGTGTGACCGAGGATAAGCACCCCGATGCGCGCAGCGCCCATGCCAAGGACAACCCCGTCATAAGGGCCGCGGCCCGGCTGCGCCAGGAATTCGGTGATGACCTCCTGATCGGCGCGGATGTCTGTCTTTGTGCCTACACCGACTCCGGTCACTGCGGCGTGTTGCATGATGGTGTGATCGACAACGACGCGTCGCTTGAGATCCTCGCGAAGATGGCCGTCCGTTTGGCCGATGCCGGTGTCGACTGGGTCGCCCCATCCGATATGATGGATGGCCGTGTCGGCGCCATTCGCCACGAGCTCGACGATGGCGGATTCACCAACACCGCGATCCTCGCTTACACCGCCAAGTACGCCTCCTCCTACTACGGTCCCTTTCGCGAGGCCGCCGAGTCGGCGCCCAAGCAGGGCGATCGCAAGTCGTACCAGATGGATTGGCGCAACCGGCGGGAGGCGCGTCTCGAAGCCCAATTGGACATCGAAGAGGGCGCCGACATCATCATGGTCAAACCGGCGCTCGCCTATCTCGATGTCATTGCCGATCTCGCGCAGGCATCCGATCTCCCAGTGGCGGCGTACAATGTCTCCGGCGAGTATGCCGCTGTGAAACTGCTGGCCCGCGAGGGCTTCGCCAACGAGCGCGATCTGGTGCTCGAAAACCTCACCGCCATCACACGCGCCGGCGCCTCGATCATCCTGACTTACCACCTGCGCGACATCCTCCAAGGGAAGTGGCTCTAAAACATCAAATACCCATGACCCGATCCGACGAACTCTTCGCGCGTGCACAGGCCGTCATCCCCGGCGGCGTCAATTCGCCCGTCCGCGCCTTTGGCGGCGTCGGCGGTACTCCCCGGTTTATCGCGAAAGGGGAGGGGTGCCGTTTCACCGATGCCGACGGCAAGTCCTATATCGACTTCTGCATGTCCTGGGGTCCCTTGATCCTTGGGCATGCGCATCCGGAAGTCGAGCGGGCCGTGATCGAGACCCTGCGCAAGGGGTCAAGCTACGGGGCGCCAACCGAACTCGAAGTGCGACTGGCCGAGAAAGTCTGTGAATGGGTCAAACCCGTTGAGCAGGTGCGCTTCGTCTCCTCCGGCACCGAGGCCACCATGTCGGCGATTCGTCTCGCCCGGGGGTTCACCGGACGCGACCTGATCGTCAAGTTTGCCGGGTGCTACCATGGACACGCCGATCACCTGCTGGTTCAGGCCGGATCTGGACTGGCGACATTCGGGACACCGTCTTCCGCCGGAGTCCCTGCCGCCATCGCGCAGTGCACTCTTGTTGCGCGCTACAATGACCTGGACTCGGTGAAGGCGTTGTTCGACCGGCATGGCGCCAACATCGCCGCGATCATTGTCGAGCCGATTCCGGCCAACAGCGGCTTGATCATTCCGCGCGGCCGCTTCCTGCAAGACCTCACCGATCTGGCCCACCGTCATGGCGCGCTGATGGTCTTCGACGAGGTCATCACCGGCTTCCGCCTCGCACGCGGCGGCGTGGCCGAAATGCAGGGAATCCCCCCCGACCTCATGACCTTCGGCAAAATCATCGGCGGCGGCTTCCCGGTCGGCGCCTTCGGCGGACGACGCGAGATCATGCAGAAGGTCGCCCCGCTCGGTCCGGTCTATCAGGCCGGCACCCTCTCCGGGAATCCCGTGGCCATGGCTGCCGGGCTGGCGACACTTGAAGTTCTCGAACGCGAACGGGCCTACGACCATCTCGAATCCGCCGGCGCGGAGTTTGAAAGGCTCATCCGTGCGAATGTCGATCTTGCCGCGATGGGCGCCTCTCTGACACGCGTCGGTTCGATTTTCTGGCTGTCCCTCGGCGGAGCCAATCCGCCTGATGATCCCGCGGCCATTTCCGCCGAATCGGCGAAGCGCTACCGGAAGTTGTTCCACCTGGCCCTCGAAAGGGGTGTCTACATCGCCCCCTCCGGCTACGAGGTTGGATTCCTGAGCATGGCGCACGATGCCGCCACACTGAAAGAGGCCGCGTCCACATTGTCATCCTGTCTGAAGGAACTCCCCGCGCTGGAGGCGCAGCCTGCATGACCGCTCAACTGGCCCGGCAAGCACGACGCACCACCATCATCTTTTGGGTGATCACCGCCCTGTTTGTCACGCAGATGGGCTGGTGGATCTATTTCCAGTTGAAGTACGGTGGAGAAGAACTGGCGGTCGCCGAAGAGATGCTCAATCGCCAGCCGCAACTGGCCGCCGACGGCTGGCAGCGGCAGATCGACCGCTGGAGCGACTCCCTTCGCGGCGCTTGGCAGGACTTTCGCGTGAACACCCTCCGGTCGAGCCACACCGCCAATCTCGAGGGATGGTCCCGGATGGTCTTCGATGGCGAATCCGGCCGCCAACTCATCGGGATCCGAAGACCGGATTCGCTGGGGACCGCCGGACGCGTGCAGGTGCCGATCGCCGACGGCATGGTCACCATTCTCATCCAGGGCACGACCGTGCAGAAATTCTTGAGTCGTGATTTCCCCGGAATCCGCTATGTCGGGGCCGACGACACTTTAAATCTCTCCGCCAACGTTGTCACCCCGGCGACCCTCCAGGTGGACCAGAGCGCCGATGAAGAACTGATCGATCGCCGCCGCCGCCGGATGCGAATGTTCATTGCCGAGGGCAGCTTCTTCATTGTGTTGATCATCGCGGGCGCCGTGGTCATTCATCGTGCCCTCCGGCGCACCGCGGAATTCGAACACCGCCAGCAGAACTTCCTTGCCGCGGTCACGCACGAACTCAAAGCGCCGCTCGCATCGATCCGTCTTTTTGCCGAAACGCTCGCCTCCCGCGATCTGCCGGAAGCCAAGCGGCAGGAGTGCCTGGGCCGGATTTCGCAGGATGTGGAGCGCCTCCACGGGCTCATCGACGACATCCTCGATGCCGGCATCTTTTCGCGCCGCACCTTCCAGTCGAAACTGGAGGAGTCCGACCTCTCCGCGATTCTCAAAACGGTCGTCGAGCATCATCGTCCGCGCGCCGAACGCGCCCGGCTGGCCGTCCGGGAGGACATCCCGGCGGCGGTACGTGTCATGGTCGATGAATCCCACATGCGCCGCGCGCTGGAGGCGATCATCGACAACGCCATCAAATATTCGCGGACCGACGGGCCAAGGGGGGAGATCGACATTGCGCTTAAGTCCGACAACGGCGAGGCGGTAATCACCGTGGCCGACCAGGGCATCGGACTGGACGAACGCGACCAGAAACGCGTGTTTGAACGGTTCTTCCGGGCGGGCGACGAACTCACCAGAAACGTGAACGGTTCCGGACTGGGTTTGTACCTCGCGCGCGAAATCATCCGGACTCACAAAGGCAAAATCTCCCTCTGGTCCGGGGGGCCGGGGAGAGGCACAACCGTGGAGATCCGGTTGCCCCTCAAATCATAGGACGCGGCAACGCGACGGCGGGCACACTGGGGAGTCAGATGGACAAGACCATTCTCATCGTGGAAGACGAAGAGCACATTGCCGAGGGTCTGCAGTTGAACCTCGAGATGGAAGGTTACAAGACGATCGTTGCCGCCGACGGCAAAACCGCGCTCGACCTCTATCGCACCACCCCCATCGATCTCATTCTCCTTGATGTCATGCTCCCCGGACTCTCGGGCTACGATGTCTGCCGCGAAATCCGCCGCGAGGCGGGACGGGTCCCGATTCTCTTCCTGACAGCAAAGGGGGAGGAGGACGACCGGATCCTCGGTCTTGAAGCCGGGGGCGACGACTACATCCCCAAGCCCTTTTCCCTGAAGGAACTTCTCCTGAGAATCATGGCGATCTTCCGCCGGCAGGCCTGGTTCGCCACCCCGGGAAGCGTGGCGGATGAATACCGCTTCGGCGGCAATGTCATGAATTTCAAAACATTCATCGGCCGCGGCCCGCGCGGGGAAGTGGTGCTCACCCGCAAGGAATGCATGATGTTGAAGTTCCTCGCCGAACATCCCAATGAGGTCATCTCACGCGACATGATTCTGGATGGCGTGTGGGGATACCATGCCTACCCGACCACGCGCACCATCGACAATTTCGTCCTGCGGCTGCGCAAGCACTTCGAGATCGATCCCGCCGAACCGAAGATGTTCCTTACCGTCTTCGGGGCCGGCTACAAATTCGTTCCCCCGGATGCCGCATGAACCAGGACGCCGTCAAACGCGATTTCATCGAGGCCTGCTATGGGCGGCCGGTGGCGCGCCGCCCGATCTGGGTCATGCGCCAGGCCGGGCGTTACCAGAAGTCCTACCGGGCGGTCCGCGCGCGCCACTCGTTCGAGGAGGTCTGCACCACGCCGGAACTGGCCTGCAAGGTGACGCTCCAACCGATCCAGGAATTCGATCTGGATGCCGCCATCCTGTTTTCCGACATCCTCACGATCTTCCCGCCCATGGGTCTGCCCGTGTCGTTCGAGGACGGCGGGCCCAAAATCGCCGAACCGATCCGCCGCCCCGACCAGGTCGACCGCGTGTTCCGGCTGGACCCCGAAGAGGGGGTGGGATTCGTGCTGGAAGCGATCAAGATGATCCGCCGCGCGCTCCCAGAACGTGTCCCCCTGATCGGATTCGCGGGCGCGCCGTTCACGCTCGCCTGTTACGCGATCGAGGGCGCCACCTCGCGTGAGTTCGCCATCGCACGGCGCTTTCTCTACCGCGAGCCGGAAGCCGCCGAGCGCCTCCTGGCGCGCCTGGCCGATGCGGTGGGCGACTACCTCGCCGCGCAGATCGACGCCGGCGCGGACGCCGTGCAGATCTTCGACTCCTGGGGCGGACTCCTCTCGGAGCGGGAGTACCGAAAGCGCGTTCTGCCCCACATGAAAGCCATCGTCGCGCGCCTCAAGCGGCCCGGTGTCCCCGTGATCGTGTTTCTGAATGGATCATCACACCTGGTGTCCGCGATGGCGGACACCGGTTGCGATGTCATCGGAGTCGATTGGCGCACCGATCTCCAGATGGCCGCGTTCAAATCCGGTTCAACGACCGCGATTCAGGGGAATCTCGATCCCCTCGCGCTCTACGCCGACAAAAGTGAGATTCGTGACCAAGCCCGTGACATCATGAAGGAAATGGACTCAATCCCCAAGGGGCACATCTTCAACCTCGGTCACGGCATCCTGCCGACCACACCGGAAGAAAACCTCATGACACTGGTGGAGACAGTGCACAGCACACCGCCCGCGCGATGATCATGAGGCCGTGAGTCTGTCAAATCAACTCAATGCCCGGCAGCCGATGACGATCTGGTGACATGAGGTGCGAAAAAGGACCAAAATTGACGGGTAGCGGACGTAACCAGAACGTGGAGACTCGATGGCCAGCGCGGTAAGCCAATACTTTTCGGTCCCGACCAATCTGCTGCGGAAGTACGACCGTCCCGGACCACGGTATACCTCGTACCCGACCGTCCCCGTCTGGACCGAGGACTTCGGCGCACCGGACTATGTGCGGCACCTCGACTACTACGCCGTGACCGACCGGCCCATCTCGGTTTATGTTCACATCCCCTTCTGCGAGGCGCGCTGCACCTACTGTGGATGTAATGTCGTCATCGCGCAGCGCCAGGACACGGTGGAGCGCTATCTCGACTATCTCTTCCGCGAAATCGATATTGTCGCCGCACGGCTCGGCAAAAAACGTCAACTGCTGCAACTACACTGGGGCGGGGGCACCCCGACCTTCCTGACCATTGCGCAGATGGACCGGCTCTGGCAACGTCTCCAGGACGCCTTCCAGTTCGATCCCAAAGCAGAAATCGGCATCGAGGTCGACCCGCGGGTGACCACCCGTGAGCAACTCCGGCACCTGCGGGAGTTGGGCTTTAATCGCCTCTCCATGGGGGTGCAGGATCTGACCCCGGCGGTTCAGGAAGCTATCGGACGCGGCCAGACCATCAACGAAACGGCGGTGATGTATCTCCTCGGACGCGAACTCGGGTTTTTCGGGATCAACATGGACCTGGTCTATGGCCTGCCCATGCAGACCCTGCCGGATTTCTCGGAATCGATCCGTCAGGTGGTCCGCTGGCGTCCCGATCGCCTCGCCGTTTACTCGTACGCCCATGTCCCGTGGGTGAAGCCGCATCAGATGCAAATCAACGAGGCCGATCTCCCGGTTGGTCCGGACAAGTTCGCGCTGTTTGCCGGCGCCATCGCCCAACTGGTCGATGCCGGTTACACCCCGATCGGGATGGACCACTTTGCGCTTCCGGAGGATGAACTGGCGCACGGCCTCGAGAATGGCCACCTGCATCGCAATTTCATGGGGTACACGGTCTCGTTGTCCCGCGACATGATCGGACTTGGCGTGTCCTCCATCGGCGAGATCGGCGGCTGTTTCGCACAAAACGACTCACGCCTGGGCGGATACTACCGGCGCATCGATGAGACCGGTTACGGGGTCTATCGGGGCTGGTCGCTGACCCGTGATGACGAAATCCGGCGCGCGGCGATCCTCGGCCTCATGTGCCGCCTCCGTCTCGATTTCAGCGACCTGCAAACCCAGTTCGGAATCGATCCCGAGGAGTACTTCGCCGACGATCTCGGTCACTTGCAGGAGTTCTACGACGACGGACTGTTAACCCGTGATTCATCGGGTTTGCAGGTATCCCCCCGTGGACGGCACTTCGTGCGCAACATCGCCATGGTCTTTGATGCCCATCTCGCCGGCCTGACCCGCGGCGCCACCGTCAAAAAGCCCATCTTCTCCCGCACCGTTTAAGGACGGCCGGGCGGTTGCACACACCGGCCCCATCCAACGCCCCGGCAAACCTCTATGAATCACACGCCAGTGGAACCTCCTGTTATAGACGGTCTCATCATCGGCGGAGGAATCTCCGGTTTGGCCGTCGCACATTGGCTCGGACTGCATCACTCACCCGGCAGTTGGCAATTATGGGAGGCGGCCCCACATTTGGGCGGAACGTCGGGCACAGACCGCATTGACGGCTACTCGGTCGACTGGGGCCCGAATGGATTCCTGGATCGTGAGCCGCTTACTCTGCAATTGGTCGACGAGATCGGCCTGCGTGGTGAACTCGAACCGGCCAACGACAACAGCGCCGCACGGTTCATCTACAAGAACGGCAAACTGCATCCCGTGCCGATGTCGCCCCCGGCCATCGTGAAGACCGGCCTCTTGTCCCTGGGCGAGAAACTCAGGATCTTCGGCGAGCCGTTTGTTCGCGCAAGACGCAGCGACACCGATGAATCGGTCTACGATTTCGCGGCGCGTCGCATCGGACGCGGCGCCGCCGAGACGTTCGTCGATCCGATGGTGTCCGGGGTCTTCGGCGGACTGGCCCGGAATCTCTCGCTTCCC
>JBFMFQ010000012.1:0-27616 GCA_040752075.1 Candidatus Zixiibacteriota bacterium | reverse complement strand
CGAATCCGAGTCCACAAGCACCCACGGGAAGGTCACGCCCGCGGGGGCATTGACCAGGAAATCCTCGCCGGGAAATGCCGGCGGGGCGTTGACGGATGCGGAGTACCCGTCAAAATCATCCGGACCGACCGGGTTTGTAAACGTTCCAGTCGAAAGCCATGTTCCCGCATGCCGGACCCACCCCTCGTAATTCCACCCCGCGGGTGCCACCGGAAACGCGCTCAATCCCGGCTGGGGCGGCTGGAAGGGGCGAAGGAACCACAGACCCGAGTTTTCATTCAGGGAGTCGGCATCCGTGGGCGACATCAGGGCGAAATACCCCGATCGCCCCGACACATCGGTCGGGAATTCCAATCCGGCAATCGAAACGAGGTCGAGATCGGCGGGAATGTCCGCCAATAAGTAGAGAGTCTGCGAAGGGGTGCTCGCGAGCGAACCATCGTCCTCGATTGTAATCAGCAACGAATCGTAGTCCGAGAAATCCACGGAGAGATTGGAAAACGTGTTGGACGGGATTTTCTGACCGCCCAGGGTCACGAGCGTGTCGGGTTGGCCTTCCTCACCGGAAATCGTCCGGAACTGGACCGTCGCCTCCCAGGCCGAGGCGTCCGCGCGCATGACCGGATTCGGCAACAGCCACAATTGATAGGCAAACCCGTCGGGAAGCTCGGCGGTGTCATAAAGATCGAGTCGAAGCAGACTGAATGGCTGAGGTTCGTCCGGGCCGTTCCCATTGTCCCCACTGCTGCAACCGCCGAGGAATAGAAGCGTCGCCAATGCAAGTGGAGCGATACCCTTAATCGATTTCATCCGGATGACTCCTTGAGAGTGTGTCCTGTTTCTCCTGTCTAACGAGAACGGAGGCAAACGCTTTGGGCCAAGCGAGCGACCGGACTCCAACCCTTTCCGGAGCAATATACAGCGAAAAGGGCGTGCAAAACACCCTGCCACAGGAGAAATCTTGCACCGTTTCCGACGCAGAGCGGCCGGCCATCGCTCAGAATCGCCGTTCGCCGCGCCGGGGCTGGTAGAGATACTCGAGCGTCAACCGGGGCGGATCGGATCCGAGATCAATCTCCGATGGGCGGAGCTTGGCGATTGTCCCATTGGCCAGGACCACGCCGATGCTTCGGCCAACTTCGACGCTAATCCTGTCGGTCACCCTGGCCTCGCCCGGAAAAACCGGGTGTTCGTCCAGCGAACCGGAGGAACCGAGATCCACAAACCGTGTCACGTGCAAGGACCGGTCCAGGCGATCGGGGCTGGCGAGAAAGACATCGCCCTCCGCGACGTACATGTACAGGTCGTTTTGCTCCGACGTTCCCTCGACCGGCATGTCATCCGCGAACGAAAAGCCATCGTGGCCGGCTTCAAAACGGGGAACGAGTGCAAAAACCCCCCGGGGGCGCGGCACCACTTGAATCTGGTTGGAAGGGAGGCTTTCACTGCCATCCGGAAACACAATTCTGACGTGCAGGTAGTATACAGAGCCCGTTGAGAGATCCTCAATCGTGATCGATTCCCTGCGAATGTCGCCATCGGTATCGCCCGGGTAGTGCGTTCCGCCGTAGAGAGCGCCGGCCAGCGCTTCATCGCCGGTCTGGCGGTTCGGGAGCGTGGAATCCTCGGAGACATAGATGTTGTAGCCTCGGAGAATGTCCGAGCCGTTCCGGTCGACGGTCCAGGCGATGGCAACCCGATTGGAACCAACACCAGACTCAAAGAGTTTGGGGGCGAGCCGAAGGCGGTCAGCGGACGTGGGGCCCGGGGCTGCTTCTTGTATCGGAGGAGGAGTCGCGGCGCACCCGGCCATGAAAAGTGCCAGGGGTAAGAGCCACGCGAGAGTCTTGCGGTGAGTTTGCGCCATTCCCATCGGCCTGAGGCCGCTCAGCTCCGCTTTGCCTCGCGCTCAAGATGGGCAATCCAGTCGTCTTCGATCTCCTGCAGCGTCCCGCTATAGATCTTCTCAAAAGACGGCCCCGCCTCAAGCGTGCTCTTCCAGGCCATCTTGAATCGGTCGATGCCGTGGCGCTGAATGAGGTAGGCCACGAAGGATGCGCTTTCGGCGTTGTAGACTTCCTCGTCTTTGCCTGCGGCGCCGGTCATCAAATCTGCCAGCGGAATCCACCGGCCCTCGCCGCGCAGGATCGAAGTCTCCTGATGGATGTTGTTGCTTTGGCTGTCGAAGGCGAGCCGAAGGCCGTCGCGAAGGATCGTGGCCGGACGAGCATCCGGATCGATGGATGTGCAGGCCGCCAAGGCGATCGCGCCGCCCATCGGCGCCCCGATCCGCGTGTAGATCGTGTACCGATCAACGAATCCCGCCGGTTGCCCGGTGGCCGCGACACAATCCTGGCTGGTGATGAACCGGTAGACCTGGATCTTTTGCTCGGTCTCGACATTGAGCAGGCGGACCAGCTGCTCATACACGGACTCGCACGACGCGCCGAAGTCCTTGAGATATCCCACCCGCGGCGAATCGGGGGGTTCATACACTCGGAAGTGCGGGGTTTCCTCCACACTCCACCCCGACGCGAACGCCGCCCGTTCCGGGACACCCGGGCCGCCGCCGCACCCGAGGAAAAGCAGCGCCGCCAGCAGGATTGTGAAGTGCGATCGGCCCATGATTGAATCGATTCTCATCTGCATTGCGAACTCCGGCGATCCGGCTCAACGGTTGATGATACAACGCCGCACGGGGGCCGCCCAAGAGAATTTCTCCCCGCACGGGCATCCGGGGTCATGAGGCAAGATGGAGCCAGTCGATGAGCAGAAACTGTATGCGCCCAATCAGCAGCGAGACACGGGCCATGACGGTGTAGCCGAAGTGAGCGCCGAAGGCAACCATGACAAAAGCGATCCCGACCGAAGCCACCCAACCCAAGGGTCCCGTGTGCGGTTTGGAAAAGTAGAAGTAGATAAGCGTGCTGAGAACGCCGATCACGAGCAGGACGTTTTCAACGCTGTCCAGCGGCAGAATGGTACGACCGACCTGGGGCAGGACCATCCCGTGCAGTTGCTGAATGAACATGATCCCCGCGGTGCTGCCGATGACAAACGCCAGCGGCAGGCGCATCATCCATCCGATCTTTGGAACAAAGCGCGCAAACATGAGGACACCCAGCGCCGCCGGGACCAAAACCAGCCAGCGCTCGTCCTGCGTCAATGGGATCCAGACTTGCTGATTGATCACCGATTGGAAGATCAGCCCGCAGTAGTACCCGGCGGAAAGGCCCGCGAAAACGTGCTCCGCAAACTTGAAGAAGGGGTTGTCTCGATACAGAAACGAGAATATCGCCAGCGTGAAAAACGCGGTCGGCAAAAGGGTGAAGAAAGGATGGGAGAATAGTTCAGGCATCACGCACTCAACCGGCTCGTGCCGGGGATGGCCGGCGCCGGCTGGCCACATACCCGATGTTTCCCAGAATGATAAACCCGATGATCAGAAGATGAATCAGCGACTGGGCGTCCATCCCACGGCTGGCCATGTCGCTCTCACCGAGGAGCGCCTCGTACTCGGCGGCGCCCTTCATGCCGCCCAGAAGCCCCTTGATCTGACCGGTGTGAATGTAGGAGAGCATCTTCGGTGCCATTACCGCGGTCACCCCGGCCACCATGGGCAGGCCGTAACGCGCATTCACCAGCGCCACCCAGTAGTCGGCCATGGCATTGTCCGATACGATGAGAACAAAGCTCAATGAATCGTAGTTGAGCGCCCGCTGCATCAAAGGCAGGCTGTCCAGCCGCGTGCCCCGGTGATCGGTCGGGAAGATGGCCGCAATCGAGTTGGCCATGCCCAGAAGCACGGCCTGGTATCCGGCTTTGTAGCCGAGGTTCACGTAATCGACGCCATACACCTTTCCGTATTCGGCGCCGATCGAGTCCAGCAGACGGTCGGCCACGGAGGGCCCGCCGATGCCGACATTGGACAATCCGACGACTTTCAGGTCACGGCGAAAACAGTGGCGCAGCCCCGCGACGGCCATGGGTTCGGTCTCCGGCAGGGTGGACGGCCAGAAATCGAAGGGGAACAAGACGACGGATCCCGGCGGAATCGCCTCGACCGCGTCGAAGAACGCGCGCGCCTCGGGGGTTTCGGGAGTCGGCAAGTGCAGGGGCCACATCACCGGGATGATCACCGAAATGAAGATGAGGGTGTAAAGCACCCGCCGGTCCACCGACTGGATGCGATCCATCAGAGACCTCTTGGGTTCCAACGTTGCGGTCGATTCGCCCGTCATCCGCCCTGCCCCAGATAGGTTCGCTCAATTCCGAGGATGACCCGCAATGCCATCGAGGCCGCACCCAGCGCCGCCCCGATGATGATGCCGCGCTGAACAGCCACCGAGGGGACCATCATGATCCAATTCGCCCAGTCGGGCAGGGCGTGGTAGATGTACTGCCCCATCGGAATCCGTCCGAGCATGACAATCACCGCCGTGAGAAGCAGAATGGCGGAGAGGACATTGCGGGCTCTGAAGGCACGGTAAGCCGCCGAGGCGATGAAAAAGGCCAGCACCGAAAACATGGTCGACATCATCGGCGCCTGGATGCGCTCAAAAAGAGAGTCGAACAGCGTGCCCGAACCGATCCCGAAGAGGACACCGGAGCCCCCCATGACCGTAAGGCAGATGAGCAACACCAGGGAGTAGATCCGGTCGGGGTGACCCGTTGCCAGCCGGTGCCAATGCACGCGGACGATGGAACCGACGCCGAGCAGCAGGGCGAAGCCGGCCACGATGGTCTGCCAGGCAAGCGCTTCCTCGGCCACGCGGTCAACCACCGCGCCACGTCCGAAAAACGCAACGATCATGAGCACCCCGGCCAGGAATGCGACGATGACGGGCAGGCGTGACTTCATAAGATGCGAATGCCCCGGCGCGGTTCACTGCGCCTGCAACAGGGCCTCCCACCATTCGGTCCCATAGCCGAGTGTCACGAAGATCACACCCACGAGCACCACCAGGGCAATCAGCACCTTCATCAAGTCCTGCCCCTTGAGCGACCCGAGCAAGCGGGGTTCACCGCTCAGGTAGGCGCTGGCGGCATAGAGCTCCTCGCCGATGAGCGTGTAGTCGCAGGCCGCGATGAAAAACGGAAGCTGGTCGGGCTCCGCCGTGCCGGCGATTTGAATCGCGCCGGTGCTCTGCCCTACTTCGGCAATCAAGAGGGACTCCGCGCGGAACTGGCCCATGTAGATGGCCGCCGCCGGCTTCTCGCGGATCATCATCCCGCCCACACGGGCGGAGTACGAGAAGGACTCCCCCGCGACATACTGCACGGTTTCCGGCGTAAGATGATCGGCCATGCCCTCATCGATATAGGCTTCGCGCACCGTTTCCTTGGCCGCCGCCATCGGGAGGGGATACAAAACGGGCACCCTCAGAGGTGTTGTGTAGCGGGCGGTCACGTGCGCGACACGTCCCAACACGGACAGCCCGGCAATGGTCTGGATCTCATCGAGGTCGCCGGTTCCCGGGATAAAGACCACGGGCCGTCCCATTTCGGTGGCGCGACCCACCGCCTCGTCCACCGCCGAGACTCCCGGCAGGGGCCTCACGTAGAGCTTGGCTCCCTTGACCGCGCGGCGCAAGAACCAGAGGATCGCCAGGGTGAAGACGACAACAAGGACCAGCGCGTTGAGACGCTCCATCCGGAACACGCCGCTTGGCTCCTGCGCCCAGGCGGGTGTGGCGGTGAGCACGGCCGCGCAGATCGGAATCAGCCAAAGCCGGGGGATGCGCGGATACCGCGTGCGTGCGAGCGTCCTTCCCGGTTTATGGCCACCGATTGTCATGAGCGGGCCAGCGCCTGTTTCAACTTATCAATAGCCGGTATCGGCGTGGGGTCGATCCCCGATGCGATGGCGACATAATAACTGAGGAAATCTCCAAACTGGACGAGCGAAAGCATGCGGACCAACCTCGAGTTCCCCACGGCCGCCACATGGATCACCGGAATCCGCCGGGCTGAGAGTTGATCGAGCACCGCCGCCCTTTGATGGGCCACTCCGGGATCGTCGTCGTCGCTGGTCAGGACGATGACGGCCGCCGACTCGGCGGCGCCACCCCACTCGGTCAGGCCGACAATCTCGTTATGGCACAGTTCGGGGAGCGGGCTGGCGAAGGCCATTGCCTTTCCATTCTCGCAAAGCTGTGACTTCAGACGCGCCGCGATGACATCGGTGGAGCCCGTCGCCCCCCAGACGAGGATGACACGACCGGCCACACCCAGAGCCCCGCGCTTCGCGGGGTTCTTCGCGACCGAAACCGATCGCTCCAGCATACGACATCGCTGATCAAGAAGGTCCGCGGCGTCGCGTAACTCTGTCTCGGTGATGGCAACCAGCCTTCTCGGATCATTTCCCGAGACACCCCAATGTGCCAACGTCAGGAGAACGGACCCGAAGAGATAGCCGAGCGCCGCCCTCGGCATGAGCCCGGCCGGCACGAGAATGTGCGGCCAGGAGTGCTCTGCACTTTGCCGTGCCAGTGATCCGCCGGAACTGATGGTCAGAATTCGGCGACATCCACGCGCTCTGGCCTCGGCCACCGACGCCAGGGTTTCTTCCGTGTTGCCGGAATAGCTCGAGGCGATGACAAACCAGTGATCGTTGATGTGGGCCGGCAGACGGTAGCCACGATGGACGACAAAAGGTATCGGAGACTGCATAGCCCAGTAGAGGCGCGCCAAGTCGCCGCCGATCGCCGAGCCCCCCATGCCGCACAGGCAGATCCCCGCGGGCGTGGTCGGTTTGGCGGTCGTCCAGTCAATCCTCGAGGCAAACGAAATCGACTCGCGCAAATGCGAGGGAAAAGAGGCGATGGCATCGTGCATGCCGCCCTGGTCAAGTTCGGCATGACGGCCCGCATCGTCGAGGGCGGCGGCGCTGATGGCCCGGGCATTTACGCTGGTCACCCCTCGACCTTTCGGTTGAACTTGTCGATGATCCGCTTCGCCTCGGCCACCCCGGTGGTCGCCAGCAGGTCCTGCACCGCCTCCCGGCAGTCGGCATACTTCAGTGATCTGACAATCGACTTGAGCCGGGGAATGACATTCGGGTGGGAAGACAACGACTCGAGCCCAAGTCCCACCAAGAACGGCGTGGCTCGGAAATCGGTCGCCAGTTCCCCGCAAAGCCCGACCGGGCGTTTGGCCCGGTGCCCGGATCGCACAACGGCCGCGATCTGACGCCACAGCGCCGGATGCCACTTGTCGTCGGGACGGGAGACCTGACGGTTGCCGCGATCCGTGGCGAGTGTGTATTGAATGAGGTCGTTGGTCCCGATGGAGAAGAAATCGACTTTGGCCGCCAGATCGTCGGCCAGGACAACCGACGCCGGTGTCTCGATCATTATTCCCAGCGGGGTCTCTTTGTCGAATTCGATTTTGCGCCGCCGCAGTTCGGCCATCGCTTCTTTCCAGTGGTCGCGCGCGGCATTGAACTCATCGTGGTCGGTGACCATGGGAAGCATGACCCAAACCGGGCCAAATGCCGAGGCCGCAAGCAACGCCCGCATTTGGGTCATCAGGGATTGCGGGTAGCGAAGTGACAGCCGCAAACCGCGCAGGCCAAGTGCCGGGTTCGGCTCGGGCATCAGCCCGGGAATGGCCTTGTCGCTGCCCAAATCGAAGGTGCGAACAATCAGCGGCCGGCCCTCGAGCGCCTCGACCGCCTGCCGGTACACTTTGGCCTGTTCCTTCTCTGTGGGGAATCCCCCGCGCTCGAAAAAGAGGTACTCGGTTCGGTACAGTCCCACCCCGTCCGATCCGGCCTGCACCACGGTTTTCGCCTCACCCGCCAGATCGATGTTCGCGTAGAGCCGCACCCGGTGACGGTCCGTGGTCGTGGCCGGCAACTCGCGCAGTGAATCGTACTTCTTCGGCCACGGCGAGCGGGTGCGTTTCTTTTTGCGTTCGATAAAAGCGATCGTCAACGGATCGGGGTCGAGGATGAAGACGCCGTCATAGCCGTCGACCGCGACCGTCGCGCCGGATCGAATTCCGCGGACATCCAATCCGACTCCAACCACGGCCGGAATGTTGAGCGACTTGGCCAGGAGCGCCGTGTGGGAGGTCTGCCCACCGGTTTCGGTGACAATTCCCAGCACGAGTTCGCGGTTAAGGCTCACGATGTCCGATGGCGTGATCGTCGATGCGATGATGATGGCGGGCCCGGAGAGTTGACGGTGGAGGGTTTCCGATATTCCGGTCAGGTGGTTGATGACGCGCGCCTTGACGGACTCGATGTCATTGGCCATCTCGCGCAGATAGGGGTCGGTCGCGGACGTGACCGACTCCTGGGCGCGCCCCACCACCTGCGAAAAGGCGCATTCGGCGGCGATGCGCTCGTTATCGATGAGACTTTTGACCTCGCTGACAATTGCCGCGTCATCGACGATCATCACCTGGGCATCGAAGATTTTCCCCAGCATGGAACCGACCGTGGTTCCGGCCTCGGCCTTCAGCCGGAGCAGGTCGGTCCGCACGGCCGCCAGAGTTGTATCGAGGCGCGCTTTCTCGGCTTCGGTGGATCTTTCATCGGGCAGTCGCCGCAGAGCCGGGTCGGTTTTGCTGACACTGTAGACGAACGCCGGGCCGAGCGCGATGCCCGGGGCCGCGGCAATGCCGCGCCAGCGCCGCGTGCCGTTGGAGCCGCCACGCACGCCCTTGGCCGAGAGAGTGGTCATGTGGGAATTCCCTCAGACTGATTGGCGATCGGGACCATGCCGTCCAGCCATCTCCTCATCATCGTTCCCCGAAACGCATCTCGAAAATGTGGACCAACGCCTCCAAGGCCTTGTCTTCATCCGGACCGTTCACCCGGATCGTCACCGAAGAGCCCATTTGCGCGGCGAGCGTCATCACGCCCAGGATGCTTTTGCCATTGACCTCATGGCCGTCCTTGGACAGCCAGACTTCGGAAGTGAACTTCGAGGCGGTCTGTGCCAGCATGGCAGAGGGCCGGGCATGGACCCCCAAAGGATTGGTGACTTTCACCGTGCGTTCCTTCACACTCGCAACTGATCGGCGGTAACACTCAACCGTGCCGCCCGGTCAAAGGACGCGGGTGAACATTTTGCCGGCGGACTGTTTCACCACACCCTTGAGTTCCAAAGCAACCAACACGGCCGCGCACTCCTGTGCCGTCATCTTCAAAGAAACGGCGAGCCGGTCGAGGTGGCAAGGGCTTCCTCCCAGACCTTCCCAGACTCGCTTCTCGACAGGATTGAGACTTGGGGGCGGCAGAACCGGGCCGGTCGCTGTTCTGCGGGGAGCTCGTCCCAACCCGAAGTCGGCAAGAATGTCCGCCGCGTCGGTGACAATGCGTGCCCCGGACTTGATCAGTTCGTTCACGCCGACGAATTGCGGGCGCCCGATTTCACCGGGAACGGCATAAACATCCTTCCCCTGCTCCAGGGCATGCTGCGCTGTCAGAAGCGCTCCGGACCGGCTCTGCGCCTGGGTCACCAGCACGCCGCTGGACAACCCGGCAATCAGGCGGTTGCGAACCGGGAAGTTCTGCGGTTCGGGAGGTGTTCCGAACGGGAACTCGGTGACGATCGCTCCGGTCTCTGCGACCCGGTCGACCAGTTTGGCATTCTCGCGCGGGTACACGACATCGGGACCGCTTCCCCAGACCGCCACGGTGCGTCCGCCCGCTTCCAATGTGGCCATGTGAGCGGCGGTGTCGATCCCGCGTGCGAAACCTGAAACAATCACGATCCCTGCCGCCGCGAGGTCACCCGCCAACTGACGTGTCACCTGAAGGCCGTACTCGGTGGACTGGCGCGACCCGACAACGGCAATGCTCGGCCCCGGAGGGATCGTTCCCAGCATAAAGAGAAAGGGCGGCGGATGGTGAAGAGTGGAAAGCATGGGCGGGTACTCCTCCCCGCCATACACCCGCAGCGACCATTGGCTGCGCGCCAGCTTGTCCAACTGCCCTTTCGCCCAGGCGAGGGCCGTCGCCCTCTGCCCGGCCGTCTCCAGTTTCCCCCGTGTGCAGCCGGCTTCGCGCCACTCTTCATCGGTGCGGGCCCATGCCGCCATCGGCGACTGGTAGGCGCCGACGAGACGGAGGAAAGTACCCCGTCCCACTCCGGGAAGGCGTGTCAACGCGAGCCAATACTCGGCGTCGGCGGGTATGCGTTCTGTCGCCGCCGGGGCCGACGGGTCCCCGGTGATCGGGTTTGGGATTCCTTCTGTGTTCATTGATTGGCGATGGTCGGAAGGGGGTGTTTGCTCGGTGGACTCAGGATTTCATCGATCTCCAGGAGAACCGATTCCACCCCTTGACCGGTCTTGGCGGAGATGACAAAGTCCGCAAACGAGTGATCTTCCGGGTCGGACGAATCGGGGTCGAGCAGATCTGCCTTGTTCAGCACAACGCGCCGCGGTTTCTCAAGTAAGAGCGGATCGAAGGCGGCCAATTCGGCCAGCAGATGTGCCAAATCATCGCCCGGTTCTTCGGATGTGATGTCCAGGAGGAACAACAGAACACGCGTGCGCTGGATGTGGCGCAGAAAGCGAAATCCCAATCCGCGTCCCTCGGATGCGCCCTCTATCAAACCCGGCAGGTCCGCGATGGTATAGGCCCGGAAATGGGGCCGGTCCACCACGCCCAGTTGCGGGCGCAGGGTGGTGAAGGGGTAGTCCGCTACTTTGGGCTCCGCGGCGCTGACCGCGCGCAGAAACGTGGATTTGCCGGCGTTCGGATAACCAACCAGCCCGACATCGGCAATCAGCCGGAGTTCAATGCGCACCCGCCTGGACTCGCCAGGCTGTCCCAGCTCGGAGAATTGCGGCGCCTGGCGTGTTGGCGACTTGAAGTGCGCATTGCCGCGCCCGCCCCGTCCGCCCGATGCCACAATCGCCTCCTGGCCGGCATCCAGCAGTTCGCAGATGAGCGAATTGGTCTCCACGTCGAAGACCAATGTTCCGGGCGGCACCGGCACGACTGCATCCTTGCCGCCGGCGCCGGTCCTCAAAGCCCCCGAGCCATGCAATCCACGGCCCGCCTTGATGTGCTTCTTGAAACGCAGGTCCAACAGCGTGGCGAGATTCGAATCGACCTTGAAGATGACGTCGCCCCCCTTGCCGCCATCGCCGCCATCAGGCCCCCCCTTCGGCACAAACTTCTCCCGTCGGAAGGCAATGATCCCCGAGCCCCCGTGCCCGGCGGTCACATCGATTTCGACTTCATCAACAAACTGCATAACTATCCCTTGCCGGCCCCATGATACGATTCCGGACCGCCGGAAATCGACTCAGGATTCCATCAGTGAACGGATGTGATCCCGGAGGCGTTCCGGGTCGATCCGACGGTACAGCTCCCCGCGATACGCCAGCGAGATCTCGCGTGTTTCCTCGGAGACCACGATGCAGATCGAATCGGAGACATCGGTGATGCCGACCGCGGCCTTGTGGCGCATTCCATAGACCCGGGTGTACTGCTCCCGGGTCGTCAAGGGGAGCGTGCAGGCCGCCGCGGTGACATACTCGCCGCGAATGATGACGGCGCCGTCATGCAGCGGCGTGTGGGGCGTAAAGAGGGTGACCAACAGTTCCGCGGAGACACGGGCATTCAGGTACTTGCCGGTCTCGACGATGTTGCGGAGCCCGACATTGCGCTCGATGACGATGAGCCCCCCGTAACCCAGCTCGGAGAGCCGTATCGCGCCACGCACGGTCTCGTCGGCCGCCGCCTGCTCTTCCAGCTTAAACAGCGAACGGAACAGTCGTGTGTGGCCGATCTGCGCCAGCGCGACGCGCAACTCAGGCTGAAAAACCACCACGAGCACGATAAACCCGACGGTTGCGAGGTTGGTGAACAGCCAGCGCAATCCCTGCAACTGAAACCAGAACGCCAGGAAGGAAATCAGGCCGACGAGGATGAGTCCTGTGACCATCTGCGCAGAGCGGGTCCCTTTCATCAGAACGAGCATGCGATAGAAGATGTAGCCGACCACCAGCACATCGACCAAGTCGACCACTCCAAATCGCAAGAATCCGAATCTGAACAGGACCACGTGTTCGCCCTTCGACGCATTCGCGCCGCCTTGTCTTGCCAAGTTATACCCGGCCGGCGCGGTGGTCAATCGCCGCAATTGCGGGTGAGGGGGTGCAAACGGGAATTATTCGGGAGTAGTCATCAAGGCGGACCACATGGTTAGCGCCCGGCGTGTCGGGCCGACATCATGAACCCGGATGATGGAGGCGCCCTGCAAGGCGGCCCATGCGGCGACCACCAGCGATCCTTCGAGGCGATCGGCGCGATCGTCGCCAAGCAAACGCCCGATGAAGGACTTGCGCGACGCGCCGATCAGGAGCGGGTAACCCAGTTCCACAAACCGGCGCGTGTGGTGGAGCAACGCCAGATTGTGCTCAAGATTCTTTCCGAATCCGATACCCGGATCGATCACGATCCGGTCTGCCGCGACCCCGGCCCGCCGGCACTCCTTCACCCGCTCCTTGAGAAACGCCGCGACCTCGGTCACGACATCGGAGTACTGCGGGGCGGCCTGCATGTCACGGGGAGTTCCCAGCATGTGCATCAGGATCATCCCGGCGCCGGTGCGGGCGGCCAGCGGCGCCAGATCGGGATCATCACGCCACCCGGATATGTCGTTAATCCAGTTCGCCCCGGCCTCAAGCGCCTGAGTGGCGACTTCGGCCCGGGTCGTGTCGATGGAAATCGGGCCGTCCCAGCGCTCACGGATGGATCGGATGACGGGAATGGTGCGCCGGATTTGTTCAAGCGGATGGACCGGTTCGGATCCTGGTCGCGTAGACTCGCCGCCGACATCGATGAAGTCTGCACCTTCCGCGATCATTTGCTCCGCCCGCGCCACAGCCGGTTCCGGATCCGCATATCGCCCGCCGTCGAAAAACGAGTCCGGCGTGCAATTCAGGATCCCCATAATCCATGGGCGGCCCCTTTCTGGAAAGAGCCGCCCATGAGACACCTTGAGTTGGGGATGGGAGTTGGACGATGCGCTCATGTCCGGTGCTCCCGGCGATTCGGTCAGGCGGGGTCTCCCAGCACATCGAGCCGCTTCGCGTCGAAGGCGGGCGTCGGACGCGCCGGCTTGACTTCCGCCTGTTGGCCCGCAGGTGTCGCGGCCGGGGTTGGCTCGGGCCGTTTCGCCAGCTCTTCGCCCCGCAACAGGACGCTGATTTCTTCGCCGTCGAGAATCTCCCGCTCCAGGAGCGCCTTGGCGATAGTGTGCAGCTTGTCCATGTTGTTTGACAACAGGTCGGTCGCCTTCGCCTCGGCCTCGGTGATGATGCGTTTGACCTCATCATCGATGAGCTGAGCCGTGCGTTCGGAGTAATCGCGGTGCTGGCTGATCTCGCGGCCGAGGAATATCTCTTCCTGCTTCTTGCCGAAACTGAGGGGTCCCAGTTTGTCGGACATGCCCCATTCGCAGACCATCTTGCGCGCCAAGGCGGTGGCCCGGTCGATGTCGTTGCCCGCGCCGGTGGTGAGGGAATTGAACACCAGCTTTTCGGCCACTCTCCCGCCCATTGTGTAGACGAGACGGGCTTCCAGGTAGTCGCGAGAGTGGGTGTGTTTTTCGTCCACCGGGAGGAAATGCGTGACACCCAACGCCATGCCGCGCGGAATGATGGTCACCTTGTGCACCGGATCGGCCCCGGGCGTCAGCCGTCCCACCAGCGCGTGTCCGGCCTCGTGATAGGCGGTGGTCTTCTTTTCGTCGTCGCTGATCACGAGGGAACGCCGCTCGGTGCCCATCATGACTTTGTCCTTGGCGTCTTCAAAGTCCCGCATGTCGACACGGTCGTGCCCGCGGCGGGCGGCCAAGAGCGCCGCTTCGTTGACCAGATTGGCGATGTCCGCGCCGGAGAGACCCGGGGTGCCGCGTGCGAGAATCTGCAAATCCACATCGGTGCCGAGAGGAATCTTGCGGGTGTGAACCCGGAGGATGCCCTCGCGGCCGCGCACATCCGGCGCATCGACAACCACCTGGCGATCAAAGCGACCGGGCCGCAGCAGCGCGGGATCGAGCACATCCGGACGGTTGGTCGCGGCCAGCAGGATGACACCCTCGTTTGATTCGAAGCCGTCCATCTCGACTAAGAGCTGGTTTAAGGTCTGCTCACGTTCGTCATGACCGCCGCCCAGCCCCGCCCCGCGATGCCGTCCAACCGCATCGATTTCATCGATGAAGATGATGCACGGCGCGGAGCGCTTGCCCTGTTCGAACAAATCGCGCACCCGCGAGGCGCCCACACCAACGAACATCTCGACGAAATCCGAGCCGCTCATCGAGAAGAACGGCACGCCGGCCTCGCCGGCCACCGCACGCGCCAGCAGGGTCTTGCCCGTCCCGGGAGGCCCCAAAAGCAGGACCCCCTTGGGAATCTTGCCTCCCAGTTTCTGGAAACGGCCCGGGTCGCGCAGGAATTCGATAATCTCTTCCAGTTCGGACTTGGCCTCTTCCGCCCCGGCGACGTCGTGGAATGTCACCTTTGGTTTGTCCTCGGCGATGAGCTTCGCCCGGCTTTTCCCGAAGGAAAAGATTCCCTTCGGCCCTGACTGCATCTGGCGGAACATGAAGACCCAGAAGAACACCAGAATCAAAAGCCACGGCGCAAACCCGAGGAGGATGTTGGTCCAATTCACGCCTTCCTCTTTGGCGGCAATCTTCACACCCTTCTCTTCCAGGCGCTTGACCACCGGCGCGGGATCGGTCATCGGCAAAAGAAGCCAAAAATCCTCCACCTGCTGGCTCTTGCGATTGACGTTTTTCAGAATCCCGACTTTGAACTTGCCCTCGATCGTGCGGTCCATGACAGTTACGGATTCCAAATTGCCGCCGTCCAACTGCTCGACAAACTCGGTGTAGGTGACCTCAACCCGGGGGGTGCGGCCGAAGTTGTAGAAATTGATCAACAGCGCCGAGAGCGTGATCAGGGCGAGCCAGAAAAGCAGCGTGCGCGAAGAGCGCTTCCAGCGGAATGGCTGCTTGGGCTCCGGGTCGAGGGGCAGACGCGGACGCTTCGGTGTACGGGGGCCATCGGGTGTATGGTTGGGTGGGTTAGTCACTCGCGGGAGTCTCCTCTTCGGACAGATCCAATTCGACAATGTGCGGGAGATGGCGGTAGCGTTCGGCCAGATCCAGTCCGTAGCCAACGACAAATCCGTCGCCGATCTCAAATCCTGAATACTGTATCGGCAGATCGGTCGCCCGCCGCCCCTTTTTGTCCAGGAGCGTGGCGATCGCGATCCGCTTCGGTTGACGGGCCATAAGCAGGCGCATGATGTACGCCAAGGTCAGCCCGGAATCGATCACATCTTCGACGACAATGACCGAGCGTCCGGTAATGTTGACGCTTAAGTCCTTCAAGAGCCGGACCGCCCCGCTCGGTGATGTGCCGCCGCCATAGGCGGCGATGGCCATGAAGTCGACCAGGTGCGGAACCGTCATCGCCCGGCAAAGATCGGCCATGAAGATGAAACTTCCCTTGAGCAATCCGATCAGAACCGGGGTGTCATCGGCAAAATCCCGGTCGATCTCCGCCGCCATCGCATGCACGCGGGCTTTGATCTGGTCCGCGGTGACAACGACGCGCATGTGAGGCGCCACTTCGGCCAGTGCCGCCTGTGAGCGAAGCGGGCTCATGGGAACGTCACCGTGATTTCGACCGCCGCGCGGGTGTCCGGTTTCAGTCTGGCCCGGTCGGCGACCGGGAATCCAACCGGCCACAAGACTCCCGAGCCATCGGTCAGGATCGGGATGTGGCGGCGGAGGGATGACGGCACTCCCGAATCCGCGAAGAGGTCGGCAAGTTTCTTGTGCCCGTGAAAGCGGATCGGCCGGTAACGATCCCCGTCGATCATCGAGCGCACCTGCATCGTACCGGCAATGGAATCCGCATCGAGAAAGACCACCTTGTGGTCATCAAACCGCGGTGAAGCGGGAGGCGGCACCGGGCGCGCGGCGAGGGTGATTTGCTCGAATCGCACGGTACCCGGCCGGTCCAGAATCCCGGCTTGAGGCTTGGCATCCGCCGTCGATCCAAACGTGGCCACCATCCGCCCCTTGGATCGCTCGATCATGAGAACCCCCTGCTCGATTCGCTGACTTCCGCCACCCCTGCGGAGATTGCCAAACCTTTCCACCGTCGCGGGTGTGGGAACCGCCGTCGCGCCGAGATGGCGGCAAATCGCGCGGAGCACGAAGGGGTCCAAGGCCGGATCATAGGAGATCAGCGCCCCGGCATCAAGCACTATCCGGCCCGGCCCGCCGGCAATCTCCGCAGCCCCGAGCAGACGATCCGCCTCCGATTCGAGATAACGGTTCTGAACCGCGAGCTGTTCACCCAGACGCGCCAGTCCGGATGCAATCGACGGATTGTGCAACCGCCACGCCGGAAGGACATCCTGGCGAATCCTGTTTCTCTGGTACTCCCCGCTGAAATTGGACCGGTCGATCCGATAAGGTACGCGAAACGCATGGAGAAACTCGAGGATGGTCTCGCGATCGCAGTAGAATAGCGGGCGGATGATCTTACCGCGCACGGGTGGGATTCCGCCGAGAGCAAATGTCCCGGCGGCATCCAGCACGGCCGCGGCGACGGTCTCCGCTTGATCATCGCGCTGATGCCCAACCGCGACATGATCGTACTTTCCGTCCTCGGCCAGCCTGGAGAAGAAATCGTATCGGGCCTGGCGCGCCCAGACCTGACGATTGACAGGTGACTTGGCTTCAAGCACAGGATAATCGGCATGAATCGCCATGCCCCAGGAAGTGGCGAGCCGTTGGCAATGAGCTTCGTCCAACTCCGAATCCACCCCGCGCCACCGGTAGTTGACATGGGCGGCGGCGATTGTCCAACGGCGGTCCCGGGCGAGCATCGCCAGTACCGCCAGTAGCGCCGTCGAATCGGGCCCCCCGGATACCGCCGTTAGAATTCGCGATCCCGGACCCGGGCGCCCGTACCGTTCGAAGTACCTTTCGACCGCATCCAGCAACCGGGTGCCAGAAGTTACATTCGAGGCCCTCAGCCGCTCGATGGGCGGAATCTCGGCGGTTTCCACCGGGGGATGGTGTGGTTGTGGCTCTTCCCTCATCGACTTACTTCTACACCCGACTAGTGGGCGCGGATGACGACCATGGTAAAGTCATCGCTCGTGCTTTCGGGATCGGCGAACCGCGTTATGGTGTCGGTGATCTTGTCCAGAATTTGCCGGGCCGCCAGATCGCGTGATCCCTTGAGCACCGCGATCAGACGCTCCATTTCGAACGCTTCACCATGGGCATCGACCGCATCGGTGACACCATCGGTGTAAAGCAGAAGAACATCGCCCGAGTTCAGGCCGAGCACCGCTTCTTCGTACTGGGTTGAGGGGAAGATCCCGAGCGCGGTGCCGAGGGCCTGCAAAAACACGGTCGTACCGTCCGCACGGAGGAGGATACCCGGATTGTGCCCGGCATTGGTGAAGGTGAAGACACGCCGGGTGGAGTCGAGCACTCCATAGATGGTTGTCACGAACCGCGCCTTGTCGTTGCGCTCGCACAAGAGCTGGTTGACCTTGCCCATGATCGTGTGCAGGGCATAATTGTTGCGGATTTCGGCGATTAAGGAGGCCCGGAAGGCCGCCATGATCAACGCGGCGGGAATCCCCTTTCCGGAACTGTCCGCGATGACAATGCCGGTCTGCCCCTCAACGATGGGAATGAAATCGTAGTAATCACCGCCGACCGCCTCGGAGGGGATGTTGAGGCCCGCCACCTCGTAGCCGGGGATGGCCGGGTTTTCCGCCGGCAGGAAGTCTTTCTGGATACTCCGGGCAACCTCAAGCTCGCCATGGAGACGGCGCTGCTCCATCTCCGCGGCGTGCATGCGGGCCCGCTCAATCGCCACCCCGGCATGTTGCGCAAACGCCTGCACCAGATCCAAGTCCGCTTCGAAAAACCCGCCCTCAATGTCGCGTTCAAGGTTGAACGCGCCGATCAGCCGATCCCCCGCGAAGATGGGAACAACCATCTCGGATCGGGTGGCCTCCCGCGCTCGCTGGTAACGGGCATCCTGCAGGACATCGTCGATAATCAGCGGTCTCCCGGTGGAAGCGACCCAGCCAACAAGCCCGACACCGGCCTTCAGGCTCAGGGCATCGCTGTGTTCACGGTCGTATCCCCGGTCGATGATGCGTTCGACCTCGCCTTGCTCCCCAAGGAGGAAAATGCCGGCGGCGTTGTACGGCACCGCGCGTTGCAGCGTGTCCATGATCGCTTCCAGAATCTCGTCCAGATCCAGTGAGGACATGAGCATCCGGCTGGCTTCCAGAAGAATCTGATTCTCCAGCGAATTGCGTTCCACCTGCCGGTAGAGGATGGCGTTATCGAGCGCGATCGTGGCCTGTTCGGTGAGCGGTCCCATGAGCGAGAGCGCCCGCTGATCGAATCCGCCCTCCCCGGCGAGGAATCCCACGGCCCCGAGGAGGCGTTCGTGGTGGGTCATCTGGACCCAGCGCATCGCGGTGCATCCCTTGGGCAGTGATTGGGCGATGGTTTCGCTGACCGCAACGGGTGTTTCCTCGAAGGGACGAGTCGAACGCTCACGGCGGCGCAACCAATCGAGGAAATCGCGGCCGACCGACCTCGGCAGGTCCACCGGCGCCGGGAGCGACTGCGACGCCATCTTGAAGATAACGGGATGGTGCGTGCGCGGACGGTTCAGGAGAAGCACGGCGCACTCGGAGCGTGTCAGACCAATCACAATGGACAGGACCAAATCATAGAGCTCGGTCAGCTTCAAGGTCGAGTGCATCGCATGCGCCGCCTCAACCAGCAATTCCGCATCCGACTTGCCGGTGCGCTGGGAAAGCTCCAGCCATGAATTGGGTTTGATGTCGGGCGCGGAATGTGGGGTAACCACTGTCATCGTTCGGCTCGGGCTGATTCCTCTCACCCCTCGTCAGATTCCATTGTCGCACGGGGTGGTTGAAGATACGTGCGTCCCGCAGCATTGTACGCAGAAAAGTCCGGATGATCCATCGCGGCGGCCACGGCGGGTGGGTCGGAAGCCCTATCTCGCTGGCGGATGGTCAAATGGATCGGGGGCGCCGGTCGCGTCGACGGCCGAAACCATGCCCGAGGTGCGTGCCGGATCAGACGTTAGCCGGTGAAGTTCCCGGATGGACAGAATCAGCACCGCCCCGGCCAAGAGAGTCCAATACCACGGGATAAACTCCGGTCGTTCGTCCCACTGGTCGCGCCCCTGCACCGAAAAGACGATCAATGCCATGGTGTTGTTGAGCATGTGCAGTAGGATGGCGGGCCGAATGGATCCTGTGCGCTCCACCAGGTAACCGAGCAGGCAACCGAACGACCAGAGACCGAGAAAATTCCAGGGGTTCAGATGAAGCAGGGCAAAGAGAAAACCGGTCCAAATCACCGCGTGACGGGGGCCATACGTGTCGCGCAGCCCGGCTTGAATCACGCCCCGGAAGGAAAACTCCTCAAACAGCGCCGGGATCAGGGCGGCGACCGCCAGGAGACGAAGCATCTCGTAGGGCGATTGTGCGGTGAGATACTCCTTGAACATCTGGAGCTGACTTGTTGGAATCGGGTAGACTCGATCGAACAGCACAGGCAGGTTGCTCTGCGCCACAGCGAATGAGAGGACACTCAGGATTGCCCAGACCCACGTCCCAGGGCTCATTCGCGATTTGGCTGTCCACTGACGCCACCCGGTCGCAAAGAGCGCGCACACCGCCATCGGGATCGCCCCGAATGCCATTGCCTCGGCGATGATGACCGAACCGTAGAATCCGAGCGGGACAAACAAGGCGACACCAAGCAGCATCGACGCAAACGCGGTCAGAACGAAGAAAAGTATCGCCCGCCCACCGTCCCAGCGGCGCCTGTCCGGTTCAGAGAAACCGCCATCCCCCGGATCGGTGCTCTGCCAGTCTTGTGGTTCTGTGGGAGTTTCGCGCATGGGATGAGTGGTTGACGAACAGCGGCCGCGGTGCCGGCGGCCGCTGGTCCCTACTGATACAAGATCGGATGCCGAGCGGTGATATCCAAATCGCCGTCAACAGCGGGGAGATGTATTCCCAAATGGAGGGAACCCCGGGCCGAGGGCGGCGACCCGGGGTTGGGGGAACTGCTTAAGGGTCTCGGGGTGAGATCAAAGTCTGAATCGAATGTCTGCTCGGCCTCCTTCGGCGGCGGACATCGCGCCGCCGGCATCTATCAGGGCAAATGTGCGACCAAGTGGCAGGAAAATTCCGGCGGTTGCGCCAACCCCTTCCCGCCGACGGTGTTCGCGTCGTGTGCAAAGACTGACCACCCCATTCAACCCCTGTGCATGCGCGGCCAGGACGCTCAAAGTAGCGGGGACGTCCCCAGAGAGTATGGGCGGGAACCCACGGGCATGAAGCCGCCAGGGTTTGCCGCCTGGCTTCAGGCGGAACTGACTGATTGATGTTGCCTGTTGAGCTGACGCGTGTGCTCGAGCGCCGTCGCTATCGGAGTACGCTGGTAGGAATCCCGAACGGCGGGATCGCCGATGGACTGGAGAATCTGGCTTTCGATTTCGCTGGCTCGCCTCAAACTCGACTCCGCCGGCGCATTGCATTCTGTGTTTACCGCGCACTGTATCTCCGCGAGCGCAACCGCTGAATGAAACTCCCACCAGCGGTACCCCGAGCGGCGCGCCCGTGACAGGCAGCCCGTGGCCAATCGACGCGCCGTTGGGCCATCGCCAAGCGCTGTGAGGGCCTGCACGGACAAGACGATGCCCCAGAGGTGATAGTAAAGAAGTCCGGCGCTTTCTGTCTCCCCGGACAGCTCCGCCAGCATGAGCGCCGCGAGTTCCGGGTTTCCACTGCGCAGTTCGAGCAGGGCGTCCAGCGTCTCCGCCCGCAGATGGAACTCCTTTGAGTTCCCTTCCGAAGCGAGCCGGCCGGCGCGCCGGATGTGCGATCGAGCGCTTTTCCAATCTTGCTCAACGATTGACAACTCGGCAAACCGCGAGAAGCACTCTGAGGCCAGTTCCCGATCATCCGAGTGGCGTGCGAATCCCAGAGTCCGCTCGTACAATTCCCTCGCCCGCTCATGAAGGCCGAAATCCCGCAGGAGGTCCCCCATGTTGCCCCACGTGTAGGCGGCGGCGTGCTGTTCACCGATGGAACGCAGTTCGAATTCCGCCTCTTCGTAGGCGGCCCGTGCGGACTCGAACCGGGCGGCGTGACGGTGCAGGTTTGCGAGATTGCCCAGGCAATAGGCCCGATTGCGTCGATGACCAATGGCGTCGAAGATCTCGAACGCTCGCTGGTAGAAGCGCCCTGCCTGTTGCAGCATTCCCGCTTCCTCAGACAAGATCCCTATGTTGTTCGTAATCTGCCCCCGCCGGGACATGTCGCGGCGGCGCCGGAGATGCGAGAGGGCGGTCCTGAAGAATCGCCCGGCCCGGTTCAAGTGGCCCAGGTTCCAGGCAACGATCCCCCTGCTATTCCACGCGTCGGCCAGGTGCGAAACCCGGCGCTGCGATTGAAACAGCTCGACCGCACGGGAGAGGTGAATCTCCGCATTCGGCAACCGGCCGGTGCGGCGCATCACCTCGCCGAGCAGTTGGTGGGCTTCCCCCTCCAGGTCGGTGGCGCCAAGACGCCGCGCCGCGCCAAGTACCCGTGTCGCCCGGCGCTCGGCCAGTGCGTACCGGCCGCCAAGCCACGCGAGACGCCCAGCCGACAATCGTGAGCGAAGCGACTCGGCTGCCTGCCGCCTCGATTCGTGGACGCCTGCGAGGTGAGAGTGAATGCGGTCGGCCTCCGGGTACAGTCCCTTGGCACACAGGACATCCGCAAGTCCCGTGAGCGCCACTGCCTGGTCGGGGGTCGGATCGTTTGGAAGCGCGGGGATCAGTCGGGCTTGGGTGCCAGCCGACTGTCCGAGCGAGGCCAAAAGCGCTGTGCCATAGAGACGCTGAGCCTTGTCGAGCAACAACTGGCGGTGGGCACGCCGGGCGGCCCGCATCAAGCGAGGTCGGGCAATCTCATACTCATGGGCGAGGAATGCGTGCCGCCCGGTTTGTTCGTCGCCGGCCCTTCCCCTCTGCCGCCAATTCCCCATCGCACGACGGTGCAGGATCTCCCTTTGGGCGAACGACATCGTCTCGTATGCCGCCTGCAGGAAGTTCGGTTCGATGATGCTGATCTGTCCCTCCGGCCCGCCTGTATCCAGGGCCACCAACCCGGCATCCACCAAGTACCGGGTCACACGGGCGACTTGGCTTTCGGCCACCTCACCTTCGCACAGGATTCTGAGCGCCGATTCTGGCGCGAGGCCGCCCAAGACGGCGATAGCGCGGGCCACATGGGCGCACTCACGCGGCATTCGGTCAAGTCGCTGAACATAGTGCGCCCGCAACGAGTCCGGCAGTTCGACCTGGGACAGATCTGCCAGACGCCACCGCGCGCCATTTCGCCCGGTATCAACAAGGTGCCCCTCACGGCGCAACAAGTCGATGAAGAGGCGTGCGAGCCGGGGCTGACCGCCGGATTTGGCTTGAATGAAGTCGAGCAGACGCGGGCTGATCGCCTCGGGCGGGATGATCTGCTCCAGGACCGAGCGCATTTCTCTTTTTTCAAGAGCATCGAGGATCACACTGCCGGCACCGCGCCCTGGTGCTTCCGCTGCCGGGCCATGCCATGTCGTTATGAAGCGCTGCGGACCGCCCCTCACGGAGAGAAATGTCTCGAACACCTGCTGATCGATCGGCGAAAGCGCGTCCAGACGTTCCAACACGACCAGAGGGCGTCCTGACCCCGCAAGCACAGAGAAAAGGATCTCGGTGACCGCCCCGGCAACTTTGGCCTGGTATGACTCGAGGCTGGACGTCGCAATCACCTGCTCGAGGGCGTGCTCATCTCCGAGGACCGCATCCCAGTGGCGCCGCAGGACCGGTTCGGAGTTTGCTGCAAGGTGACGGATCGGATCACTGATACGCCCGTGGGCGAAGACTTGTCGAATGAGACGTCCAAGTCCACCGTGCGGATGAGAGCCATCCTCCGCGGTGAATTGCAGGCGCAACACCCCGCCATCGGCGAGACGGAGTTCGGCCAGGAGTTGGCTCACGAATCGCCGCGAATCGAGTTGGGGGCCGGCGATGATCCGGAGCGCATTGGCACCCGGCTCTTCCCAGAGTCGACGGGCTTCGGCCAGCGCCCTGGGATGCTCAATGACGTTGAAATCGGCCGATCCCTCCCCGGAGGAGCGTTGCGCCAACGGACGCCACGTTTGTACGGGTGACGACACCCCTTTCAGCATCAGCTCGGGACCGGGTCGAAAGTCCCAGTTTTGGGCGGACTCTTTTGTGAGCGTATCAACGAGGATTTCCCCGGCGCGCGCCTTGGACGCCAGACGGGCCGCGAGATTGACCCCCTCCCCCATGGCCGTAAACTCCATCCGGACACGGCTGCCCACGAACCCGGTGAAGACGGTCTGGGTTGTCAATCCGACCCCGAATCGCATGCGGCGATGACGGGATTGCAGGGCGGAGAACTGCCGGCGCAGCGCCATAGCGAATTCGATCGATCGCTCGATGTCATCCTCCGCCGACGCCGGGGCTCCGAAGAGCACGAGGAGTTTCTGATACCCGGACCCGGGATCGCTGCGCGCCCAAAGGCCGTTGAATTGCCCGGAGAGCGCATGGACCGCGTTAAACACATCGTTCCAGATTTCTTGATCGGTCGCCTTCTCCCTTCCCGCGTTCATCCGCCAGAACACGAACACCGTGGAGACACGGCGGTGTTCACCCATGCGCAACGGGTCGAGTGTCTCGTCCTCCAGAATCGCGCGCAATTGCGCCGGGACATAGTCGCGGTTGCCATGCGAACGATCCGGGAGGATGCCGGTGGGGGCGCCGTGTGCGGCGAGTCTCGCTCTTCGATGTCCGTGGGTCTCCCACTCGCAGGCGGCCACCCGCCGGAAACTCATTGCCGTGGTCGTGATCTGGGAGCACGGGCGAATCCAGAGGCGTGTCTGACCGTCCCGCGCCTTGTCAGCCTGTTGCATCGCGCGTTCGACGGCTGGCCCGAACACAAAATGCTCGCGTCTGACGCCGGGAATCCCGGCGACAAGTTCCTGCCAGCACCCATGGGCCATGCCGACATGCAGGCCGAGTGATCGTCCGCGGGCAATCCGCCCGCTCTTTCCAACGACACGATGCAGCTCGGCGGCGCAAGTGGCGGCGCGCTCCAGTACATCTACTCCTCCGAACGCCAGAAGCAGGGCATCCCCCCCGAACTTCAACACCTCGCCGCCCTGGGCATGAACCGCCGCAATCATGCCCTCGAATATCATGTTGACCCGGTCGGTGAGAGTTTCCACTCCTCTCCGTCCACCGGTCCTTCTCAGTTGTTCGGTCAACCCGGTAAAGCCTGAGATGTCGGCAAAGGCGATGACTCCTTCGCGGCTCAACATCCCGGTCTCCACAAGGGCGGCGGCGGATGGGGATGTCCAGGCAGCCAGACGGCTGTAACCTGAGGTCACGACAGCCATCCCCGCAGGAGGAAGAGTTGAATGATATGGAGAGCTTGATCGATGTAATACGCCTGGCGGCTGTCTGAAAACCGGCGGGCCTTGATGTCATCCTGGATCCAGTGCAGCGCGAAGATCGCAATCAGCGCGGCGAGGACCCGGGGTGACAAAAACGCGAACCGGCCTGTGAAGTACGCGTAGATCGCCAGCGTTAGCGCCAAAGTGACAATGTAAAGCAAGACGTGCAAAGTGAGGACCTTGCGCGACCCACCCTTCCGGAGCGCCATCCCGTCGGTTTGCAGGGCATAATCCCCCACCAGGTGCGACAGCATGAGAAACCACATCATGTCCATCGCGGACCCCGGGTGAATCAGGATGTGGCGGATGTCACGGGCAGGAGCACCTCGAATTCGGCGCCGCCTTCCGCACGGTTGCGGACGTTGATCGACCCGCCGTGGTCGGCGATGATCCGGGCAATGGTCAGAAGCCCGAACCCGTGCCCGGTGGGTTTGGTGGACACGCGCTCTTTAAAGAGCATTGGCAGAAGATTGTCGGGGATTCCAGGGCCGCTGTCGGCCACGGTGAGGCGGACTTTTCCCCCGCCCGGAAGGTTCTGAGTCTTTACCCAGACACCGATGGTACTGCCGGTGGCGCCAGCCAGCGCGTCCGCCGCGTTGAGAATCAGGTTGTAAAACACCTGCTGGATGGCGGAGGCGTCGCAATTCAACTCGGGGAGACCTTCGCCCCACTCGGTGTGGATGGGGATCTTCTTGATGCGTTTTTGCGGCCGCAGGAAGGCAATTTGATTATCGAGAAACGCGTTGAGGTTGATGGTGCTCTTCTGCCCGGCCGGATGCCGTGAATGCAGCAGATTGTCGGTGAAGACTTTGATGCGCTCGATGGTCTCGCACATGTTGTGCAGACGCTTCTGGACCTTCTCCGGGACGCTGCCGCCGATGGTCATGGTCAGCAGCTCCGCGTTGCCGGAGAGCACGGCCAGGAAGTTGTTGAGCTCGTGCGCAATCTCGGCCGCCATCTCCCCTTTGGTGGCGAGGTGCTCCCGGCGGAGGGTCTGCTGCTCCAGGAGGCGCATTTCGGTCAAATCCTCGAACATCCACAGCCGCGCCGTCGTCCCCTCTCCGGTGTCCGTAATGGGAGCCGCGACCAGCTTGCAGATGAGCGCACGCCCCGATTGCCCCGTGACTTCGACTTCTCCCTTCCAGGTCACGTTGCGCTGGAGGGCGGCATCGGTCGAGTCCGGCACCGTTGCATCGGCGGGTTTCACCCACGACCACAAGTCGCCATCTCCGGCCGGACCAAAAAGCGCCATCGCGGCCGGATTGATCAGGCGTACCTGGTTTTGCGAGTCGGTGACGATGACCGGGTACGGCGCGACCGCCAGCGCGCGATCGCGGTAGGAGAGGGCCGCCTCGAGGTTCCGGTTGGACGACTCCAACTCGCAGAGCAGGTGCTCCAAGCGGTCTCGGGCCGCCTCCAAGTCGCGGTTTTTGCGCTCCAGTTGCTGCAGGTCGGCGTTGTCGGTCTCCCGCACCCGTGCGGCCAGCACACGCAGGATGCGTGAAGCGATCTCCGGCCGCCGTTGAATGACCTCATGGAATTGCCCGCGCGAGAGGACAAATAGCTCCGAATCGACCTGGCAGACCGCGGTCGCGAAACGCGGCGCGGAATCGACAATCGCCATTTCCCCGATGATCTCGCCGGGGCCCCGTTGCGCCAGGAGAAGGTCCCCTTCATCGCGTCTCTTAATGATTTGCACCGCGCCGTGGCGCACCACGTAAAGGCTGTCCCCGTCATCCCCTTCGTTGAAGAGTATCGTTCCCTTGGGTACCCGGCGCGTTTCGAGGTAGCGATGAAACTCCCTCAGGTCGTCGGCCGGTAACCCGGAGAACAGGTCAACGTGTTGCAGGACAATGCGTCCAGTATCTGTCAGGTTCATCTTTGCTCGACCCCGCCAAAGATTGCAATTCACCGATCGATCACTCTGTATTGACCTTATCGACCCTCGGACAAACCCATTGAGCCAAAGCGCCCTCCCGTTCCGGTTGAGCACTGCACCGGCACATGGCCATAATACAAAGCGCCCGTTCGAGTTAGCTTCGAACGGGCGCCGGATCAGCGATTGGGACCGACGACAATCAGAGATACTTCACTCGTTTGGCTGCGGCCGTCAGCTCATCCCGGAATTTCGGGTGCGCGATGTTGATCAGCGCCTTGGCGCGCTCGCGCAGGGAACGGCCATAAAGGTAAGCGATTCCGAATTCGGTGACGACGTAGTGGACGTCCGCACGGGACGTCACCACTCCAGCGCCTTGATCCAGATTCAGCACAATGCGGCTGATCGTGTCATCCTTCGCGGTGGCCGGCAGGGCAATGACCGGTTTGCCGCCCTCGGACCGGGCGGCGCCTCGGATGAAATCGACCTGCCCGCCGAAACCGGAGTAAATCGAGTACCCGATCGAATCGGCGCACACCTGGCCGGTGAGATCGACCTGAAGGGCGGAATTGATGGCGACCATGTTGTCATTCTGGGCGATGACAAACGGGTCGTTGACGTAGCTGGTTGGATGAAATTCGCAGATCGGGTTGTTGTCGATGAAGTCGTACAGCGCCCGTGACCCGAGTACGAACGAGGCGACGATCTTTCCGGCGTGCAGGGTCTTCTTCTCGTTGTTGATGATTCCTTTTTGTACCAGTTCGATGACGCCATCGGAAAACATCTCGGTGTGCACGCCGAGATCCTGCTTGTCCTGGAGGTGGAAGAGCACGGCGTCGGGAATGCCGCCGATCCCCATCTGCAAGGTGGACCCGTTGTCCACCAGCCCCGCCACGTGTTTGCCGATTCTCGAATGAAGATCGCTCATGGCAACGCGCGGCAATTCCAAGACGGGCCGGTCGACCTCCACGATGTAGTTGATCTTGTGCAAGTGAATGAAGCTGTCCCCAAGAGTCCGCGGCATCTGACGGTTGACTTCGGCGATGACGATGCGCGCCGCCTCGGTGGCCGGCTTCGTGATGTCGATTCCCACGCCGAAGGAGCAAAACCCGTGCTCGTCCGGTGGGGACACCTGGATCAA
>JBFMFQ010000119.1:0-10970 GCA_040752075.1 Candidatus Zixiibacteriota bacterium | reverse complement strand
TCGATTGAATCAGGGACACCGGCCCCGTCAAGGGTTCGGGGAGGCGCCGACCGGGCTCTCCCCGCCGAAGTTTGGTTTATACCGATGATCCGGAGGCGGGTTCCCATCGGGCCTTTGGCCGGGTGCAGGACAGGTCGGGATTGGCTCCAAAAGCGAGGGCCGGGGTGGGTTAACCCCGGCCCTTCAGATCACACTGGTAAAGACCGTTTACTGGGCGAATCCCAGAATGTCGATGGTCACACGGCGGTTTTTCTGGCGGCCGGGATCGGTGTCATTCGACGCGACCGGGGCATCTTTGCCAAAGGTGCGGATCGCCAAGCGGCCCATGTTGATCCCGTGCTTTTCGATCAGCCACATGCGGGCGGCATCGGCACGCTTCTGGCCGAGCACAATGTTGTAATCCACGCTGCCGACGCCATCGGTGTGGCCGTGCAGTTCGGCGATCAGGTCCGGATCCGATTTGAGCTTTTCGGCAACGCGGGCCAAGACGGGCTGGGCGTCTTCACGGACATTGAACTTGTTGAAATCAAAGTAGATTTCTTCGGTCATGATGACCGCATATTCCTTGCGGCAGCACTTGAGGGCCTTTTCCGCGGTCATGTTGGCCTGCTCGGCCAGCGCATGGGTTTCGTCGGCCCGGCGCTCCAACTCGGCCACACGGCGCTTGAGGGCTTCGAGGTCCTCGCTTCCTGCCCACGCTCCACCCTCTTCACCCTGCTTGGCCTTGCCCTCCGCCATGCCCTCTTCCACCGGGGGGCAGTTGAAGGCGCAACCCGCCACACCGAACGCCAGAATCGCGACCAGTGCCAGTTCAAGGCAGGTTTTCATCTTGCGGTTCATCCCTCCTCCTTTCGGGAGCGATCAAAGTCGGATCTTCCCAACTGAAATTGCGAGACGATTGAATTCGACAATGGGAAATCTCGCCGATCCCTTTCCCCTATCGGCGTGTCCCCATTGGACTGAAGTCCCCTTACCCCAATGGGTTCGGGAAACCTATCAACAACCCGGTTGAACGTCAAGGGAAATCTCCGGTTAGGGAGCGGCGGCCGGTCGGACCAGTTTGGCGCCTCGCTCGCCATCATAGAGGCGCGCACGGGGCCGGTCCCCCTTTGAGTATGTAGTCGATCATCAGGGAGATGTCGAGAATGTCGAGATCACCCGAGCAGTTCATGTCACCCACCTGCCAAATCGGCAAAGGTGAGGGGCCATTGGCATAGATGAAATCACTCAGGTAAAGCACGTCGAAGATGCTCAGCCCCCCGTCGTCATTGCAGTCGGCCCGTAGCAGGAACCGGAACGAGTAGGTGTATCCGGCGGTGGCGGCCGTCATGTTCACATTGGCCGTCGCCAGGGTGACCTTCGCGAGATGATTGAAGTTTCCGAAGTGGATGGCGCCATCCCCCGTGGTCGAGTCGAGCGCAAAGGCCGTGGACGACAGATTTCCGAGCGAATCGAGCATTTGGGCAGTCGCGCGCCACTTTACCGCACCTGAGCCGTTAAACTTCAACTCCACCACATCGCGACCTGTCCCATCCGGAAGAAACTCGATGTAGTCAGCGGACATCGCCTGCAGGGAGGCCCCGCTGCGGTTGGTGATCGGGTAGACCGATTCCACCCTGGTCACCGGCATGAGCGGGTAGGCGCTGCCTTCCTGGTAGTGCAGTCCGAGATCGCGGGAGCCGGTGAAATAATTCCATGAGCCGAATTGCCCGAATACGGACCGGAACCCCGAGCCCTCACCCATGAGAGCGGAGTCGATCGAGGCCACGGCGGTGGCATAGCGCATGCGCAGCCAGATGTCGCGCATGAGGGGCGCACCGAAGGTTTCTTCAATGTGTTCGCCGAAGACAAACGCGCCGTACTTGTGATCACCGTTGTCGAAAAGCGACATCGCCGGAACGCTGAAAAAGTCGTCCAGGAAATTGTAGTTGTCATTGGAGGCATCGTAAACGACGTCTTCCATCCAGGTTGCTGTCAACTCCTGGCACCATGATTCGCTGACTTTCAGATGGAGTGGATTGTCCGCAAGCTGACAGGCGTGATTAAACTCGTGAGCGGCGGTGACCTTCATCGCCCCCGCCTGATCGCCATCGGGGTCGTCGTTGGGGGGGAAACCGAGAAAAGACTTGTTGACGACGATATAGCTGGTGTAGTCGGACCACGGTTCCGGGCCCGGCGATTCCGGCCACGTGATTCCATAGGTGAGCCCGAGGCTCGTGGGATAGATGTCGTAGAGACTGTCCCCGCCGGCGGTGCCGTCGGAGGGGGGGCGGGTCCATAAAAGGGTTTCGACCTCGTGCGACCACGAGCTGTCGAAGTAGAGAGCCAGTTTCTCGATGAAGTCGGGACGGCCGCTCGAATCGGCATCGGTCGCACTCACCGCGTTTGTGCCGGTGAGGTTGTAGTGGATCTGAAACCAGCCCCGTGGGGAAGTGTAAATCGAGTCGGCGGCCGGCCGGTCGGCCATCGCTTCCAATTCAGATTGAAACGATGTGGAGAGACTCGGCGCGGCGGCGAGGGCCTCCAGGACATAGGGCGTTCCGCACTTGACCGGGCGCGAATCAAGGGTGCGGTACTTCGTGGGAAGGCGGTCAAGATCAAGGACAGTGTAGAGTTTATACCGGAGGGCTGTCTCGTAGGTGATTTGGCCCGCTGAGGCATCGGCATCGATGGCGGCGATGATGGCATTTCCCGCCGGCGCGCGCCCGGCGTGAGATGAAATGAAGGCGACGGCCGTGATCAAGACGGCCATGATGGACCTGGCGAGGACTGCTCTCATCTGCCCACTTGGCGTGACTTCATACTCAAGAGAGGTAAGGGTCTCAGACCCACCCCCCAAGTTAACTCATCGGCCATATTTGTCAACGGCTTACGCGGGACAAGCGTTGGGCTTAACGGTAGGAATCGGAGTCAAGTCCAAGGGGTTCAAACAGGCGATCCGGGATTTCGGGATTGTACTTCTGGCTCATGAGAATCCAAGTGTGTGTCCCGCCACCGGGGAATCCCTCAAGTTGGAGACGCTCCAGTTCCCACCATGGCGCGAGTGACCCGACTCCCCGGCAGAGAATCTCGGCGGTGGTGATCTCTGTCTCGCCGAGGCGCTGGGCTACAATTTCCTTTGGTCGCGCGTGTTTCTCATCCCATCGGAGCATCACCCGATTGGGACCGTCGGCGCTCTCATACCACCCACGACGGATTGTCGGAGACAGCCGCGCCGCGCCTTCCCCGCCGCCCCAACCCCCGGAGAACAGGTCGCGCCAGAGCCCGGTGAAGAATTCGGCGAGCGGCAGCTCATAGTCCCCGAGGTTTTGGACGCTATCCACGGTCAGCTGCTTGTTCGGGTGGTCGACAAACCAGAACTGGTCGCCCCTTACCACCGCGGTGAAGGCCGGCAATCCCAATGGTCCGCTGGCGGAAACGCGAAACAGGCCGGGGGATTTGTAGGCAATGTCGAGCACGAATTCGCCGTGGGGATCGGTGCCCTTCGCGCGCCAGCGGACACGGTATGTCGCCGTGGTGAATGACCGATGACGCTCCTCCAGCCGGTCGAGAATCCGCCGGCCGTCGGTCGTGGTCGACGGCCAGGGCGGCCTCGTGCAACTGGCGGACAGGCTCGCCGTCAGGGCGAACAACACGACCCACCGGCCGAGGGTGAATCTGCGAAAGCGGTCGGTCGCCATGCGGTTGGTCATCCGTAGATGAGTCCGTAGAGCGTGGGCAGCGAAACCCCGGAGAACATCGTGATGATGACGCTCATGATTGGCACCAGGATTCTGCCAAGAATGGACACACCGGAGAACATCCCCAGAAAGATCACGGCCATGAGGATTATCGGGCCATAGCGTTCGAGGTAATACATCGACCGTCCCCACTCCGGCGGCGAAACCCCCACGAGAATGCGGGAGCCATCGAGCGGCGGCAGCGGGATCATGTTGAAGACGGCCAGCCCGACGTTGGTGATGAGCGATTGCGCGATGACGGCGCTGAAGGCGCGTGTCATGCCGTCCGGCACGCCGGCGCTCAGGATCAGACGGATAGCAATGCCGCAGATGATGGCCAGGAGGATGTTCGATGCCGGACCCGCGGCGGCGGTCAGGACCATGCCGCGGCGGGGATCGTGAAAGTTGCGCGGATCAACCGGGACCGGCTTGGCCCATCCGAAACGAAACCCGGAAAGGAAGAGCATCATGGTCCCGAAAAGGTCCAGGTGCACAATCGGATTGAGCGAAAGCCGCCCCAACAGGCGGGCGGTGGGGTCCCCCAGCCGGTTGCTCATCCAGGCGTGCGCGGCCTCGTGAAACGTCAGCGAAAACAGCAACGCCGGCAGAAAGGTGGCGATGAAGACCGGGTCGAAATCAAACATGAGATGGTCTATTCCCCGCTCGCCATGCGGCATCCGGTGACCGGGGAGGTTGGCGCGAGTCCCCCCCGGTCTGGAAGGTAAGAAGAATCAGGCGTAAAGCCCGCGCATTTGGATGACCTCGGCGACGCGTTTGATGGCCAGCATGAAGGCGGCCACGCGCAGCGTCGTTTTGTGCTCGAGGGCCATGGCGAGAACCTCGCCGAAGGAACGGTTCATGATCAATTCGAGGCGCCGGTTGACCTCGTCTTCGTCCCAGAAGTAACCGATCCGATCCTGCACCCATTCGAAATACGACACGGTCACGCCGCCGGCGTTGCAGAGGATGTCGGGAATGACGAAGATGCCGTTGTGGGCGAGGACGGCGTCGGCCTCGGGAGTCGTCGGACCGTTGGCCCCCTCGGCGATGAACCGCGCCTTGATTTTGGCGGCGTTTTTGTCCGTGATGACGTTTTCGAGTGCGGCGGGGATGAGCACGTCGCACTTGAGGGTGAGGAGCTTGTCCGCCTCGATCACTTCGGTGCCTTTGAAACCAACGATGGTGCCCGTTTTGGCGACATGGGCATTGAGCGCCGTGATATCGATGCCACTTTTGTTGGTGATGGCGCCATTGACATCGGCGATGCCGATGACTTTGCAGCCATCTCCCGCCAGCAGAGTGGCGGCGACTGAGCCGACGTTGCCGTAGCCCTGGACAACCACCGTCAGTTGATCGAGGGGGAGTTCGAGGTGTTTGGCCATGGCGCGGACGCAGTACTGGACACCCCTTCCGGTCGCCTCCCGGCGGCCGAGCGAACCTCCCATGGCAACCGGCTTTCCGGTCACCACCGCGGGTTCGGTTTTGCGCTGGTGCATGCTCCAGGTGTCCATGACCCAGGCCATGATCTGCTGGTCGGTGTTAACATCGGGCGCCGGGATATCGCGATCGGGCCCGATGACGTCCATAAGCTCGGCGGCATAGCGGCGTGTCAGGCGCTCGAGTTCCCCGCGTGACATGGACTTTGGATCGCAGATGATGCCGCCTTTCGCGCCGCCGAAGGGAATGCCGACCACCGCGCACTTAAACGTCATCCACGCCGCCAGCGCCTGGACTTCATCCAGGCTCACTTTCGGGTGGTAGCGGATGCCGCCCTTGGCCGGTCCGCGGATGATCGAGTGCTGGACACGGTATCCGGTGAAGAGCCTATAGGTGCCGTCATCCATCACCAACGGCAACTCGAGGATAATGGAGCGCCGCGGGCGTTTGATGATATTGAGCAATCCCGGATCGAGATGCAGGAGTTTGGCGGCCTCGTCGAACTGCCGCATGGCATTCTCGAAGGTCGAGATCTGGATGTCGGTGCTGCGAATGCGTCCGGGGGCTTTCTTGCCGTTGGACGGACTCTTCTGATTTGCTCGGCCCCGTGCGGGGGCGGCGGGTTGGGGGCTGGTCATTGTCTCCTCGTTGCGCGGGTGCCACGACGGTAGGGCGAGACCCACGGATTCCCCGCGACGAAGAACCGCCACGGAATCTCGCTTCCTTCGGAAACACCCACACGACCACTTGTCGCGGTTTCGAAGTCGCCGGTTCGTGTCCTTGAAATGAAGAGTCTCGGACCCTCGAGCCCGGCGCCGTTGTCATCGCCATTAATGCCCAGGGCGGCGGTCAGTTTGCCCGGGCCGTTAGTCAGGTTTGTATCCTCCACGCCGGCGCGGCGGCGGCGCATAGTGGTTACTCCGTGGGTGGGCTCAATCGCCCGGATCAGGATGGCCGCTGGTGATTGATCGCGCTCGGTCACGAGGTTGAGCATCCAGTGATTGCCGTAGGTGAAGTAGACGTATGCCCTTCCCGGCGGGCCATACATGACCGCGTTGCGCTTCGTCTTGCCGCGAAAAGCATGGCAAGCAGGGTCATCCTCACCGATGTAGGCCTCCACTTCCACGATTCGTCCGCCAGCAATAACGTTCCGGCTGACAACGTACAGCGAACAACCGAGAAGTTCCGGAGCGATCTCGAGCGTTGGACGCCGAAAAAAAGAGCCGCCGAGCGGTCTGAGGGAAGGGGACTGTTCGCGGACCATCAAAGCGATATACTACCATTTGTTGGCCGGAAATCAATGAGAATTGGACCTGTTTTGCGCCTCCGAAGCGGTTGGGTGAAAGTGCGACCAGACTGACTCGGCGGCGCGCTTCGTCAGACGGCCCTGTGAAACCAACTCCTCCACAGTGGCTTCGGCAATTTTCGCCACGGACCCAAAGTTTTCAAGCAGGGATTGCCGGCGCGCGGGACCGATTCCGGAGATGCCGTCGAGTTCGGAGGAGATCACTCGTTTCTTTCGGCGGGTGCGTTGGAAAGTCACGGCGAAACGGTGCGCTTCGTCGCGCACGCGCTGGAGCAGCCGCAGGGATGGGGAGGAGCGCGGGATTGTGAGTGTCGGCCCGGAGCCATCATCGGAGCCCGGGAGAACAACCTGTTCAAGCCGCTTGGCCAGGCCGATGATCGCCTGATCGGTGATGTTCAATGCATCGAGCGCGCGGCACGCCGCACTCAACTGGCCGGCGCCGCCGTCGATCAGCACCAGATCGGGAAACTCCGCGCCGTCCTCAACGAGGTTGGTGAAGTACCGTGTGACCAATTCGCCGATCATGGCGAAGTCATTCCGACCCACGACCGTCTTGATTTTGAACTTTCGATACTCGCGCTTGAGCGGCTTGGCATCGCGGAAGTAGACCAGTGATCCGACGGGGTCGGTTTCTCCCAAGTTCGACACGTCGAAGGCGCAGATCGTTCGCGGCGGCGATGCCAGCCGCAAGTCCTTTTGGAGTTGGTAGACGGAGTCGGGGATGCGCACCGCCGTGGCGGCTTTTTGCGTCAGGAGTTCATTCAGCATCAGTTTGGCGTTGGTGCTCGCCATCTCCACCAAATCGTGCTTCTCCCCGCGTTTGGGAACGACCAAGCGAACCGATTTGGCCCGCTCGCGACCCAGCCAGGCCACGAGGAGTTCCTCTTCCGAACATGACTGCGGGATGAATATCTCATCGGGAATCGACGGCGAATGGAGGTAATACTGCTTGATGAACGCGGTGAGGACTTCCTCGTCGCTGTCGGCATTGTCGGCGGAGAGTTGGAATCCCTGCCTCCCAATCAGGAGTCCATCGCGGACTTGCAGGGCCACGGCCGCGACAATTCGGTCGGCCCGGGCGAGGGCAAGTATGTCCCGATCCACCACCGTACCAGCCGAAACCTTTTGCTTGTGGCGCACCGACTCGACGGCCCGAAGTTTGTCCCGCCAGGCCGCGGCCTCCTCAAACTTCTCCGCTTCGGAGGCATCCTCCATGTGCGCCGCGAGGACCTCGATCAGCCGTTCCTCCTTCCCTTCGAGAAACAGGCAGGCGGAATTGATGAGTTCGCGGTAGTCGGCTTCAGAAATCTTGTCCTCACACGGTCCCGGGCAGCGCTTGATGAAATAGTCGAGGCAGACACGGTATTTGCGCTTGGTGGGCGAGGGGATGATCAGATTGCAGGCCCTGATCTGGAAAACGCGCCCCAGGGTCTTGATTGTGTCGCGCATGCCCTTGACGTTGGTGTACGGCCCGAAGTATCGGGCGCCGTCCTTGCGCATGCGGCGCACCACGAGCATGCGCGGGAACGGTTCGTTGGTCGTGACCTTGATGTAGGGAAAGCGCTTGTCGTCTTTGAGGGAGACATTGTAGCGGGGCTTGTGCTCCTTGATGAGATTGGCCTCGAGGATGAGCGCTTCGATCTCCGAGTCGGTGGAGATGATCTCCAAATCGGCGATCTTCTCCTGCATCACCTGCACGCGCGGATGGTCGATGCCCTCCCGGCGGAAGTAGGTGCGGACCCGATTGCGGAGAATCTTGGCCTTTCCCACGTAGATGATGGTCCCGGCGGCGTCCTTGAACATGTAGACACCGGGCCGGTCGGGCAGGGCGGCCAGTTTGTCGGCTAGGGAGATCATGGACTCACCATTCGTTGGCATCCCGGAATACCAATACGTGGAGTCGGATTGGGTGTGCTGGCGCCGGGGTTAGCGAGTCGGCGCATGCCGGGCTTGCCGGTTCTCGCCGGCGAGCAGCACTATGGGGGGAAATGAGACCGACTGGCGAGTGGTGAGACGAAAGTATCTCTCAACCAGCCTGATCTCCTCATCCGCGAAGTAGTGGGCGCCGGAGTAGTCCCATCCCCCGAAGTGCCTGATCCGGCGCAGTGTTCTGAGCAAGAGTCCCCCTCGGGCGTTTTCAATAAAAGCCCCCCGACCGCCGGGTTTCAGGAGGTCGCTCAAACCGGAGATGGTGGCCTCGAGATTGGCAGTTACCACGAGGACAGACTTAGTGAAGACAATGTCAAAGTCCCGCTCCGGCAAGCATTCGAGTTCACCATCGAATTGGATGAACCTCACCCTGCCATCGACGCCGAATGAGCGAGCCATTTCGGTGGCTTCCTCGAGCCAGTAATTCCGAAGGTCGACACCGAGCACCTCGGCACCCAATAAGCCGAGCAGGCAGCTCATTCTACCTTGACGTGGTCCCAATTCCAAGACTCGCTTTCCGGAAAGGTCGGTTCCCAGGCATTCAACCACGGCATGGCGAACGAGCCTTTCCCAAGCCCGTCCGCCCCATCCGCAAAACCAATCCAGATGGTCGAGTGGAGAAGCGCGGAGAGATTGAATATCGAGCCGGCGTTCGAACATTGGGAGTCTATCGCACCCGCCGGGCGCCGACATATCGATCACGGTAAAGCGGGTCCCGCAGCGAGGAGACGATCACGCCGCTGCTTTCGGACGCATGAACGAACTTCCCGCCACCGAGGTACGCTCCGACATGGGAGGCCGCCGACCCGTCGAAGCTGAAGAAGACCAGGTCACCCGGCGCCAGGGCATCGGGGGGGACTTCCTCGGGCAATTGGAAGAGGGCACGGGTGCTGCTCGGCAGACGGGTTCCGTCGTACTCCCGGTAAAGAACGCGGATGAGATTCGAGCAATCGACGCCGTCGTGGGTATCCCCACCGTGCATGTACGGCGTCCCCACGTAATCATCCACCACCCGCTTGAAGAAGGCGGGATCGACACGCGGCTCGATCAGGTCTCCCTCGTAAACGGCGCCCTCTTCGTCAGAGACATGGGCGAGCGCCTCACTGGATGCCGGGACCTCTTCGGAGGTGACTTCATCCGGGTGTGAAACCGGCGGCCTGGAACTGTTGTAGATCGGGTAAGGCGAGCAACCATTGCCCACGACGGCAATGACCGCAATGAAAAGCGATCCGAGGATGGAAGACCGCGCGCTCCATGCTTTCGTGCGCGGCCCATCGGCGCAACCGGACAACGTGAGATGCGTGCGAATGAGCGACATGACCGGCCCCCCTGCTCTGGCTGGCGGCTCCTGCCCGGCGCCGCCGAATACACAAACCACCCCTATGTCAATGTGGGGTAGGTCATTCTGAAGCGCCAGTGAAAAAAGAGACGGGTTCCGATGAAGCCCACCGCCAGGAGCAGAAGGTACGACGGGTAGACGAATACCGCCGCGAGGGACAACAAGGCGACGGACGCCTTGGCCGCTCGGGACGCGAATCGAGCCACCGGCTTCAGGGTCGCACTCAAGTAGAGAGGAGTGACCAGCACGGCGCAGCCAAACAGCAACCAGTCTTTAGCGACCCAAGCCAGCGAGACCGTCGCCAGCACCAAGACAAAGGCAAGAGCCGCCGCGACACGGGCACCCCAGAGGACGCTCACCGTCCGCTTGCCGGCTTGTTGATCTCCCGGGACATCCGCGATGGTGGTCATGAGGTACACCCCGCCGACCGCCGAGACATAGCCGAGTGCGGCTAGCAGATTGTCGGTGAGCCGCTCGCCGGTGAACGCGACCCCCAACAGGTAGACAATGGCGCCATGCGCCAGGATGTTGGCGGAGAGGCCCAGGATGGGGCGGTTCTTCCAGGGTGATGGTCCGGCGGAGTAGACAGCTCCCAAGGCCATTATGGCCAGGGTCAGAAGCAGGTAGTCGTAGCCGAAACCGCCGGAGGGGCGGGTGCGCGCGATCAGGGCGGCTAGAAGCAGGGCCGTGGCGTTGAGCGCGATTGTGAAGCGCCAAGCGGCTGGGATGGTGATGATTCCCTCGGGAAGAAAGTGCAGCTTCCGGTTTTGCCGGTCTGATTCGATGTCGTAGATCTGGTTTAAGGCGTACACCGCCCCAAAGAGCAAACCCAACTGGAGCAGAAACGCGGTGGTCCTCCAAGAGGTGGAAGACAGCACATCGAAGGGCACCGCATTGGCGCCCAGTATGGCAATCGTCCACACCGGGGGAAGCAGAACCGGGCGGAGGAAAAACAGATAGTCGAGCGGAGTCCGGCGTCCGGCAATGCGGATATCGGGAGTCTCGTTCACCGTGGCCAGAGTTGAATCAGCGCCCAGAGGGCGGGGGCGGCGAACAAAGTGGAGTCGAACCGGTCCAGCACACCACCGTGCCCCGGAATGATCGAGGAGAAGTCCTTGACCCCGGCCGCGCGCTTAAACACGGACTCGAAGAGATCCCCGGCCTGCCCGACGATTCCGATCATGATTGCCGCGACAATCACCAGGTCCCGGGGTTGATCCATTCCGCGGGTCGTGGCGGC
>JBFMFQ010000118.1:0-10996 GCA_040752075.1 Candidatus Zixiibacteriota bacterium | reverse complement strand
GGGCGAAGGGCTCCTGACCTACTGTCCGCCACACGACAATTCCGGCCCTTCCGGGAGTGCATGCCCATGGGCACTCAGCCGATAACTACGATGACATGGGGCCTTTGTCGATTTTTCCGGATACGGCCGAGCGCGCCGATTGGACCGCGCTGGTCGTGGATGATGAGGCGTCGGTTCGCGATCTGCTCAAGGATCGGCTGGAACTGGAGCCCGGGCTGACCGCCCTGACCGCGGCAACGCGGGCGGAGGCGGAAGCGATCTTGTCCACCCGTCCGGTCACCCTGTTGGTTTCCGATCTGCTTTTGGGCGATGACAGCGGTGTCGATGTCATTCGCACCGCGCATTCAGTTCAGCCCGAGATCATCTCCATCCTGATCACCGCCCATCCGACCGTCGAGACCGCGATCACCGCATTGCAGTGCGGCGCCTCGGACTACCTGATCAAGCCGTTCAAGCTCGAAGACCTCGCCCTGACCGTCAGGCGGGCGCTGGAGAAGGGACGACTGCGCCGCGAGAACATGCAGCTGCGCGAGCAGGTCGCGGTGTCCGAGCTCATCCGTGCGATCGGTTCGACTTTGGAAATCGATCAACTGCTGTCGCTGGTGACCAGCACCGTCCGCCGCGAATTCAAGGCCTGCGGTGTGTCGATTCTGATGGGCTCTGGCTACTCCGACCGGCTCGAGTTAAAAACGCTTGATGGCGATTCCGAGTCGCTCAGCGTTCCTCAGTTGCGCGATTTCCTGCATGGCCGCACACCGGCGACTTCATCGGTTCTCGCCACCGGGCTTCCGGTCGTTTTAGGCGGCGGGCAGACCGACATGTTCGACGGCGACGAACCCATCCAGGAGATGATCTGTCAGCCGCTCATCGCCAAAGGCCACACCATCGGTGTTCTGAACATCGTGCGCCGCGCCAATGCCGAACCGGCCAGCCAGGGAACGCTTCGTTCCATCGAGATGACCGCCGCGCAAGCCGCGATCGCGATTGAAACCTCTCGTCTGTACCGCGATCTCAACCGTTCTTACATGGACACGGTCTCGGCGCTCGCCAATGCCATCGAGTTTCGCGATCCCTACACACGCGGCCACACCGACCGGGTCAAGATCCTCGCGCAATCGATCGCGCGGCGCATGGGCTGGGGTGTCGAGCAGTTATTCGATCTGTGGATGGGGTGCACCCTGCACGACATCGGCAAGATCGGCGTGCCCGACAGCATCCTCAACAAGCCGGGCCCGCTCACATCCCAGGAGATGACCTGGATGCGCCGTCACACCGAATTCGGTGTGAAGATGATCGAGCATGTGCCGTTCCTGAAGCCGGCGGTGCCGTACGTGTACTACCACCACGAGCGTTACGACGGCTCCGGCTACCCGACCGGCTTGCGCGGCACCGACATCCCCATCGAAGGACGCATCCTCGCGGTCGTCGATGCCTTCGATGCTGTCACCTCCGACCGCCCGTACCGCAAAGGCCGCACGCTCGACGAAGCCCGTCGCGAACTCACCGACTGCAGCGGCACCCAGTTCGACCCCGCCGTGGTCGATGTCTTCCTGAACGTCCTCGAAGAAAGCGGCGACAACCTGATGAACGACACATTGCGCGTGGTCCGCGACACATTCCCCCCGGACCCGGCGCGCCTCAATCCGTTTGGCTCGCGGATGCGGTGAGCCTTTAATCTCCCACAATCAAACGTGCGGCTAGCGTTCTGGGCTCCTCATCCCTCGGGGCGAACTTAGTTGCAGGCAGGGTGCCTGGCTGTGTGCCATGACCTTGGTCATGGCGAATGGCAGCGACCTCGACACTCGCGTGAGCCAGCGTCGGTTCGCCCGTACGTGCGATTCCGGGGCCATTCGCGGGTTACCTTGGACGCCCTGACCAAGGTCAGGGCACACAAGTGTGGTCTGGGGTACTTGGCCACACAGTATGCTGGCTGGCTCACGCGGGGCACCCGGCGACTCCGATCGTGTCCGCGCACGCGACAAAGTCGGTTCCCCAGTCCCAGTTCGATTCCGGGTGAAGCCTACCATACTTGTCCAAGCCGCCAACTCCAATGGCAAGGCCGTCGAGCGATCCCGGTGTGACAGGAACCGGATCCGCGTCCGCGCCCTTATTCCCAACAGCGGCAATTACGACCGCACCTGCTTGATACGCGTCTGCCACCCGCCGTTGGATCGGTTCCGGAAATGTTCCGGTTTGCGATCTCCAACTGCAATTGATCACTCGAGCACCGTGAGACAGTGCTGCCCCAATCGCCTCCGCCATGCTGCTGTCATCCTGCAGGTCAACGGAATAAAGCCCGAGACTGCAATGCCAGTCTACGCCGGTCATGAGAAGCGTATTATCGGATTTTGCACCGAGGATCGAGGCAACCTGTGTTCCGTGGAGCATCCCGATGGCGAGACTCGTCCGATAGAACCTGTTTTGGTCAAAGTCCGCGTTAGCCGACGCGAAGAATCCATCGAGCACGGCGACACGGATGCCTGAGGAACCTGTAAACGTATTCCAAGCCTGCGGTAGAGAGTGCCACGGGAGATAGCGCTGCTGGAAACGCCAGAGCGTGTCGCTGGGGATACGCTCCTCATCTGCATTGGCGTTCACGAACAGGCACAATTGCAAAACCCCAGCCAAAGCAAGCGTGCAGAGTCCTCTCACGAACCGCATACGCCACCTCCCTGTTTGCCGACGATCTATCGTTCATAGAAGTCATCGTATTCCAACACCTGCTCATGCCCGGTTCCATTCTCGTCGGTCATCCAAATCTCCCGAAATTTGACAGAGTCCAAGCCGGAATATAGAATTCGCCTGTCCCTCGTCCAGGTCAGGAACGTTGCGCCGTCCGCTACATGCCGGATCTCGCCTGTGGCGATTTCAAAAACCTCCCCGTCATAGCGCATCCGGTGTTCAGCGGTGTCAACCCAAACACGATGGTATGCGATCTTGTCTCCGGCCTGCGAGAGTAACGGGAAAGAGATCGGCCTATCGTTCGGGTGAAAGTGAAGTAGAGTGTCGATCTGACCGTCGTGTTGGAGGTTCAACGTGAATGCGTCCGAAACGTACACAATTGCCGCTCCCCGAGCATCGGAGGCTGCAGTACCTCCAGACCGAATGAGCAGCTTCGATTCGAGGCTGGGCACTGCGATTTCGTATACTCCGTAGCATGAATCCTGTTCACATGCTGCATAATCGAAGAGCACTCGATCACAACCTCGCCAGCGAACACTCGTTGCACCGCCAACGGGGCCCACCGGTGCGAGCAACGTAAAGTCCGGCTGATCAGGATTCAGGGTGTCCAAACCTATAAGACAGAGTTCGCCAAAATAGGAGATGTAGGCCAACTGGTCGCCGCATGGCGACACCGCAGCGGCGAATGCGCGAGCGACGACCAGCTCAGGCTGGCCGCCGGAGACAACATCGTACCGATATATCCCCCCGGCGAAGACCGTGTCCCCGCCAAAGAAGAAATACACGTAGTCGTCTACGGTCGAGGTGCTCAGGTACTCCATGTAGGGGATAAGTCGGGGAGGAAGGTCGTCGCCCGGTACCGACTTATCCTTGCAGGCAACAATGGCGAGGCCGGCCGCGATGATCACGGCGGTTGCGTTAGCCATCCACGTTCGGGATTGCCGGGTTGACACTCGCTTCCACCTTTCGATTACCAAACAACTGTGATGGAATGTGCCATGTCAAACCGAATCTGTGAATCCTGTCACAAACTTAGTTACGTTGGTGTCGCGGCGCGACACATCGCATAGGAAACAGTTTACGTCCCGGCACGGAGCTTCTTTCCGCTAAAATGGAGTCACTCTTACAAGCGGTCCCGTCCGCCGACCGTTAATTCATACATGCACAATGACTTGCTATGCGTCCGCCAATCCCGGCACGCTCTTTGACTGCGCTTCCACGATTGGAGTAGACCGTATGCCGGGGCCGATCAACCAGATTCTCTTCGATAAGATGGCGATTCCACGCCTCCAGACCGTTTTGGATCTGACGGCGTCACGGCAGAAGTTGTTGACCGACAATGTCGCCAACGCCGAAACCCCGGGATACCGCCGCAAGGACATCGACTTTCGCGGCGAACTGAATGCCGCGCTCTCCGGTGCGCGTCCGAGCGGATTGCGTGTCACCAACGACAAGCACATCGGCGCCGAGCCGGGTGTGCACACGCCCAAGATCGAACAGGAGAAGATCCCCGCCGGCCAGAACTTCGGTGTCGACATCGACAAGGAGATGGCCGCGGTGGCGGAAAACCAATTGGAGTTCAATGTCGCGGCGAAACTGGTGCGCGACAAGTTCGAGGCGCTAAGAAAGGTCATTCGTGGACGGACATAGGATACGCTGAATCATGAGCATCGGAGCGCTCAAAGTCTTTGAAATCGCCGGCGATGGCATGTCGGCGCAACGCACGCGCATGGACACCGTCTCGGAGAACATCGCCAATGCCGAAACCACGCGCACCGAAACCGGCGGTCCGTATCGCCGCAAGCGTGTGGTTTTCGATGCGCCGTTTCAGGGGATGAGCTTCCAACGTGAACTGCGCAGCGCCGAACTCGGCATGCGCCGCACCCGTGAGGGACATGCGGCCACGCTCCCGGCCGGATCGCCTCGCGCCGGGCTCGATGAGCCGAATATTATGGCCATCACGCAGGTCGATCCCAACGCCCCGCCGCGCATGATCTTCGATCCGTCGCATCCCGATGCGAACGAAGATGGGTATGTGCAAGTGCCGGATGTGGACATCGTCACCGAGATGGTCGACCTGATGAGCGCCACACGCGCGTATGAAGCGAACCTGACCACGATTGATGCCGCCAAGGCGATGGTCGCCAAGGCGCTGGAAATCTGATGACACACTGCATGAACCCGATCTCTCACCTCACTCCCTTCTCCGGGAGACTCAAGGCCCCGTCGCAAGGCCCCTGCGGCGTCATTCCAGGGCCATCGAACAATCCGCCGGGATGCGAGGGCGCATCCCGGTGGATTGGATTCCGCCAGGGAGGGAATTCGCGATGACCTCAACACCGCCGATTGACGGCAATACGCGCTTTCCAGTCGACAAACCAGCGGCCAATTCGGCTTCCCGCGAAATGCAGCAGCAATTGATGCTGGCTAAACTCTTCGGCCAGAAGCCGGCGACCTCAGCCGCAAGACCCGGGGTCCCAACGCCCCCGGCGGTGGACGACAACGCACCGCATCTCGGCCGGTACCTGGACGTGACCGCATGAGTCCCATTCCCCCCATCAATCCCATGGGTGTCGGCACAACCGGACTCTCCGGCGTTCTTTCGGACAGCCCGCTCAATGCGCGCATCGATGCGGCGCCGCGCCCGGAGGAAGCGGGGGGATTCGGCAGCGCGTTCGCCCAGATGATCGAGGCGGTCAATGGGCTGCAGGCACAGGCCGCCGGCCTGGAAGAACAACTGCACTCGGACAACCCGGTGGAACTGCACCGTGTGATGATCGCGGCCGAGCAGGCCGGCACCGCGATGGACCTCTTGATTGAAGTGCGCAACCGGCTGGTGGAGACCTACCAGGAACTGATGCGCATGCAGGTTTGATTCGGTCACGGCCGGCATCGGAGGCCCGCCGTGCAAAACGCTGATCCCGCAGGACGGGACCGCGTTCACAAAAGGACAGAGACAACATGGGACGCTGGCTCGATGCCTTCCGTGCAATGGACGCCAACCGCCGATTCCTGGCGGTGACACTCGTGATTGCCGTCTTGGTCGGCACCGTCGCCGTCGGGTGGTGGGTGCGCCATGTCACCTATGGCGTGCTCTATTCGCGGCTGCCCGCCGATGAAGCCGGAGAGGTCATCGATCAACTCGATCAGATGAAGGTCCCCTACAAGATTTCCGAGGGCGGCTCCGCGATTCTCGTGCCTTCTCACCAGGTTCACGATCTCAGGCTGCGTCTGGCCGCCAACGGCCTCCCGCGCGGGGGATCGGTCGGGTTCGAAATCTTCGACAAGACAAACCTCGGCGTCACCGATTTTCTCCAGAAGGTGAACTACCGGCGGGCGCTGGAAGGCGAACTCGCCAAGTCCATCAGCACACTCAAGGAAGTCTCCGCCGCGCGTGTGCACATTGTCATTCCCGAAAACCGCCTTTTCTCAAAGGACCAGAAGCCGACCACCGCTTCCGTGATCCTGAAGGTCAGCCCGGTCGGCACCCTTGACCGCGGAAAGGTCGCCGGCATTACCCACCTTGTGGCCTCGGCGGTCGAGGGGCTCGACCCGGGGCAGGTGACCATCCTGGATCAGAATGGCAACCTGTTGTCCGCCGGCCAGGAAGAGAGCGGCGTCCTTGGCGCGATCTCCAATCGCCAGTTGGAACTTCAGCAGAATGTCGAAAGCCACCTGCAGGAGAAGGCGCAGTCCCTGCTTGATGGCGTGCTGGGGCGCGGCAAGTCGATTGTCCGCGTGAATGCCACGCTCAACTTCGAGCAGGCCGAGCGCACTTCCGAGAAGTACGACCCCGACAACCTCGCGATCGTCTCACAGCAGCAGACCACCGAAAAGACCTCGGATCAGAGCGACAACCCCGAGGGCGGCCAGTCCGGCGGCGAGTCGACCGTGGAAAGCGCGGTCACCAACTACGAATTGAGCAAGACCGTTGAGCACGTGATCTCCGCCATCGGGACCATCGAGCACCTGACCGTGTCGGTGCTCCTCGATGGCGTCCCGGATGCCAATGCCACGGTGGAAGAGGGCAAGGAGCCGGCGATCATCCCGCGTTCCCAGGAGGAACTCGACCGCATCGGCGCGCTCGTGCGCGCGGCGGTGGGATTGATGTCCGACCGTGGCGATGTCATCGAAGTGGTCAGCGTGCCCTTTGACAACTCCGGCCTCGCGGAGGAACGCATCGAGCTCGAGAAGATCGAGCAGCGAGAGTTCTACTACGACATCGCGCGCAAGGTCGGTTATGGCCTGGCGGTGCTCGCCGGTCTGTTCATCGCGCTGAAGGTGCTTAAGGGAGTTGTGCGGACATTCAAATCGCTCATCCCGCCGTTGCCCGATCAGGTCGGGATGGGCGGATTCGCGCCGATCGAGGGACAGCCATCAACGCCGGTCGTCGCCCAGAAACGGCAGGCGAAACTCAGCGACCAGATGGCGCAGGCGGCGCGCGAACGGCCCGATGAAATCGCGCGCGTAATCAAAACAATGATGACCGAGTAAAGTGATATGCCGGCAGAAGCGACCGAGAAGAAAGAAGAATTGACCCCGCTGCGCAAAGCGGCCATTGCGATGGTGGCCCTGGGCCGTGAGGTGGCGGCCGAGGTGTTCAAAAATCTCAATGAGCGCGAGGTCGAGAAACTCACGGTGGAGATCGCCAACCTCGGCGACATCACCCCCGACCTCGAACGCGATGTCGTCGCCGAGGCCCACACGATCTTCATGGCCCGCCAGTATGTCGGCCAGGGCGGTATCGACTACGCCCGTGATCTGCTCGAGGAAGCCTTCGGACGCCAGCGCGCGGGGGAGATTCTCGTCCGGCTGGAAGGCACCCTGCACAAAACCGGATTCGAACTCTTAAAGAACATCGAGCCGCGCCAGCTCATCAACTTCATTCAAAACGAGCATCCGCAGACCATCTCCCTGATTCTGACCCAGTTGTCAGCCGGCCAGGCGGCGGCGGTTCTCTCCGAACTCCCGGCGGAGCTGCAGGCGGAGGTCGTATTGCGTCTCGCAACGATGGAGCGCATCTCGCCGGAAATCCTGCGGCAATTGGAGGACGTGCTCGAATCGCAGTTCGAAAGCACATCGACAAAGGATCTCTCGGTGTCCGGCGGCGCCAAGACCGTGGCCGATGTCCTGAATCTCATCGACACGCTGACCGAACGGCGCATCATGGGTGTGCTCGAGACCGAGTACCCCGATCTGGCCAACGAAATCAAGAACCTGATGTTTGTGTTCGAGGATGTTGATCTCCTCGACGACCGCTCCATCCAGAAGGTCTTAAAGGAAATCGAAACCAAGGACCTCGCGGTGGCGATGAAGGCCTGCTCGGAGGATCTCAAGCACAAGATCTTCTCAAATGTCTCGGTGCGCGTCGCGACCATGATCCGCGAGGAAATCGAATTCCTCGGCCCGATGCGGCTTTCGGAGGTCGAGGCCGCGCAGCAGCGCATCGTCGAAGTTGTCCGCCGTCTCGAGGGCGAGGGCCAGTTGGTGATCACCGGACGGGGCGGAGGCAAAGATGACGTCATCGTCTGAGCGCGTCTTGCGCAGCGCGCCGGTGTCGTTACGGCACTACCGTGTCGGCGAAGCCCTGCGCGGCATCTCCAAGCCAATCGATCCCCGCCCGCACTCGGTGCGCGAGGTCGAAGAGGAGTACAAGCAGAAATTCTCCCGCCTGCAGGAATCCAAGCAATCCGAACTCGAAGCGGCCTATCAGTCCGGTTACCAGGATGGCGCGGCGATGGCACGCGATGATGCCCAGCGCGAGATAAAGCGTCTGGGCGAATGGTTGCGAAATCTCGCCACCGGAATTGCCAGTGCACGCGGCGAATGGTTTGCCGCCAATGAGCGGCAGGTGGTCGAACTGACCTGCGCGATGCTCGAGCAGATTCTGGGGGATCGCCCCGCGGTCTATGAGCGAATTCACCACGCGCTCGAGCAGGCGTTTGAGCAACTGGCGGGGGGCGACCGGGTCACGATCCGTTGTCACCCCAATGACCTGGCCTTCGTGCAAAAGGTGCTCTCCTCCGACTTGGAAGAACTGGCCGGTTTTAAACGCCTGCGCATCATCCCCGATGAACAAGTCGGGGTCAATGGCTGCCTGGTCGAGACGGAACTCGGCATTGTCGATGCCCGTATCGAACAGCAACTGTCGATTCTGCGCGGCGCGCTCCTCGATGCCGCGCCGTCCGTCGGTGAATCCGCCATTCCGACTCCGGTCGGCGATTTCGCCGTTCCCGGGCGGGAGGATGGCTGACCCGCCATGAATGTCCCCGGCGTTGAACCTCCCGTTGACCCGGCGGTCGACTGGGACCGCTACGAGTCCATCGTTCGCGGTGCCGATCTTGTTCGCCTGACCGGGAGGGTGACCGGGTATGTCGGTCTCACGGTCGAGGCCGATGGGCCCCATGCCAAAATCGGCGATCTCTGCACGCTCGAAGATCTTCAGACCCGCCAGAAACTGCCCGCCGAAGTGATCGGCTTCCGGCATGGCCGGGTGCTGCTCATGCCGCTCGGCGACGGGCGCGGAATCGGTCCGGGCTGGGTCGTGAGCGCAACCGGCGATGTTCTCTCCGCCAATGTCGGCGATGAACTCCTCGGACGCGTTGTCAACGCGCTCGGTGTGCCGATCGATTCCGGACCGGCGCTGAGCGCATCATTGCGCCGTCCGCTGGACGACAGCCCGCCGCACCCGCTCAAGAGGCCGCGCATCACCGACCGCCTGACGACCGGCGTGCGCGCCATCGACACCCTGCTCACCATCGGCAAGGGCCAGAGAATCGGGCTCTTCGCCGGATCGGGAGTGGGCAAAAGCACGCTTCTGGGAATGATCGCGAAAACCTCGGCGGCGGACGTAAACGTGATCGCGCTGGTCGGCGAACGCGGCCGTGAAGTGCGCGATTTTCTCGAACGCGACATGAGCCCCGACGCCCTCGCGCGCTCAGTGACGGTGGTCTGCACCTCCGATCAGGCCGCACTCCTGCGCATCAAGGCGGCGCAGACCGCCACGGCCATCGCCGAATACTTCCGCGATCGCGGTGCCGATGTCATGCTCCTCATGGACTCGATCACCCGCTGGGCGCTGGCCCAACGGGAAGTGGGCCTGGCCGCCGGCGAACCGCCGACCACACGCGGTTTTCCGCCGTCCGTGTTCGCGCTCCTGCCGCGACTGCTCGAACGCGCCGGACGGTCCCACCGCGGCTCGATCACCGGGATCTACACGGTGCTGGTCGAGGGTGATGACCTCGCCGAACCGATTTCCGATTCCTGCCGCTCCATCCTGGACGGCCACATCGCGCTGTCGCGGCGTCTGGCCTCGCAGAATCACTACCCGGCCATCGATATTCTCGATTCGATTTCACGTGTCGCCGGCGATGTCCTCTCGCCGGACGAGCGGCTCATGGCGGGGGAGACTCGCGACTTGATCGCGACTTACCGTGAGGCCGAGGACCTGATCGCCGTCGGCGCATACAAGAAGGGCTCCAGCGCGCGCATCGACCGCGCCATCGCCGTCTATGACCTGCTCAATGCGTTTCTCCGCCAGGATGTAGGGGAGACAGTGGCCGACGGGCAGGCGTGGGATGATCTCCGCTCGGTGCTCGCGGCGTCTCTTCCCACAGGTTGAAACCCGAGCCGCGGGACTCTCGCTTTGTGCGGGGGACCCCGATAGCGCCCTATGAAGCCATTTCGCTTCCGTCTTGACCGTCTCCGCCGCCTTAAAGAGGCCGAACAGCAGCAGCGCGTTCTCGAGCTGGGCGAAGCGCGCCGTCTCCTCGAACGTCGTGAGACCGAGCTCAATCAAGCGGTGGAAAGGATGGAGGAGGCCGCGATACGGTATGCTGAACTCGGCACGGGAGCATCGAGCGCCAACGACTGGCAGCGCGCGGAGGCCGCCCTCAAACGCGACAAACTTCTGGCCCTCAAGGCGGCCGACATCGCGCGCAAAGCGGCCGAGAATGTCGAGGTTGTGCGCGAGCGGCTTGTCGCCAAGTCGCGCGAGGTCCAAGTCTATGTCCGCTTGCGGCGGCGCAAGCGCGAGCAGTACGAACTCGAAATGCGCCGCGCCGAACAAAAAGAGAATGATGCACGGGCGGTCGAGCGCCACACCCAACTCGTCGAACGCGCCGGCCGCTGAACTCACTCAGGGAAGAATTTGCCGCGCCCGGCGGAAACACCGTCTTAGCCAACCCATCCGAAACTGCCTCAGAGCCGGCTTGCCGTTTCATCGACCGGCGCTCATCCCGCAAGGTTACAATGACTTAATCGATTTCCCGGGTCCCTGTCGTTTGATGGCACGGTCCTTGCAAGTGCGCCAGCG
>JBFMFQ010000117.1:0-11141 GCA_040752075.1 Candidatus Zixiibacteriota bacterium | reverse complement strand
CGCCGTGGCCGATGAGTACCGTGACCTGAGCAGCAAGGGCTACGAGCTGCTTGATGCCGGCAAGACGGATGAGGCGATTGCCGCCTTTACCCGTCAGACGGAACTGGCCCCCGAGGGCAAGTGGGGCGCCTACAATCTCGCCTGCCTCTATGGCCGGGGCGGCGATATCGAAAACGGTCTCCAGTGGGCCACGAAAGCCGTCGACATCGGGTTCGACAATCCCGGCCAATTGCGCAACGACCCGGACATGGAGTCGCTCCGTGCCGATTCACGCTTCGACGCGATTGTTGCAAAGGCCGAATCGAACATGCACACCAAGGGGCACATGTTCGTCAATGGTCTGCCCACCCACACGGGCCTGCCGCAGGGCGTGACGGATGAGACCACGCTGCAGGAGTGGGCGGACAACCAAAAGCAAATCCTGAACAAGAATCGTTCGGTCTGGATGGACTGGCAATACATCGCCGCCCAGATGGACAACGAGGCCCTTCGCTTGGCCGCGCTGAAGGAACTGAAGAAGAACGATCCGGAATTCGACTACGGCATGGAACGGGTCCGCGCCATCACCCGGATCAAGTCGGTCTACGACGCCTGGGGCCCGCTGGCTCAGGGCGCCATCAAGGAGGTTGAGAACTACCTGGCCACCAATCCCGGGGCCGATAACGCATCTGAGGCCAGGTACAGGGCCGGCATCGCCGCCTACTGCGAGTACCACCCCGAAGACAACTTCCATCCGAAATGGCCTGCCACCGAGCGCGAAATGCGCGCCCGGTTTGCGCAGGTGCCCCAGGGATCGAAGTACTACGGGGCCGCCCAGGCCTGGCTGATTGAGGCGGACCTGATCGCCGCGGGAACAAACGTTGAGCCGATCCTCCCGAAGGTCCGGGCCTTCGCCGAGACCTACCGGGGCGATGAACAAGCCATGGGCATCGCCGGCGCCTTCTTCCAAGAGAGGGTAGTCGAGTCGCTTTGGCCGATCCCAATTGAATCGAACGATATTGACGCCCAACCGGTGTCGCTCGACCAGTACAAGGGCAAAGTCGTGCTGGTTGACTTCTGGGCCACCTGGTGCGGTCCCTGCCGCGGCGAGCTCCCCCATATCCTTGCAGCGTACGACAAGTTCCACGGCAAGGGGTTCGACATCCTGTCAATCTCGCTGGACTACGCCGACAAGACGACGACGGATTCCTACCGTGAGTGGATCAAGGAACAGGGCATGGACAAATGGCGGCATGTCTACGACCAGAAGGACTGGAACAGCCCGATCGTGGAATCCTACCTCGTGCGCGGCATTCCCAACCCGATCCTGATTGGGCGTGACGGGTCCCTCATTGCGATGGGTGACGACCTTCGCGGCGAAAAGCTCGCCGAGACCGTGGAAAAGGCGCTCTCGCAGCCGGGCGTATAAGCTGCTCAAGCAGGTGCTGAACTCTCAGACGGCCCCGTTTCTTGACGGGGCCGTTTGTGCTTGAATCGCGAATGTTAATCGAGGGCGTTGACCCCGGCAACGCAGGGGAGTGGCTGGAATGTTGCAAGTCAGCCACTTGACCACAGGGCAATCCGCATGGATATTGTCACTTATCCGCTCGGGCGTCGGCCGACGGTGCGCACTTGGAGGTCGTTGGCGTTGCTGATGAGACTAGGCTACAAGCACCCGAATCTTGTTTTGGCCATGGCCCTCGCCGTGGTTCTTGGTTTTGGTGCCCCTGCCCAATCGCAAAACTGGACAGACCCGCCCCTGGTGTTCGGGTATTTCCAGAACATCCTGTCCTACTACGACTACAAGGGCAGCGGGCATGACTTCTCCTCGTTTTCGCTGCAGCAACTGAACTTGATGATTCAAAAGGACCTTTCACCCCGGTGGACGGCCTTCGTGAACATGGAGTTCGTGAACTCGTTTTCCACCAGCCGGATGATCGGGGATTTCAACCTTGAGGAGGCGTGGATCCGCTACCGTGTCGGCCAGCGGCACAGCCTCAAGATCGGCCTCCTGATTCCCGAATTCAACCGGATGAACACGATCAAGACAAAAACACCGCTTCTGCCCTATATCATTCGCCCGCTGGCCTATGAATCGTCGCTGGCGGAGGCGATCGCGGTGGAGGAGTACATCCCCACACGGGCATTCCTCTCGTTTTACGGAACACTCCCCCTGGGCAACGTTAAGATCGACCACGCGGTCTATGTGGGAAACAGCCCGAACATCTCCACCTCGGACCAGCCGGGGCAGACCGGGGTCGACACCTCGCGGACGTTTCTCGTCGGCGGACGTCTCGGCGCGCGCCTGGCCAACATTCAAGCTGGCGTTTCCGGCACGTTGGACTACTTCGACTACCCCGCCGAAGTGGGCGGTCTCATCCATGATCCGAATCCGAACGTGCGCGAGATTCCCCGCTATCGTCTGGGCGCCGACCTCCGTGTGACCCAGGGACCGGTCACCCTTGAGGGGGAATTGATCGAGGTCTGGTACGACGATGACCTGGATGAAATCGTATCGGACAAGGACTTCTACTATGGAACGGTTCTGGTTTCGGTCACAGAGCAATTGATCGTGTTTGGCGGATACTGGACAACCAGTCAGCACTTCCTCGATGTCGCTCAGGGCTTGCGCGGGTTCGAATTGATTAACTACGTGGCGCGGATGAAGATCCCGACCTTCGGCGCCTCTTACAGCCTCGGCGACCGGGTGGTGCTGAAGGGACATTTCGGAATCGTGAAGGAAGAGTTGGACGCAAAGGGCGTGCGTTCGCGCGAGTTTGATTTCAATTTCTACGGCTTCGGAACATCGGTGATGTTCTAGCCGCGGGTGAATGCCGAATATGACTGCCAACGACACCGGGGATTACATGGGGATGCGCGAGCGGCGTGTGATGTCGCTCCGGGCAGCCGGCGGTCGTCCGCAGGACCGAGTGGTCGCGTTTCACATCGCCTGGCTTTTTGCGGCGATCCTCTTCGCGCTTTATTCCGCCCCCGCGGCTGCCGCGCAGGTGGCCATCATCGCCAACAAGTCGGTTCCGGTGGATTCCGTGTCCCAGTCGGAGGTCCTGGAAATTTACACCGGAGAACTGCGTGAGTGGAAGAACGGCAGCCCGATTGTCGCCTACGATCTGACCGCGGAGGGAACGGTCCGCGATCAATTCTACGAGTTCATCGGGCGGAAATCCTCGCGCATCAAATCGATCTGGATGAAGAATCTCTTGATGGGCGAGGGAAGCCCTCCCGAGTCTCTAAAGACCGAGGAGGATGTGCTGGGCAGAGTAGCCAAGACGCCCGGCGCCATCGGTTTTGTCCGTCCCGAAATGGCCAATGACAGCGTCAAGATACTCGCTGTTGTTACGCCACTGACCGGTTCCGACTGATACGGCTCCCCCTGGAGACCATGCGGTTTCGCGACTGGAAGCTGGGCAAGAAGTACGGCGTCGGCGTCGGCATCGTCTTGCTGCTCATGGCCGCCGCCAACGCCCGGTCGTTTCGTCAACTGGTCGACCTGAAATCGGACTTGGAGGCCGTCTCCCATAACTGGATCGGCCGCATCATCGCGGTCTCGGAAATCAACCGCAGCACCTCCGATCTTCGCATGCTGCATCTGCAGTACGCCTCCGTGACAGACACCGCGATTCATGCGGTTCAGGCGGAGGCGATCATCGACTTGATCGACCGGATCAACGCCAATCGCGACAAGTACGAGGATCTGCGCCTCGCTTCCGACACCACATCGGAATTCACCGCGCGCGAGGAGGCGTTGTACGCGCAATTCGACCGCAACTGGGACCGTTATCAGACTTACACGCTCTCGGTGGTCGAGATGGCGATGCGCGGGGAGCGTGAGGGGGCCATTCACATTCTCGGCGGCGAGGCCCGCATCGCCTTCGATTCGATGAGCACCAGCCTGGTCTCCCTCGTCCGGACCAACCAGTCGTATGCGGTCGGCGCCGCCGACCGCGCAGAGGCCAACCTGCGTCATTTGCGCCACACGAGCCTGGTCTTGTTTTCGATCACGATCGGCATCTCGATCGTCTTCACGTTCTGGCTGGTGCGCCTCATCTCCCGTCCCATTCAACGGCTGGCCGCCGCCGCCCAAACGGTCGCCGCCGGTGATCTTGGCGTGCGCCTGCCGGTCATCGGCAAAGACGAGGTCGGGCAGCTGTCGGGGGCTTTCAATGAGATGACCATGGCGCTGAGCGAGGCGCATGATCGCTCGGAGAGACAACGCCAGAGCATCGAAGAAGCCAACCGCGAACTGCAGGATACCCTCAATCAACTCCACGAGACCCAGGATCAGTTGGTCCTGCAGGAGAAGATGGCCTCTCTGGGACAACTTGTGGCGGGAGTCTCGCACGAGCTGAATACACCCGCCGGCGCGCTTCTGGGCACGAACGACGTGACCGGCCGCATCGTGGGGAGGATTCGGGCCGTGTTCGAGGAGCATCCGGACCTCGCCCGGACTGCGCCGGGTCAGAAGATCCTGTCGCTGCTTGATTCGCTGGCGTCCAACGTTGACGTCACCGAGCAGGCCGGCCGGCGCATCCAGGATATCGTCGGCAGCCTTCGCAGTTTTGTCCGGCTGGATGAATCGGAATACCAGCTGGCGGACATCAAGGAGGGGATCGAAAGCAGTGTGACACTGCTTGGCAGCGACACCCTGCGCCGCGTTGAGATTGTTCGGAATTACGGCGATCTTCCCCGCATTCCCTGCTATCCCGGGCAGATCAACCAGGTGTTCTACAACATCCTGCGCAATGCCGTGCAGGCCATCGACGATCATGGCCGCGTCGTGATCGAGACCGATCACAGCGGGAGCACGGTGCGGATACGCATCAGCGACACCGGCCGGGGCATCGAACCGGAACGGCTTTCCCAGATTTACAACGTGAGATTGTCAACGCGCGGCGAGCGGGTGAAGATGGGCTCGGGCCTTTTGACCGCTTACAACATCATCAAGCGCCACAAGGGCGAACTGGTGATCGACAGCGTGCTGGGCAAAGGGACGACCGCCTCCATCACCCTGCCCATCGGCGGGCTCCGTCCCACGGTCCCGGCGGCATAACACGGCCGCGCGTCCGTTTACTCGGTGTCCGACTCGAGATACTGCGCGGTGGCATGCCGTCGCATCATCTCCTCGGCCAGCGCCCGGGAGAACTCGCGCGGCGTGTGGACACCATAGACCTTCAGCATGTGGTTCATCGCGATCACCTCGGAGATGACCGTGATGTTCTTGCCGGGTGACAGCGGGATTGTCACGAGCGGGATTTCGGCCCCGAGGATGGTGGTGAATTTTTCTTCAAGGCCAAGCCGCTCATACTCCGTGTTCTCGCGCCAGAGCTCGAGGCGAACCTCCACCTCGATTCGCTTCTGCTGGCGCACCGCCCGGATGCCGAAGAGCTTTTCGACATTGATGATGCCGATCCCCCGGATTTCCATGTGGTGACCGAGTCGTTCACCGGCCGTGCCGATGATGATGTCCTGCGAGCGGCGCATGATCTTGACGACATCATCGGCGACCAGGCGGTGTCCCCGCTCGACCAGATCGAGCGCGATTTCGGACTTCCCGATCCCCGATTTGCCCGTGTAGAGAAGGCCGACGCCGTAGACGTCCACCAGGGTCCCGTGCAGCTGCGTGGTCGGCGCAAACCGGGCATCGAGGTAATTCCCGAGCCGGGAGATAAAGTCGGTGGTGGACAGACGCGTCCCCAGAAGCGGGGTCTGGTACTGATCCGCGAGCTCCACCATCTCCGGGGGAGCGGTCAGGTTCTTGGAGATGACCACCAGCGGGAGCTGGAGCCGGAACAGACTCTCGAGGAGTTCGTGGCGCGCCCGGGGATCAAGCGAATTGAGATAGGCGAGTTCCGTTTCGCCCAGGACCTGGGTGCGCTTGTTGGGATAACGATCGGTGAATCCCGACAGGGCCAGTCCGGGACGGTGGATCTCGGCGTTGAGGATCTTGCCCTTGAGTCCGGTGCGTCCCGCAATGATGGTCAGATCGAATTGCGTGCGCCGGTCTTCGAGCAGCCGCTCGACGGTGACGGTCTCCATACCGGCCTCAGGCGCCGGCTTCTGCCCCGCCCTCAGCGCCGAGCGCCTGGGCGCCCTTCGCCTCGGCGATGCCGCGCTGATCGCGAGCTTTGAGTCGCGCCTTGTACTTCTTTATTTGGGCTTCCATTTTATCGGTGGTTTCATCCACGGAGGCATAGATGTCGCTGGTCACCGAGCTGCTGGTGAGCACGGTGCCGTAGACTTGAACGGTCACCTCGGCCGATTGGCGGTGCTTGTCGACATCCAGAATCCAATGCATGTCGATGATGTTGTCGAAGAAGCGCTCAAGACGCTCGGCGCGTCCCTCGACATGCGACTTGAGGTTGTCGGACAAATCAAAGTGGCGGGCGGTCACGCGCAGGTTCATGATCGGATCCTTTCTCGGGTCGAACCGGGGATTAGGCCCACTGACGATTCTCCCTTTGGAATGGCGTGTATACCGGCTTACCGTCAAACGAGTGATGTGTTTCCATGAATCGGATGGTGTGGGTGGACGCGCGCATGACAATGGAGTGGGTCACCGCGCCGCCGGGAATGAAATGCACGCCGCGCAGCATATCCCCGGAGGTAATCCCCGTTGCGGCGAACATGATTTCTTCGCCTTGGGCGAGATCGCGCTCGTTGTACACCCGTCCAAGGTCCTCGATTCCCATTTTGCGCGCGCGCGCGATTTCCTGGTCATGGCGGAATTTCAATCGTCCCTTCATGGTGCCCCCGAGGCAGCGCAACGCCGCGGCGGCGAGCACCCCCTCCGGCGCGCCGCCGGATCCCATGAGGACATCCACGCCGGTTCCGGGAAGCGCCGTGGCGATGGCCGCGGAGACATCGCCGTCGGCGATCAATTGAATCCGGCAGCCGGTGCGGCGGACTTCATCGATCAAATCCCGGTGGCGGTCGCGTTCAAGGATGACGACCGTCAGGTTTTCGAGGGCCAGCCCAAGGGCGTCGGAGATGTCCTTGAGGTTTTGGGTTGGCGATTTGTCCAGGTCGATCGCATCGCGGGCCTTGTCGGTGACCGCGATCTTTTCCATGTAGGTGTCCGGCGCGTGCAAAAAGTGGCCATGATTGCCGATGGCCACCACCGAGAGGGCATTGCCGCGGGCAAACGCCACGGAATTGGTGCATTCGAGGGGATCGAGTGCGATGTCCACTTGGGGCGGGTGGCCGGTGCCGACCTTCTCACCGATGTAGAGCATCGGCGCCTCGTCGCGCTCGCCCTCCCCGATCACCACCGTGCCGTCAAACTCGATGTCGTTGAAGACCGTGCGCATCGCCTCGACCGCGGCGTGGTCGGCGGCTTTGGCGTCGCCTTTGCCCAGCCAACGGGCGCTGGCCAGGGCCGCCGCCTCCGTGACGCGCACCATTTCCAGTGCGAGGTTTCGATCCATGTATCAGGTCCTGCGGGCCGTGTTGGTTGATTCACTTCCCGTTGGACGATAACCCATCATGCCGCCGGTCCAAGGGGACAAACGCATGATACGTCGGTCCTCCCGAAGGGGCAAATGATAGTCGCACAGACATCCCTATAATGGCAATGGGGCGCCGGGGCGCGGAACCGTGTCCAGGTTCGACGATTGCGGCTTGTACTCGGCATGGGCGTCACTCGGCTGGTGTCTCACCGGTGAGGGCCGATCTTCGATCGAAAAACCGTCATCGATATCGTCCGCCCCCGGTATGACAACATTGGTTGCACTCCGCGGTGCGCTCACGGCCGGCGATTCCTCCGGCTCTACCAAGCCGGATTCCCGTTTGCGGAAGCGCGCCGACGGGATTTTCAACTCTTCGCGGTACTTGGTGACGGTTCGGCGCGCCATTTTGATGCCGTCCAGCTGGAGCTTTTTGTAGATCTCCTGATCGGATAGCGGTTTGGCGGGATTCTCACGCTGGATCAATTCCGCGATGCGGGTCTTCACATTGCGCTTGCTCATCGCATCGCCTTCGGCCATCTCCACGCCACCGGAGAAGAAGGACTTGATCTCCCGCACACCCTGGGGCGTCTGAACGTACTTTTCTTTCGAAACGCGTGAAACCGTGGCCACGTTCATGCCGACTTTGTCGGCAATGTCGCTCATGCGCAGGGGTTTGAGGAAGCCGGAGCCCTTTTCAAAGAATTCATGCTGTTCCTCGACAATGGCCTCCATGACCTTGGTCATGGTCGAACGCCGCTGGTTGATGGCGTTGATGAGCCAGCGCGCCTGTTCGAGCTTGTCCTTGACGTACTTGCGGGTCTCGGTCGGTACGCCGCTTCCCCGACGCATGATATCCTTATAGGCATTGGTGACCCGCAGGCGCGGCAGGCTCCGGTCGTTGTGATAGACGACGTACTGATCTTCAATACGTTCAACGACCAAATCAGGGACGACGGGCAGCGCGGGGGTGGTGAAACGGCCCTGCGCCGGACGCGGCGAGAGGGTCCGCAGTTCGTCCATCGCCTCACGGATGCGTTCAACGGTGACGCTGAGGGCCTTGGCCAATTGCTGGTGGGTTTTCCGGTCCAGTTCGTGGAAGTGATCCCGGATGATCCGCGCGGACAGACTGTCCTTTTGCCCCTTCTGGTCGAGTTGGATCAGAAGCGACTCTTTGATATCGCGGGCAGCGACTCCGGGCGGGTCGAAACCCTGCAGGACCGTGAGGACTTTGGTAACCGACTCGGCCGGCACCTTAAGCGCCTCGGCCAGTTCCTCGACCGACATGGTCAATAGCCCCGAGGAATCCAGATTCCCGATGATAAACTCGCCGATCTCGACTTCCTCATCCGAGAGCTTGGTGAGTTTCAGCTGTTCGACCAGATGGTCGTAAAGAGTGGTCTCGACCACCGGGGTTCTCTCCCAGGATTCCTCACTCTGTTCTCCGATCTGCTTCGGGACGAATTCGGAGTCCTCGCCGAGAAAATTCTCCCAGTCGAAATCATCTTTGGGGGCGGTCTCTGTGGAGGACGCCGGGTCGACCAGTTCATCAAGCCGTTCCGAGTCCTCTGACTCGGGCAGGTCCTCCTCCTCGAGCATCGGGTTGGTGGCCAATTCCTGACGGAGCATTTGCTCGAGCTTGAGAACCGGCAACTGCAACATCTTCAGCGATTGAATCAGTTGCGGCGCCAAGGTCATGTTTTGGCGCAGACCTATCTCGAGTCTCACAGGGACCTCACCCTCTCCGGGAGACGGTCGAATGTCGTAAGTTGTTTCCTGGCAATTGATTGTGTTTGAGCCACGAGGTGCTCCGATCTCGATATTCCCACACAATATACGGCGATTTTCCTCTTCTGCAACAAACAATTCCCAAAAAACGATCGGATTGGCACCGAATGTGCTACGTTATGTACCACAGTGTAACAGGCCATCCGATTTGAACTTGAGACAAGTCACATTCAGTTTATCGGCTGGAAACGGCGGGTCTTTGAGGCTTTGATGAGCCATCGACTCGGGCCGGACGTGGGGGACGTCAGTGGGCAAGGAGGAGGGTCAGGGACTGCTCCTTTGACGCCGCATCATGCCACAAGATGAGGTCGCTGCGGGCATCCCCGTTGAGATCGAGGACTTCGATGGAGGATGCATTCGGGCATGCAACACGGTCGAAATCCTCGGGAAGAAGATCCCGATCCGCGGGCCGATGGATTTGAAGGCGATCCGACCCGTTCTGAATGCCGATCTCATCACAGCCGTTTCCATTCGTGTCCCCGATCACCCAAATCAGCGGGCGGGGGGCCGGATCGGGTCGGTCGAGGTCCAGACGGTGGTCGAATTTCAATCGGGCATCCGGGGCGATGGAAAAGGAGTTGTCGGGGCGTTGCCGGTAGGCCAGCAGGTAGGGACTGACCTTTTTGATAACGAAACTCTTGGCCATGGCGAGGGTGCCGACTTCCACGGCGCAGACAACCAAATCTTTGCGCCGATCGCCGTTGAGATCAGCGAACTCCGGGTACCCGACAACTCCCTCGATATTGATCTCGGCATGCGGAGTGGCCGGCAATGACTGGTTAAAGGGTCCGAAACAGACTTCGATGACGCAGGCGGGCCGGCTCACGCCGCCGACATTCCTCCAGCGCACGACATCAATCGTTCCATCGTGGTTGAGATCCCGGACCCGGGAGCCCGACTTGAAGACATCGCCGAGGGAGAAGATCTGCGCCGTGGCCTCGTGGTCTTCGAAGACCACCCGTTGCTGGAAATCGAGGGACTGGGGTCCGGATCGTCGCAGCCCATACCAACGGTCCCCGCTGCGGAGGAATAGCTCGAGGGTCGCCGGCGTGGGGCCCTCATGGGGGCGTGGCAGATCGTACCTCATACCGGCGCCGCCGCTTATGACCCCGCAGGGGAGGGTGGAGCCGATTGCGAATCGACCGGAATCATCGGCCACCCACAGGTCGATCGTGCTGGCGTAGGGCACGGCGAGGCACTCTTTGGCATCCGGAATCAGAGCCCAGGCGAAGTCATGGGCCCGGCTCTCGAGCTCTCGCGGGAAGGTCGCCGGTTCTTTGAATTCGATCAACCGGCTCGGTTCACTCAGAAACGCGACTCCGCGCAGGGCGTATTGATAGACTCCATCGACACGCAGTTCGACCAGTTCGAGCTCACTGCCTCCGGAGACATCCGCGAGATCGTAAAGGGCGCCGGTGTTCGGGAGAAGGAATGTCTGACGTCCGGGGTAGTCGAACCTGCCCGGCGCGACCTGCCGGATGAAGTTGAGAATGCAACGCGGTTCCGGGGCGGCCGCCGAGCGTTGAATAACCGCCAGATCCTGATCCCCGTCGTGATCGATATCCCCATGCAGGCAGGCGGCTATCTCCCCTTCGAACGTGAAGGGAATGGCCTCGTAGGCCTCTTGCGCCGCGCAGGATTCGTGCCTGATGGTAATCGACAGCAGCGTGGCCGCCGCGGTGAACACGGCGACAATCCTCAAGACGCGGAGACGCACAAGTCGAAACTGTCTTGTCAGAGCCCGGCGCATTGAGACCTCGTCCACCCTTCCGCGACTTCCACGATGCCGGTAACATTACGCCCTTCGCACTTGTTGTCAATCACCTCGGCTCCCCCCCTCGACCAGCGGGTAAGACGCTCTCGGCGCGCGTCGGGGTCCGGTTTTTGACATTGTGGCTGGCCGCGCCGGGGCCG
>JBFMFQ010000116.1:0-11245 GCA_040752075.1 Candidatus Zixiibacteriota bacterium | reverse complement strand
TACAGCGCGGGGCGCTCGATGCGGGGCGCCCCGCTCGCCATTTGGAGTTACCCCGAATCTGCCAGGCCCTCTTCAGAATATGACAGTTTGCCGTTGTCCCGCTGGTGAGATTTGCGTTAGAGTAGTAGACCGCGCCGGCGACCCTGTGCCCCTTCGAGGGCCGCCGGGTGCCGGGCTGGAGTGGGGCCGATGACAGATCTTCGTGAGATGACCGTCGCAATGATGCCGAAGCAGGCGATCCGCCTGTTTTCGGGTCCGTACGTGGCGGGTGATTCCATGGACGCGGCATTGACCAAGGCCAATGAGTTGTCCCACGACCGGATCGCCTCCACCATCGATGTTCTGGGGGAGGATGCCGCGACGGACAGCGACATAGCAGAGTATGTCCGGATCTACGAACGATTAATCGATCGGGTCAGCGGGGATCCGCGCTTCGCGGCGCTTCCGGAAAATCTCCGGCCCTCCATCAGTCTGAAACCGTCCTCGTTCATCATCGCGCCAAAGGACCCCGACGGGCAGGTCATTAACCCGGCCGCGGCGCGGTGGGATGAGTGCGCCGCCACGATCGGCCGCGTGGTCACGCTGGCCGTGCAATCCCGCGTGCGGATCACGATCGACATGGAGAACCACCAGTGGACCGACTTCACGCTAAAGCTGCATCGTTCGCTGTTCCAACAGCACGGGCCGCTGGTCGGGACGGTCATACAGTCGCGGCTGTTTCGCACCGGTGACGACGTGGAGCAACTCCCGGATGGATGCCGGATCCGGCTGTGCATCGGGATCTACAACGAACCGCCGGAGTTCGCGATCCGGGACATGGATGAAATGAAGGCGCGGATGATCCCCCTGGCGCGCCGTCTGTTCGAAAAGGGGGTGTACGTCGAGTTTGCCACTCATGACATCCCGCTCATCCGGCGATTTGTGACCGAGGTGATCGTTCCCGGACACATACACGCTGATCGCTTCGAAACCCAGACGCTGCTGGGTGTGCCACGCCAGAAACTGATCTCCGAACTGGTGACCGGCGGATACTTCGCCGGGATCCCGGGCGGCAACGGCGCGGATGCCTCGTTGCGCTCGGGGATTGTTCACCGAATGTACGTCCCCTTTGCCGAGCACTGGGACAAGGCCATCGCCTATTGCCGGCGCCGTCTCAAGCACAGTCCCAATCTGTTCTGGACCGGATTTGTCAACGCCCCGCGGGTGTTGTATCACTCGTTTCGCGGAAAGTGAAGCGGAACTCCGGGCACTTCGCTTTCACGGGCGGACGCGATCGTGTGGAGCGTCAGTCTGCGGCGTCGCCGGAGGGCAGTTCGGCCGGTTTGGCGGGGCGCAAGAACGACAAGAGGACGGACCCCCCAAGCAGCGTGGCGACCACGCCCAGCGAAAGCCCAATGGGCACGTGGTACCAGCCGGCGATGAGCATTTTGATCCCGATGAAGACCAGGACGAGACCGAGGCCGTACTTCAGGTAGTGGAATTTGTCCATGATTCCGGCCAGGAGCATGAACAGGGCGCGCAGGCCGAGGATGGCGAAGATGTTCGACGTGTAGATGATGAAGGGATCGTGCGTGATGCCGAAGATCGCCGGGATCGAGTCCACGGCAAAGACGACATCGGTGGCTTCAACGACGACCAGCACGGCCAGAAGCGGGGTGGCGTATAGCCTGCCCGCGTGGCGTATGAAGAACTTCGATCCATGGTAGTCGTTGGTCATCGGAACCAGCCGCCGCAGAAAACGCAACGCGGGGTTGCGCTCCGGGTGCACCTCGGCCCCCTTCTGGATCACCAATTTGATGCCGGTCAGAAAGAGGAAGGCGCCGAAGATATAGAGGATCCAATTGAACCGGCTGATCAACGCCGCACCCGCCAGGATGAACACCCCGCGCAGAATGATGGCGCCGAGAATGCCGAAGAAGAGCACGCGGTGCTGGTACATTTTGGGAACGCTGAAGTACTGGAAGATCACGAGAAAGACAAAGACGTTGTCGACGCTCAGGGCCTCCTCGATCAGGTAGCCGGTGGTGAACTCCAACGCCCGTTTCGTGCCGAACTCGAAATAGACGAAGACGTTGAATGCGATGGCCAGCCCCACCCAGAAGCACACCCAGTAGAACGCCTCCTTCGTTTTGACTTCATGGGGCTTGCGGTGGAAGACCGTCAAGTCCAAGATGAGCAGGGTCAGGATCAGACCCAGAAAGCCGATCCAAAACCCGAGCGTGACATCGCCTTCGAACATCAATCCCTCGCTTCGGCCCTGTGTGTTTCGCGGGCCGGTCGCGTGAGCATACGAGATCGCGCGTCCGACTGCCAGTGCAAACGGAATGGGACTTCTAGCGGCGGGCGGCAAGCACGGGGGCCAGAAGTTCGGCCACCTCTTCTAAGAACCGCTGATCGAGTTCGCTGAAGGCATCGGGGAGATCGGAGTCGATATCGATCTCGCCTAGGACTTTGTCCTCGGCATCGAAGATCGGCACCACGATTTCGGAGCGTGTTTCCAGGGAACAGGCCAGGTAGCGCGGGTCGGCATTGACATCCGGCACGATCACGGTCTCCCCTGTCGAGGCCGCCGCCCCGCAGATACCCTGGTTAAGCGGGATGCGCGTGTGCGGGGAGGGCTTGCCCCGGTATGGACCCAGGACCAGGATTTGCTCCTCCAGTATGTAGACACCCACCCAGGTGTATCGCGGAATCTCGGTGAACAGGTACTCCACGAGCCGATCGACGGGATCGGAGCCGCCATTGGTCCCGTGGAGAACGGACCCGATTTCCTCAAGGAGTGCCGGGATTTGATCTGGAAAGTTATCTGGCGTGCTCATGATTGTCCGTCCTTCAGGTGAATGTACGCCCGGGCTCAATCGGGTTCTGTGTTTATGGCGGGCGATGTCATCGACCGACCGCCTCGCGCACCGCGCGGTAGTTCAGGTCCGGGACGGTCACGGGGACCGCACATCCCGCGCCGACCGCCAGCGGCAGGCGGTTGTGACTGTCGATCAAGCGGCGCACCTTGTCCGCGAGGATCGCCGCTGTGTCTTTGACCATGTCGGTCTCGTGGCCGAGGCCACCCATGACCGGCATGACCATCGCGGCATAGCCATCCGCCAGCGTGGGGTTGGTCGGATCGGAAGTGTCCCAGTTGACGATGGCCGGCCGGAAATCGCGGTACTCGCGCAGGTAATTGTTTGATCCGCAGATGTGGAGGATGTTGAAGGCATCCGGTCCCGCCGCATCCCAGAGGGGCTTGTCGTACGGCAGGGCAAAGCGCTTCAACTCGGGAATCGTCAGCGTGTCGGCGGACGCCCATTGCGTGGTGGCGAAGAAGATGCCATCGGCGCCGGCATTGCGGAACTCGGTTACCAGATCAATGAATGTTCGCTGTATCGCGGCGAGCGCCGACTCCACGGTTTCCGGCTCCCGGTGGAGGTGATCGAGAAGGGTCTTTTCGGATTCGACCATGTCGCCGGCGATGGAGATGGGATTGAACACGGTCATCACGACTCGAAACGGTTTCGGCAGGGCCTTGCGGATGAGCGAAATCGCGCGCAGTTGGGCATCGAATTCCGGATGGGTCACCGGGAGTTGCTGGATGCGCAGCCAATCCTCCGGGCGGGTAATCGGGAATTCAGTGCGCTTCGGTTTGATCGAACCGTCGGGGCTGAAGGTCATCCCGACACCCCAGGGCTCGTAGTGATATGATGCCTTCGGGTTGATCTTCAGGAAGTCCCAGTCGAAGCGCCGCTGCCAGCCGATCATCGCTTCGGCGAACCGCACGGGCTCGGTCTCCTCGGAATAGAAGTGCCGCCACATGCTGACCGGCGGCCGGTCGGGCCGGTGCCCTTCGAGGATGGCCTGCAGACGGTCGGTATGGTTCATGCGCTCCGGCATGAGATGATGTACGGCATTTCGCCCCTTTGAATCAAGTGGGGCTCACCACCCCCTGGCGCGGCGCAGGTCGGCAATCTTGCTCATGTGACTGACGCCGTGACCTGAGTAGATTTTGAGGATCCACTCGACCGTGATGGGACCGTGCTCGGGGTGATTGCCGGTCCGCTGCCAATCCGATTCCGAGAGCGATTCCATCAGCTTCGCCCAGCGTGTGTGCAACCCATCGAGGATGTTCAGGGAGGACGTCACGGGAAACGCGAGGACATCGGCGGTGTTGGCCCATGCCTCCTGATCGTAGGGTTTCACGGTCGGGTTGCTTTCTGTGAGCAGGAGCTTCGTGCGTCCATAGCCGTTCATGTGGGAATCGGCGAGATGATGCACCACCTGACGGGCGGTCCATTTGCCGTCGCCATAGGGCGTGTCCAGTTGGGCGTCGTTCATTCCCTTGATTGTTTCTGCCACCAGCGCGGGCAGGCGCCTGATCTCTCCGATCATGGCGCGGCGTTGTTCCGATGTCAGCATGTTCACCTCAGGGTTGAGAGTCGGGTGTGATCCAGGAATCTTCCAACTTGCGATAGGACTCGGGGAATTCGCCGGTGAAACGAAGGAAGGTCGGAATCGGGTAGCGGACACCGCCTTTGTGGGTGCCCTCCAGTCCTGCGATCAATTCTTCCGACTTCGCCCGCGTGAAGGAGAATGCCATTTCCTCGTCGGTGGTCCCGCCGAAGATGCGGTCTCCGTAACAGGGCAGGACATATTGGCATTGGCCGGATTTCATGGCCCCAATGATGAGGTCGGCGCAGTCGACCCGTCCGGCGGTCTGGGAGGTCAGGGCTCCTCCCCCCTTGTACAGCGCGCCGGTCACCAGGCGCATGACCTGCGCGCCGTTGCCGTAGATCACGACCACATCCCAATCGTACTCGGCGCGTGCCAGCGGACCGACAACAATGTGGCTGTACTGGTGGTAGCCGAATTGGGGGATTGATGCCTCGGTTTTTGCGCCGGCTTCGGGGGTCTCGGTGTACATCCCGGCACAGGCGTGACCTTCTTCGAGGTATGGAACGCGTTTCTCGAATCCGAAAAACGCTTTGGTGATCGGGCAGGAGATGTCGGCGCTATCGACGGCAAGCATCCAGCCATACCGTCGCGCGAGCCCAATCGCCTGGCAGACCGCCGTTTCGAACCCAAGATCGGCCTTGGGCCGTTTGACCTTCGGCGGCAACGGCTCGCCGGGCTTAATCATCCTGACCGCGACCGGAAATGTTGCGGGCCGGATATACTTTTCGATGGCGGCGGCGAGTTGGGGGTTGGTCATGGAGCGGGCCCCGGGTCAGAGCCCACTTACACGCAACCAATCCGCAATCCATTTGAGAGAGAATTAGGAGCCAATCGGGCTTGTTTAGTTTCGACCAGTGTTCGATGCCCGGCTGGCGTACGCCACGAAGCTTGCCCAAAGATACGGGTGCTCCGCAAGACCCATGCTCCGCAGCCGGGAGATGGCCTGGAGCTGGGCATTTCGCAACGACAGGGACACCGGCATGTCCTTGCCGGCGTAGATTCCCGGAAGCATTTCGGAGGTGAATTCATCCGGAACGCGCCAGAGCGAGGCAAGCACCGCATCGGCTCCGGCGAATCCGAAAGCGGTGCGCAGTCCATAGAATCCCTCCGCACCAAGAAGTGAACCAAGTCCCGATTCGCATGAGGAAAGGGTAACCACCTGCACACCGGTAAGGTCCAAGTCGACGACTTCCAACGCGGACAGGATGCCATCCTCGTCGGCGGCAGTCTCGGGGCTGCTCAGAGACCTCCGTGCACCGGCCAATAAGAGCCCGGATGTCAATAACGAGGAGATCGCCGCCGGATCCTGCGTTGCCCCATTCTTCGGAGAGATGGCATCCGAATCGCAATCTCCCTGGAGTGCGAATCCGTGGGTTGCGAGGTGCACCACGCGTTGACCGGTGGCGAGGTGCTTCAGGTTCGTTTCGCTCGCCCCGGGTCCATAGAGTGTGGTCACGGACTCGTCGGAATCCGCCCATTGCGACTTTATCCTCTCGACCTCGGCACGGGTCGCCGGGATCGGCGTGATGATCGACTCCAGACTTCTGCCACACCCTCCGCGCACCGCCATCGACGGGCCTGACTTTCCCGGCGGCGGCGGGGTGGACCCGACCGTCGCTGAAATGCCCTCCGCGGCGCTGTCGAAGTCGGGGTCGGCGATGGCCAGTACCCCGTAACCCTTTGCGGCAATGTCATCGCCATGCGCCACCTGACGCAGTGCATCCAGGGTGTAGATTTCGTGCTCCTCGACCAGGTAGCGGCCGGCGGGGCTCCGCAAACTCGCAAAGGAGATGAAGCTCAGCGGACCGGCGGGCGAGATATGGATTGTTCGAATCCCATTCAATTCGGGAATGAGGGGACCCAGAACATGTCGATAGATTTCGCGCGCGATTTGATGGAATTCATCAAGGTCGCGGCGACCCGGGTATCGTCCGAGGGACGCGCAGGACGCCATGTGGGCACGGTACCGGCTGATGAGTTCCGCAAGGCTGTCGGGATCCGGAAGCCAGAAGAGCCGTGCTTCTTCCCTGCTGATCGCGATCAGGGCATAGTGATACACACCGGCGGAATCGTCGCCGGGGAACGCGTAGTATTCGAGCGCGAGTGTGGAATCTGCGAGCGTTCCCTGCACCGTGTTGGCGTCCACCGCCCAGAGATCGGCTCTGCGCGCGAACGACGGGTCCTTGTTCGACAGAGCATCGGAGGCGGCTTGATACTCCATGGTCAGGGAGTCAATCAGGATTCGGTAATCCAATGTATCCGTGTCCGGGTGCCCGACCAGAACGGCATCTGTGAGTTTCTTGGCAACGAACCGCCGGTGCTCCATGGCCTTCATGAGGGCCGGGTCGCTGTCGCGCCTGACCTCCCGGTGCCTTGCAAGAAGGACGTCGGTTGTGATGCCCTTTGTACGCAGAACAATGTCCACGGCGTTCCGGACGGTCGTTGCCTCGGCATCCGGCATCTGCTCCAGTATTCGAAGCATGAGCCCGACAGCATCCGTCAATTCGGCGGCATACCGCAGCGCATCCTGCTCCGGGACGGTCGCTGTCAATGAGGGCAGATTCCCGTAGAGGATTTCCGCCGCCTGTTCCGCAGACGCGACGGCAACATCCAAATTTCCTAGAGCCAGGGCAGCGCGTGCTTTTCCTGTGTACGCGATTGCGAGTTCGGGGTGGCGGGCTCCAAGGACCCGGTCGCCGTACTCGATGGCGCGCGCGTAGTCGCTGAGGGAGCGTTCAACCTTATTGCTTTCAAGACTCAATGCGGCATGCTCCCGGAGTGAAGTGAACTTCTCCGGTGCGTTGGGTAGGAGATATGCTTCGGCGAGTGAATCCGCGCGGGCCAGGAGTTCCCGTGCCCCCTCGAAGTCCTGCCGGCGACGGTCGATCCGCGCGCCGACCAGGGTCAGCGCGACTTGTTGACTTCGAAGGAAAGCATCCGGCACAACCTCGAGGAGACTGTCGCAGATTCGACTGGCCTCGGATAGCAGAGTAGCCGCGGAGTCGAGGCGATCAAGCCTCTCGTTGAGTGTGATCAAATTGTCCAACGCGCGAACAGTGGCGCCGCCGTGGTTGATCGTCCGTGCATCCCGCAAGGCGGCGCTTGCCGCCACTTCCGCCTCTGGAAACCGGAACTGATTGATGAGCAGGACACTCCGGTTGAGGTAATAAACGTGCGCGGCCGCAGCGGCCGAATCGTTCCAGCAGTCGAAAGCCCTCTGCATCGCCCAATCCGCATCGCCGTAGAAGCCGCGATCTATGTTGAGAATGCCCAGGTTCATATACGTAATCGCGAGGTCGGGGCTGTCCGGCCCGAGGAAATCACTCTTGAGTTCCAGGGACTTCAGGAAGAGGGCCTCTGCCTCATTTAGCAGTCCCTTCCGCTGTTTGAGAATTCCCAGATTGTTCAGGGTTCGGGCATGACTCAGCGGATTGCAGACCGGCACCGCACTCCAGATACTCTCGGCACGTTGAAAGAACACCTCTCCTGTGTCGGGGTACGTGCCGCAGTAAAGGAGTCCCAGCCGGTGCGTGACCAGTGCAACACTCGTGTCAACGGGACCATAGAGGGATTCGGCTGTACGGAGCGCCCTGAGTCCATAGTGGAAGGCGGAATCCAGGGTGTTGGAACCCCGGAAGGCGTCTGCCCTTCGGAGATCTTCCTGCCAACCAGCGTCCCGGTCCCCGGCAAGGGCGAACGTGCATTGCGAAGCGGCAACCAGGAGTAAGAGACAGATAACGATTCGCATCAGGAAACCGGGTCGGCACATGGTTGAGGCGCGGGTTGCAGGTTGACCACAGACTCAAAACTCGACGTAGCTCACCGGGCCAGATTGGAATACGGTATCCGAACTGGAGGTCCAGACCAACCCAACCTGGTTACCCCACTGCGGATCCCAGAAGCACTCGCCACGCTGCGGATTCATGACCAGCTTTCTGAGTGTCCGGCCGGGAAGCGACAGGCTCCAAAGCTGCCTGTCCGCCCCGGAAGGGATCGCGACCTTTGCGGCCCCAAGGACCATACCATCAGGCCCCACCAACACGATTTCAGACGGGTGACCTAGAGACAGGAGACTGTCCGGCCCGGCACTTGGCCGAGCGCGAAACTCGCCTTTGTCGAACTCCAGCGATGCGCGAAACGCCGCCACCGCGGCATCGCGGGGATTGGCGAAGCCTGTCGCTGGGGGCAGTGCGACTGAGCGTGTGGACAACGAGATCAACTCCTCCCCAGGGAGTCCAGGGTCGACAATCGCCCATTGCGCCAGCCTCGCGGGTGGCGTCGGAATGACAAGCAGATACAGCACCAGCCCTGCGGCAACCGCCAGAGGCAGCCATCTGGACAACATGGTCCCTGCCTCTTTTCGGGGAGATCCCGATTCCGTAGCCCCGTCGAGCACTCGCGCAAATCCCCTTGAAGGCGCGAGTTCGGCCGCACGGTCGATATCTTCGGTCAATTCGAGGAGCCGCCTGCGGAAGTCCTTCGAGAGGTCCAGCGCTTCCCTGATCGACTTTCGTTCAGTCGCGTTGGCGGTGCCGAGCAGATACCGATGCACAACCTCATCGGCCGGTAGTGTGAATCCCGGCGGGTTCTCCCCAGCCGCTTCGGCCACCAAGGAATCCAGTTGTTGGTCTGTTAACGTCACGGTTTGCCTGCACTCTTTGATCCGTCAACTGTCTCAACGACACCGATTCCGGTTTTCGGAATGCGATTTCAAAATAACTTTCCAGGAGGTCACAAATCCCCCGAAACTCCCTGATCCGACAGCAGTTTGCGCAGTTTCTCCCGGCAGTACTTGAGGTCATCCGCGACTTTCTTCGCCTTGGACGGGGGCCAGCGCAGAACGCGGACCATTTCGCGTGGCCGGAACTCCTCCCCGGCCATCCGCAGCAGAAGGCGGCAGTAGCGGTCCATGAATTCGAGCGATGCGGCGACTCGAAGGGTGATCTGTCTTTGCAGGGCGCGACTCTCGGGGTCGCCCGGCGCGGCGGATTCCTCATGAGACGTTCCTCCCGTAGCCGCGGAGTGATCCCCAACCACCCTTTCGTAACGCTCCTTCCTCTTAATGAAGTCGAGTGTCTTGTTGATGCAAACGGTACAGAACCAAGCATCGAAATTCGACCCCGTCATCCGATATTGCCGGAGAACCCGGAAATCGTCATTGATGAGATGTAGAATGATCTCCTGTTGCAGGTCGCGGAGATCCTCCGGCGCCAGCCCGCGCATGATTCTCGGGGCGCATAGCCGGAAGAACTGCTGCGCGTAGCGCTCGAGATCGGCCATCCGCCGCGTTGAGTCGGAAGGATCGCCATCGGCAAACCAGGGTGGTGAAGCGGTTTCGGTCATCTCTGGTATCGGCGTCATGCCCTTGGCAATCAGGCAGATCGCAGTCAATTACTCCGATTGGCGTCACGCTGTCAAGAAGCGAGCCGGACCATGGCAACCACGGCTTTCCGAAATCAGTCATCGGAGTCGTTAACACTCATTAAGGAAGCCCAACCTTCCCTTCGGGGAGGCGCGGGCGGAAAGCCCGGTTGGCGGAGTGCGCTTCCGCCGCCGGGCGAAGATAGCGCTCCGAGATTTGTGTTGACGGATCGGGAATGAATGCTAAATTGGTCTCACTAACCGCCTGAGCGCACCAGGCCTGTTTTGCGATTTTACAATCGATGTCGGAAGTGGCAACTGCGGCAGCCGCATTGTTTGCTTTCGACCAGGCCGAGTTTTGCGTGGACGTACTTCGTGGTGCGCGGAATTCTAAGCCAGTGTAGCGTGAACAATGAGAAGATCTCGCAGGGAGGCGTAGCACCATTTCAAATCGCGCCCGCCTCGGTCTCTCCCGTCAACCACTTCTCACTCGGCTGACCACCGAATAGCCGTTGACGTCCGGCGCTTTGTGGGCAGGGGATAGTACGTGTATCTCAAAGGAGCATAAGCATGTGCACGAGAGTCGTGATCCTGGCTGTTGCGATCGTCATTTGCGCCACTTCAGCGGCGCATGATTGCATGGCAATAGACCTCATTGTGTCGGGCACGACGCAGATCACTTCGCCCGCAACCTATGATAGTGTTGTCGTGAATTCCGGCGGCACGCTGATCGCGGATGCCGAGATTACCGTGACAGGCAATATGCGCATTGCGTCCGGTGGTGTCATAACGCACTCCTCGCGCTTGCTTTCCGGGTTGGTCTTGGACGTGACCGGAACATTGGACGTGCAGGCGGGCGGATTGATCGATCTGAACGAGAAGGGGCTGTTGGGAGGCAGCGGGATTGCCCCCGGGGAAACCTACGACGCGTCGGACAACATTGTCGCCGGGGCCGGAGGTGCACCCACTTGGGCGGCGGGGGGCAGTTACGGAGGGATCGGAGGGAACGGCAGCCAAGCATCAGCAAGCCCCTCCTATGGTCTGCTTGAAGATCCACGGCATCTGGGCTCGGGAGGAGGAGGCTCGACCTCCGGCACGGGTGGCCACGGGGGAGGACTCGCGACAATCAGCGCCACAACCTGCGTCATTGACGGAACGATGCGGGCCAATGGAGGACCGAGTACGACTCCCAATGGGGTGCCAGGGGGAGGTTCAGGCGGTGGCATCAGACTTGACGTTGGTGATCTATCCGGCACTGGAGTAATCCAAGCCAACGGAGGTACTGGATTCTGTTCATGGGGATGTGCGGGAGGAGGCGGAGGCGGGCGGATCGCCGTTTTTTACACGACACTCTCTTTCCCCTCTGCGAACATCTCGGCCCGCGGTGGGTCATCGGGCTCGACTGGCTCAGCAGGCACGATTTACCTTAAGGACATCGCAC